>JANPEL010000109.1:0-11697 GCA_031431925.1 Gemmatimonadota bacterium | reverse complement strand
CGTCGGAGCGCTCGGAGGCCAGCGCCCCTTGAGCAGTGGCCACCAGGTTCAGATACGGCACAAACGACATCCGGGGGTTGACCCGCATCTCGTAGCCGGTCCCGATCTGCCCGGTGAGGCCGCCGGTCGAAATGCCCGTCGACACGTCGCTGTTGTTGCGATCGGTCTGCCATTGCTTGTAGCTGGCAAGGCCAAACCCGCCTTTGAGGTAGTAGCCATGACGCGGATTCGGATACCAATAGCCGTTACCCGTCAGCGCCAAGACCCGTTGATTGCCGTCCTCACTTCCCCTCAGCCATCCGTTCAGCTCGGCCCCGACGAGTAGACGGCCGTTGAGCGTCGTGCCCATCCGGGCGTATCCCGCGGTCCCCCGACTGCCCAGGTCACCGGCGCAGATCGCACAATGGATGCTGGTGCTCCCCGCCCCGAGCCCGGCACTAAACCAGAGCCCCTGGCGGCCAAAGACCGGCGCATCGGCGGGCACCGCCTTCGTCGCTTTCGGTGCCGGTGCTGGTACGGCCGTCCGCGCCGTCTGCCCGAAACTCGGACGAGCGCCGACGAGCACGGCAAAACCAATCACGACAGTGAGACCCTTCATTCGATCCTCGCTTGGTCGGCGGCACGGCTGCACCGGGATGCAGCACTACGACGTACGGAACCCAGTTGCCCCATTCAAAAGGCAGCTTGCATGCCGCCCCGGAAGGAGGCATTGGCGACGGTGAACAACGCCTTTATTAGGAGGATTTTCCGTCGCCGTGCAGCGCCTTGCGCGAAATCGTCGATCGGATGGCCGAATCAGAGACCGGAGGGAAGAACTTGCATTGCGGTTCGCGAACCGGCTGCCTGCACCGGCCCGCATCTCGTTCGGCCTACCCGGCGCGCGCCAGAGGTCCCGCGGGGCCGAACAACCTTACCGGGGGCGGAGCTCCATCTGAACGTACGACGTGTCGGTGGCCGACCGGCCCAAGACCAACTTGACCGGAATGCCCGCGGTGTCGCGCCCCGCCAACCCGCTCCCGATCGGAGCCGTCACCGAGATCACCGCCGACCCGATCTGGGGCGTAAAGCCGTTCACCAGAAAGACGAAGAGGAATCGTCCGTCGTCGGCGCCGAGGACCGACGCCGAACTGATGAACTGAGCGCTCCCGCCGGTCGAGCCGGTCAAGAGTTGCACCGCGACGATCGGACCGCCGACACCGGTCCCGTCAGGGCGGACCACCCGCCCCGCGATCGCCGCGATGGTTTCCTTGCTCGGATCCGTGGGCGGAACCGTCAAGCAGGACCCAATGCCGATCAGCAGTCCGAGCGCGGCCACCTTGATTCCCGTTCGCATCGTATTCCTCACGCCAAGGTCAAGATTCAACGTAGTCGAGGTCCTTACCATAGGTCTCGCCAAGGGCGAGCAGGGCGATCACGGCAAGCACTAGCACCACGACACCGACGGCGATCCCTCCCCCGACAACCCCGAGCCCGCCGTCGCGAAACGACTGAAACGCCCAGGTCATCGGCACCACCGCCCCCCGGACGAAGTTCGGAGCCGAGGTGGTGGCGGTGGCGCGAAGATTGGTCCCAAACTGCTCGGCGGCCATCGTCACGAACACGGCCCAGTACCCGATCGCGACGCCCATGGCGCTGCAGAGGGCGTAGAACCCGGCCAAGGTGCCCGCCACCTCCAAGAAATACGCCGCACAGCCGGCGACCGTGAGTCCGAGAAACAAGGCGATGGCCCGTTTCCGGCTCTGGATCACTTGACTCAGCGTGCCGCTCGCTATGTCGCCCACCGCGAGACCGGCATACAGCCAGAGGATCGCCCGGCCGGCACTCGGCGTGTAGCCCAGGTCCAGCGCCTTGGCGAACTCCGGCGCAAAGGTGACCAGGACGCCGATGACGTACCAGATCGGCACCGCTACCAGAATAACCGAGAGATACCGAATGCCCCGCCGCCGATCGGCGAACAACGCAAAGAAATTTCCCCGACCGATGGACGTCGATTTGACGCTTTGGAACATCTGACTTTCCCGAACCGCCACGCGAAGCGCCAAGAGAGCAAGCCCCATGACGCCGCCGACGATGTACGCCGTCCGCCAGTCGAAGGCTTCGGCCACCAGGGCGGCCGCGATCGCGCCGAGCACCCCAATGCCGGCGACAACCGCGGTCCCATAGCCCCGGGATTCCTTCGACATGACTTCCGCGACCAGGGTGATCCCGGCCCCCAGTTCCCCCGCCAATCCGATGCCCGCGATGAACCGGAGGGCACCATACGACTCGACCGACGTGACGAAGGCATTGGCCAGGTTGGCGAGCGAGTACAGCACGATCGATCCGAACAGCACCGAGAGCCGGCCCCGGCGATCGCCGAGGACGCCCCACAGGATGCCGCCCACCAGCATCCCGAACATCTGGAGGTTGATCAATCGGACGCCCGCATCGAGGAGTTGCGCTTCGGGCACCCCGATATCCGTCAGACTGCGGACCCGCACGACGCTGAACAAGATCAAATCGTAGATGTCGACAAAGTAGCCGAGGGCGGCGACCAAAACGGCGAGATTGGCGGCGCGTTTGTCCATGAGACTCGTATAGTTAGGGTATCAGCGAGCGTCACTTGTGGGGATGTCGTTAGCTTGCGAACGAAATCAGCGCTCGGCGCTCGGCACTCGGTGACCGCTCAAGGGTACACTGGCTGGCGGACCTCGTAAAGCAGGAGGGCGGCATGGCGGACCTTCGGGATGCAACGCTCGGGCAGATCGCCGTCGTGGTCAAGGACCTCGAGCGGGCTACGGGATTCTACCGGGACCAACTGGGGCTTCCGTTCTTGTTTGGGTTCCCGGGGTTGGCTTTCTTCCAATGCGGGGCCACCCGGTTCATGCTCTCCACGGCGGAGAAGCCGGAGTTCGACCACCCGAGTTCGATCCTCTACTACCGGGTGGCGGACGTGGTGGCCACCCATGCCGAGCTCGCGGCCCGCGGCGTTATCTTTCGAGACGTGCCGCATGTTGTCCACCGAACCCCGGCCTTCGAATTGTGGATGACGTTCTTCAATGACACCGAAGGCAACACCTTCGCCCTGATGGCGGAAAAGCCAATCTGACATGACCATCCCGTCCTACTATCCGGATCGCGTGAATCTCGCGGCCGCCCTACGGTGGGCCGAGCGCCTCGGACTCAACGAGGGCATCGATAACCACTTCAGCTACTCGGTCGAACCGTCCGGCCACCGGTTTCTGGTCAACCCACTCGGGTTCCATTGGCGGGAACTCAAGGCCAGCGACCTCGTCTTGGCTACGGCTGACCGGGAAATCCTCGAGGGCACCAACGCGGTCGAGGACACGGCGTTCTTTATCCACTCCCGGCTCCATCTCAAGCACCCCGGGGCCCGGGCCGTCCTTCATACTCACATGCCGTACGCCACCGCGCTCACAGTCATCGAGGCGGGCCGGCTCGAGATGGTGTCGCAGAACGCGCTCCAGTTCGCGGGGCGGATCGCCTATCTCGACGACTATGAAGGGCTGGCCCTCGACCACACCGAGGGCGACCGGATGGCCGCCGCCATGGGCGACAAGACCGTCCTGTTTCTGGGCCACCACGGCGTGATCATCACCGGGGCCTCGATTCACGCGGCCTGGAACGATCTCTACTTCCTGGAGCGGGCGGCGATGGTGCAGGTGCTGGCGATGTCGACCGGGCGCCCGCTCCGGCCGATTCCGGAGCGGGTGATTGCCGAGATGGTCAAGGCGATCAGCAGCAACCCGGATGCAGTGGACCAGCCGCGAAAGCACCTCGAGGCGTTGAAGCGCCTGCTCGACCGCGAGGCGCCGGATTACCGGGACTAGACACCAGACTCCCCCAGACGGCCCGGTTGGCGTATCTTAGACCATCCCATGGATCAGCCAACCGGAAAATTCGGAATCATTGAGCAGACCTGGCGGCCGATCGTCCGCCTGACTGCCTACTATGCGGTCCTCGCCGGCATCTACCTGGTCTTGGTGTGGTTGAGCCCGTGGATGGCCGACCACTTGTCCGGGGTCCCCCGGCCGACTGCGACCGGTCTCGACCTGAGGGTCGATCCCAACCTCGATACTCCGGGTGAAGCCGCCGTGATGGCCCTGATCACCATGGCGTCGGCACTCCTCCTCACGCTCCCGATCATTTGGGTCTATACCTTCGCGCGGCAGAAACGGGGCTTCCAGCAGTCGCTGGCCCAGACCTTGGTCATGCTGCCGATCGTCGTGGCCATCGTCGTGGTGCTGGTGAAGCACAGCGTCGCGCTGGCCTTTTCCCTCGGCGGCATTGTCGGCGCGGTGGCGTTTCGCCATCGGCTCGAGGACACCAAGGACGCCGTCTACGTGTTCGTCGCCATTGCCCTGGGCCTCGCGGTCGGCGTCCAATCCTACTCCGTGGCCCTCGCGGCCTCCGCCTTCTTTAACCTGGTGGCCTTGGGCCTCTGGGTCACCGATTTTGCCAGAGCGCCCGCTCCTTTGTCCCATGAAATCGCCCAGAAACGGGTCCAGTTGGCCAAAGACTTGAGCCCTGACCGCCGCACTGGAGAGTACGTTGCGCAGCTCGACCAGCACTTGCTCCAATCAATGACTTCCGACCAACTCAAGGCCTTGGCCGACAAGGCCATGCAACGAAACCAGAGCCTGACGAAGGACTTGGTTCTCCCGGCGGCCGCGGAATCCCGGGAGGTGGCCGTGGTCGTCGTCGCGGCCGGCGCGGGGTTAGTTGGCGAACTCCGCCGTTCGATCGAGACCACCCTCGAGATGGACGCCAAACAGTGGCGGTTCGAGGGTGAGGTGGCCCAGCCGGATGGCTCCGTCGGGCTCCGCTACCAAATCCGGTGCCGGAAGCGGCTCCCCCCTTCGGCGGTCGTTGATTCACTTCGCCGGGCCACGGGTACCCTGGCGCAGGACGTCATGCTCTCGTGAAGCCCAGCGACCCCGGGGTGCTGTTGGCCCGGCTCGCCGCCGCGATCGAGGGCCGGTATCGGATCGAGAAAGAAGCGGGCCGGGGCGCGATGGCCCGGGTCTACCAAGCCGTCGAAGTGGCGACCGGCCGGTCGGTCGCGATCAAGCTCTTGCCGCCGGAGACCGCCACGGCCACCAACGCCGAGCGGTTCCTCCGAGAGATCACCCTGACCAAGACGCTCGAGCACCCCAACATCCTCGCCCTGATCGACTCGGGCGTGGATGATGGCCTCTACTGGTACGTCATGCCGTTCGTATCCGGTGAGACCGTCCGCGCGGCACTCGCCACCCGCGGCTTGATGGCCATTCCCGACGCGCTCCGGATCGTCACCCAGGTCGGGAGCGCCCTGACCTACGCCCATTCCAAGGGCATTATCCACCGGGACCTCAAGCCCGAAAACGTAATGATCTCCAACGGACAGGCCTTGGTGGTCGACTTCGGGTTGGCCCGAGCCCTCGACGTCCAAAGCAATCTCACCGGCACCGGCATGCCGCTCGGGACCCCGGCGTACATGAGTCCCGAACAGATTACCGGCGCCGCCGAGGCGGACGCCCGCGCCGATCTGTACAGCTTTGCGTGTGTCGGCTATGAAATGTTGGCGGGCCGGCCCCCGTTCGTCGGCACGACGGTGTTGCAGCTCCTGCAGGGTCACTTGAGCCTGCCGCCCGATCCGCCCAGCCGGCACCGCCGGGAGCTCGGGCCAGCCATCGATGCGGCCTTGCTCAAGGCCCTCGCCAAGGCCCCGGCGGCCCGCCAAGCCTCGGTCGAGCAGTTTCTTACCGAGATCACCAGCGGCCAAGAGCACTGGCCCGAGAGCCCCGCACCGACCGCGCCGCCCGATCCTCCGAAAGCAGGCTTGTTCGGCCGGTTGTTCGGCAAACGGTAGCCCTTCGCCGAACTTGCGCGGATCGAGTTCGCAGCCGAAACTACACGATGCGAAATTTCCTGGTCTCGAGCTCGTTGGTCCTGGCCGCCTGTGGAGGGCCTAAAGCCCCCGACCTCACTCAGACACTCCAAGCCCTGGTCGACAGCACCGTCGCGGCCACGCCGTCGATTCCCGGGCTCATCTTGCGAGTCCAAGCGCCAAGCCTCGGGCTCGACTGGCAGGGTGCCGCCGGCGTCTTCGATCGCGCCACCGGCGAGAAGCTCCGGCCTGAGCATACCATGCGGATCGCGAGCAACACCAAAACCTACATCGCGGCCGCCACCCTTCGGCTCGTCGAGGATGGCAAGGTCGGGCTCGACGATCCGATCGCCAAGCACCTCTCGCCCGAATCGCTGGCCGAACTGCGGCGCGACGGCTACGACACCGAGGCCATTACGGTCCGGCATCTGCTGACCCATACCAGCGGGATCTTCGATTACGCGATGTCACCCGAGTTCGCCGCGGCCATCGGCGCCGACTTCTCGCACCGGTGGACCCGGCCCGAGCAGTTGACCTTTGCGATCGACAAGGGGGCTCCCTACGGCAAGCCCGGCGAGGTCTATCATTACTCCGACACCGGCTACATCCTGCTAGGCGAACTCCTTGAGCGCACCACCGGTCAGACTATGGGCGCGGCGGTGGCCACTCTGATCGGCTATCCGAAGCTCGGCATCACCCACACCTACTTCGAATCTCTGGACTCGGTGCCGGCCGGTACCCCGGCGAGGGCCCATCAGTACCTCGACAGCACCGACACCTACGGCCTCGACCCCTCGCACGACCTCTACGGGGGCGGCGGCATCGTCTCCAACGTGGCCGACCTGACCCGCTTCTACCGGGCCTTGGTGCGCGGCGAGATTCTCACCAAACCAGGCATCCTCGACGGTATGTTGACGCCGTCAGCACCGAGCCTGGGCCCCGATTCGACGTCGGGTTATGGGATGGGCATCGGGCGGGGCCGTATCGGCACCGAGCTCTGTTACGGCCACAGCGGGTACTGGGGCACCACGGCGCGCCACTGTCCCGCCGCCGATGTCACCGTGGCCGCCGCGATGAACCGGTCGCCGGACTCGCTCAATGCCGGTGGTCAAGTGGCGCGGCGGGCCCTCGAACTCGTCCTGGCGGCCGTAAAGAAGTGAGCCTGTTCTGACGTCGGCTTGGTTTTCGAGTCCAACGGCTTTAGATCTGGAGGACACCCCTTCCTCCGAGTCATGAATGCCCGTCCCTTCTGGCCCCGTCCGGCTTGGCGGCCTGCTGGCCCTGATGGCCCTTGCCCTGCCACTGCACCGCACCCACGCCCAGCCCGACTACAACCGCGCCGACCAGATGCGGATCGCGCCGAGCCGCCTCTACGGGGTTCCGCCGTGGGTTGAAGGACTTGGGCTCGGAAGCCCGGAGTGGCTCGACGACAGCACCCGGTTTCGGTACCGGGTCCGAACCCCGCGAGGGGCCGAGTTCATCATCGTTGACCCGGTCAAGGGCACCCGGCGGCCGCTGTTCGACAACGCCCGCCTGGCGGCGGCCATGTCGGTGGCCGGAGACACCACGTTCGACGGCACCAAGCTGCCGTTCCCGACCTTCAAGCTCCTCAAGAACGAAACCGCGATCGCCTTCCGGCTCGGCGTGAAACGCTACGAATGTGATCTGGTGGCCTACCGCTGCACCAAGGGCGATACCCTCACCACCGAACCGCCGGCGTGGGCCGCGCTCTCCCCGGACGGGAAGTGGGCTGCCACGGTTCGGAAGGGCAACCTCTGGGTCCGCCGAGTGGCCGAGCCCCGGGACTCGATCCAACTGACGACCGACGGCTCGGCGGAGTTCGGCTACGGGTTCGGGGCGGCCGAGCGACCGATGCCCGACCCGGACGCCCGGAGCCCGATCGTGGTGTGGTCACCGGATTCGAAGAAACTCGCGACCCTCAAGGTCGATGAACGCGGCGTCACCAAGTTCCCGGTCTATTCGTCGACCAGCACGGTTCCGAAGCTGTTTCAGTATCCGAACGCGGTCCCGAGCGACTCGATCGTCCCGACCTATGAAATCCACATCCTCGACCTGGACCGGAAGAGCAATGTGACCGTACAAGGGGCCAAGCCGGTGGCCAGTGTCTTTGGGTGGACTGGGGCCGGGATGATCCAGTGGACCTCGAAATCGGACCGAATCTTCTTCACCGACGCCGCCCGGGCCAACCGGACCGTCCGGCTCCTCACCGCCGATGCGGCGACCGGAAGCTCCCGCCAAGTGCTGGCGGATTCCCTCCCGACGTTCACCGAGAACGCCAGCGGGGTCGCCACCGGCAACTGGCGCCTGGTGGGCGACTCCGAGATTCTCTGGTGGTCGGAGCGGGACGGCTGGGGCCATCTCTACCGGTATGACACCGCCGGCAAACTGCTCAATCAAGTCACCAGCGGCCCCTGGCTCGTCCAGTGGCTCAAGTACGTTGACCCCGTCACCCGGCAGGTCTACTTCACCGCGTTAGGCAAGGACCCGGCCCATCCGTACTACGCCCACCTGATGCGGATCGGCGCCGACGGATCCGGCTTGACCGACCTGACCCCGGGCACCGGTCATCACTGGGTGGCGTTCGTCCCGACCGGCAAATACTACATCGACACCGAGACCCGTCCTGACCTGCCGCCGGTCACGACCATCCGGGCCGCCCTCGACGGGCGGAAGACGCTCGACGTCGAGACCGCCGACGCCTCCGAGATGCAGAAGACCGGTTGGACCGCGCCGACTCCGTTCACCGTCAAGGCCCGCGACGGCCTCACCGATCTGTACGGGTTCGTGTATCTGCCGTCCCGGATCGACACGACGAAGCAGTATCCGGTGATCGTCTACATCTACCCCGGCCCGCAGATCGGGACGGTCGTCCACTACGGCTTCCAAACCAACGGCGAACGGCGAGGGCTGGCCGAGCTGGGGTTTGTCGTCGTCGAGGTCAACGCCTTGGGTACGCCGGGCCGGTCCAAGGCCTTTCATGACGCCTACTTCGGCAACATGACCGACAACGGCATCCCGGACCAGATCGCCGCCACCAAACAGCTCGGGGCCCGGTACCGGTTCATGGACCTCGACCGGGTCGGGATCTACGGCCATTCGGGCGGCGGCTTCTCGTCGACCGCCGCGATTCTCCGCTATCCGGACTTCTTCAAAGTGGCCGTCTCGGGGGCCGGCAATCACGATAACCGGAGCTACCGGTTCGACTGGGGCGAGAAATATCAGGGGCGCTTCAAGAAGGATACCCTCACGGGGCGCGACAACTTCGAGTCGCAGGCCAACTACCTCTCAGCCGGTAACTTGAAAGGCCGCCTCCTCCTGATGCACGGCGACATGGACACCAACGTCCATCCCACCATGACCTACCGGTTGGTCGACGCGCTCATCAAGGCCGGGAAGGATTTCGACATGCTGGTGGTGCCCGACGCCGAGCACGGGCTGCCGGCGTACACCATCAAGAAACGATGGGACTACTTCGTCCGCTGGCTGATGGGAGCGGAACCGGACCGCAACTACCGGCTGATCAGCTGTGAGGATCCGATCTGCCTGTATTAGCGTCCTTCGCCCCCATCATTGGAAACCCGTCACTGCCCCGAGTCGAGGTGCCACCCGGGGTGGAGCCACCGGCCGTCTTTCCAGCGAAACACCTCAGTGGCCCGGCCCCGCTGGGTTGTTTGCTCGCCGCTGCTCGCGGCGGACACCAACTCATAGTTCGAATAGACCACCACCACGTCTCCCATCGCCTGGGTGGTGGTCTTCGGAAAGGTCAGGGACACGAGTTTCGAGCCGCTCGCCGCGAAATCCCGTGACCCCGCCAAGGTGGTCTCTTTGGAGTCCCAGGCGCCGGCCCCAAAGCCAATCCCGACGAAGTCATCCGTCAACACGTCGGCCAACGCTGCCGACCCGCTGAACCACTCGCGCCAGACCTGCTCGCGCGCCGTGACCAGGGCCGTTTCCCAGTCGGCGGGCAACGAGGGCTTCGGCTGGGGCGCGCAGGCCACCAGTGACAAGAGGGCGACGGTCACGCCGGTTAACCGACACAGCTGCATTGGGGCACTCCTCGGTTGGGCAGGATACGACGACGGGATTCCCCAATCTGCGCGCTGAAGGGCCGGCGGGGAAGGGTCGCGCTCGACAGCCGCCTTCCCAACCAGTACCTTGGGTGCC
The DNA here is from genome assembly GCA_031431925.1 of Gemmatimonadota bacterium. Classification (GTDB taxonomy): domain Bacteria; phylum Gemmatimonadota; class Gemmatimonadetes; order Gemmatimonadales; family GWC2-71-9; genus SHZU01. The sequence goes on along the minus strand of JANPEL010000109.1, from coordinate 1,643 downwards.
GAGTTCGCTCGTCGGCCCCCACTCGGAGTCACCATGACCATGCTTTCCCGGACGCTCGTCGCCCTCGCCCTGGCCGGAGCCAACTCCGCAGCCGCCCAAGTCACCGCAATCAAGGCCGGCCGCCTCATCGACCCCGTAACCGGGACGGTGGCCACCAATCAGATCATCCTGATCCAGGACGGCAAGTTCACTGCCGTCGGCGCCAATCTCACAATTCCGGCCGGGGCGGAGATCGTGGATCTCTCCGCGCTGACGGTGCTGCCCGGCCTGGTCGATGCTCACAATCACTTGGCGCTGACCTACAAGAAAGTGCCCGAGAACGACGTCTACTACCTGACCTACGTCATGGAAGGCACCCCGCTTCGCGCCATCCAGGCCGTTTCGAACGGCATCCAGATGCTCTCGTCCGGCTTCACCATCGTCCGCGACATGGGCAACAACGGTAACTATGCCGACGCCGCCCTCCGCGTGGCCGTCGAACAGGGCTGGATTCCCGGACCCACCATCATCAACTCTGGCATCATCATCGGAGGGATGGGCGGCCAGTTCTGGCCCACGCCGGAAATGGCCGTCGGCAAAGGGATCGTCTATCCCGAATACCTCGACGCCGACACCCCCGATGAAATCGTCAAAGCCATTCGCCAAAACTTGCTGTTCGGTGCCACCGTCATCAAGATCTGCGTCGATTGCAAGCCATGGGGGTACACGGCGGACGAAATCCGGTTGGTCATCGCCGAGTCGGCCAAGGCCGGCGTTAAGGTCGAAGGACATGTTCAGACCGTCGACGGCGCGAGGCGCGCGATCGGGGCCGGGATTTGGTCGATTGCCCACGACATCGGCCTCACCGATGAAATGCACAAACTGATGGCCGAAAAAGGCATCTTCCGAGCCGGGACCGAAACCCCGCTCACCCTGACCGGCCATACCACCCCTGACGCCTATGCGACCACCGTTCGCGGTCTGAAAAACGCCTACGACAACAAGGTGGCCATCACCTTCTCGACCGACGCCGACTACTGGGTGCCGGGCAAAACCCGGGGCGAAGTCGCCATCGAGTTTCTCGAAACCTGGAAAGCCGCGGGCATTCCGCCCGTCGATATTCTCCGCGCCATGACCGTCACCGGATACCGGGTCAGTGAAACCCTGGAGACCCGGGGCCTGATCAAGCCGGGCCTCGCCGCCGACCTGATCGCCGTGGCCGGTAATCCGCTCCGGGACATCGACGCGCTCCGGAATGTCCGGTTCGTGCTCAAAGATGGCAAGGTCTTCAAGAAGGATGGCCTGATGACACCCGAGAAATTCTTCAACCCCGGCCCCGTCAACGGCTGGCGCATTCGCTGACGATGCAGCCGTTCCGGTACCACGAGGGGCAACGGGCCGTCCAACACGAGGCGAACTCGATCCAGTGCGCCGACAAGTTGAGCACGTGGGTCGGCCCCGTGGCAGCGTTCACCGCGATCGCCGATCTGATCGTCCTCGCGAGCCTCGCGGAAACCGGGATTCGGATCGGCGCGATCTCCGGCCCCGCGCCGCTGGCCATCGCTCGCGAAGCCGGTGACGAGATCATTGTCGAACTCCCGCGGCGGCTCCTTGATCTGCTGCCGGCCGGCCGCCGGTGCGGAGGGATCGTGATCAACCCAGGC
>JANPEL010000108.1:0-2541 GCA_031431925.1 Gemmatimonadota bacterium | reverse complement strand
GCCCTGCTCCGCCGACACCTTCGTCAACGCCGCCGTCGTCGTCGTCTTCCCGTGGTCGACGTGCCCGATCGTACCCACGTTCACGTGCGGCTTCGTCCGCTCGAATTTCGCTTTTGCCATGGTGATTCTCCGTTATTTCTTCGTCTTCGCCACGATTTGCTCTTCGACCGCCTTCGGCACCTGCTCGTAGTGGTCGAACTGCATCGTATACACGGCCCGACCCTGGCTCATGCTGCGGAGCGTGGTCGAGTATCCAAACATCTCCGACAACGGAACCTCGGAGGCCACGACCTGGTTATCGCCCCGCTGCGTCATCCCGCCGATCTTGCCCCGCCGGCCCGACAAGTCGCCGATCACGTCGCCGAGATAATCGCCGGGGGTGACGACTTCCACTTCCATGATCGGCTCGAGGATGATCGGCTTGGCCAAGCGGCAGGCTTCTTTGAACGCCATCGAGCCGGCGATCTTAAACGCCATTTCCGAGGAATCGACGTCGTGGTAGCTGCCGAACACGAGTTTCACCCTCACATCGACGACCGGGTAGCCCGCCAGCACGCCGTTCTCGAGCGCTTCCTTGATCCCCGCTTCGACCGGCTTGATGAACTCGCGCGGAATGGTACCGCCCACGATCTTGTCCTCGAAGTGGAAGCCGGTGCCCGGCTCCGCCGGCTCCAGATCGATGACCACGTGGCCGTATTGTCCCTTACCGCCCGACTGCCGGATGAACTTGCCTTCGACGTCGGTGACTTTCTTCTTGATCGTTTCGCGGAATGCCACCTGCGGGCGGCCGACGTTGGCCTCGACCTTGAATTCCCGCTTCATCCGCTCGACGAGAATTTCCAAGTGGAGCTCGCCCATCCCCGCGATGATGGTCTGGCCGGTCTCGACGTCGGTCCGGACTTTGAACGTCGGGTCTTCCTCGGCCAGCTTGTGCAAGGCGATGCCCATCTTGTCCTGGTCGGCCTTGGTCTTCGGCTCGATCGCCACGTCGATGACGGGATTCGGGAACTTCATCGCCTCGAGAATGACCGGGTGATCGGCGTCCGCCAGCGTATCGCCGGTCCGGGTGTCCTTGAGGCCGATCGCGGCGGCAATGTCGCCGGCCAATACTTCTTCGATCTCGTCGCGTTTGTTCGCGTGCATCTGCAACAAACGGCCGATTCGTTCGCGCTTGTCTTTGGTGCTGTTGTAGACGTAGCTGCCGGACTTGATCGACCCCGAGTACACCCGGAAATAGGTCAACCGGCCGACGTACGGATCCGTCATGATCTTGAACGCCAACGCCGAGAACGACTCGTCGTCCGAGGCGATCCGCTCGACGTGGGTATCGTCGTGGAGCGGAAGGTGACCCTTGATCGGCGGAATGTCGGATGGGGCGGGAAGGAAATCGATGACGGAATCGAGGAGAGCCTGGACACCCTTGTTCTTGAACGAGGCCCCGCACAGCACCGGCACCATCCAGCCGTTGATCGTCGACTTCCGAATCCCCGCCCGGATCTCGTCGATCGTCGGTTCCTGCCCGGCGAGATAGCGCTCAAGGACCTCTTCCTCGTGTTCAACCGCGGCTTCGATCAGCTCATGCCGGTACAAGGCAACCTGCTCCCGATATGCCTCAGGGATCGGCATCTCGGTAAAGGTCTTGCCCATGTTCTCGTCATCGAACACGATCTCGACCTGCCGGATGAGATCGATGTGCCCGGTAAAGGTCTCGCCGGACCCGATCGGCAGCTGGAGCGGGAAGGCCTTCTTGCTCAGCCGGTCGCGGATCATACTCAAACACCGAAAAAAGTCGGCACCGACCCGGTCCATCTTGTTCGCGAAAATGATCCGCGGCACCCCGTACCGGTCGGCCTGCCGCCAGACCGTCTCGGTCTGCGGCTCGACGCCGGCCACGGAGTCAAGCAGCGTGACGGCGCCGTCGAGGACCCGAAGGGACCGCTCGACTTCAGCCGTGAAATCGACGTGCCCGGGGGTGTCGATGATATTAATGCGGTACTCGAGGTCGTTATGCATCCAGAAACAGGTCGTGGCGGCCGACGTAATCGTGATGCCCCGCTCCTGCTCCTGCTCCATCCAATCCATCGTGGCGGCGCCATCGTGGACCTCACCGATTTTGTAGTTCTTGCCGGTGTAGTACAGGATGCGCTCGGTCGTAGTCGTCTTCCCGGCATCAATGTGGGCCATGATGCCGATGTTGCGATAGCGACTGAGTGGAGTTTTCCGTGCCATAAGCTGCCCTTAAGCCCCGTCCGGCTCTGCCGGTTAATCATTTCATCAATACAAAAGCGGGGCGACCGGCCGGGAAGATCCCGCGGTGTCGCTCCGCACTGCCTCCACGTCAGACCATCGATGCCGACGTTGGGAGGGGGCGCCCATTGGACGACCCTTACTTTTTCCACCGTGCCGGAGGTGGCGGGGGATCACTCCCCGACCGTCACGCGGCACTGAATCTCGGCACTCGGCGCTCGGCCGCGGGGGGCACGGAAAACCCCGGTGCGCGCGCCCGGGTGCCAGGACACAAACCACAGTTGTGTGGGAGGG
>JANPEL010000107.1:0-2291 GCA_031431925.1 Gemmatimonadota bacterium | reverse complement strand
TCGTCTTTCGGCGGTCGCCGTTTGCCGTGATCGGATCCTACGCCTTCGTCGCGACCAGCGAACCGGAGCCTAACGGCACGTCGAGGCGGCCAACGCCCCTGACGCCCCGTCATACCGCCGGCCTCGTAGCCGTCGCCGAAGGCGAGCGGGGTCGCATTGGACTGGAGTTGTACTACACCGGCCGGCAGTCACTGGAGTCAAATCCCTATCGGGCGTCGTCCGAACCCTACCTCGTGCTCGGCCTGCTGGCGGAACGGCGCTTCGGCCGGGCGAGCCTGTTCGTCAACTTCGAAAACCTGACCGACGTGCGCCAGACCAAGTCCGACCCACTGATCCGGCCGTTCCGGGCACCGGATGGAAACTGGACCGTCGATGCCTGGGGCCCGCTCGACGGACGGGTTGTCAACGGGGGTGTTCGATGGACGTGGTAGCGGGCTGATCGTCTCGCGGTACCCAGTCAGCCACCCGGTCCATCACCACTCGGCGCGCCCGGTCGGACAGGCCGAGCCACGCGCCGACTTCGCCGAGGGTCCGGCCGCAGCCATCGCAGCGGTCGTCGTCGCCGATCCGGCAAATCCTCCGGCAGGGAGAGATGATCGGCGGGTTCATTCAATCACCGGGGCGTTGAGCGTGAAGTCGGCGTACACAATGCCATCGCGCTCGACGATTTCTCCGGGAATCAGCCGGAGCGGCGACTGGAACATCGGCCCATCCGAAACCACGGTGTGAAACTCGCCTCGTTCGCCGCAGGGATCGACGTCCGGCGGTAAAGCCTCGAGGAACGTTCGATCGATGGCCCAGCCGGCAAATCGCGGCGGCACCTTGGTCGGATCGAGACTCGCCACCTGCGCCACCACCCCGGCCCGGAGCATGTTCCGGATCAGCAAGTCGGTTCGGCTGCCCCAGAGCGGAAACTCCGGCACCAATCCCAACGGCTCGAGCAGCCGCTCCCGGTAGGTTCGGACATCCGCCAAGAAAATGTCGCCGAACGCCACGCCGGTGATGCCGGTCTGCTCCTGGACCTGCCGGAGGGTACCCGCAAACGCAAACTCGTAGAATTCGTTGGTGCAAGGATTCGGCAACTCGACCTCGAACAGCGGCAGACCGACCAGCGCGGCCTGGTGGCGCAGCACGCTCCGGCGCACTCCGTGAATCGCCACCCGGTCAAAGTCCCGGGTCACCGTCGTAATCAGCGCCGCCACCTCGCGGCGCTGCTGACGCAGCAGGTGCAGCGACCACGCCGCGTCCTTGCCGGTGCTCCAGGCCAACGCAATCGCCATGTGACCTAACGGTTGATCCCGAACCCAACGGTCACTCGCCGGCCGAGTGCCGGAAAGCCATACGCCTCTTCATACCGCGATCCGAATACGTTTTCGAGCCGGGCCTCCACCACCAGCCCCGACCCGAACCGCCATCCGCCGTAGACCCGGGCATCGAGGTAGTCGCCCGGGTTGACCCGGCGGAACGGGAAGACGTTGAAATCGCTGTCCTCGCGGCCCAGGGCGCCGAACATCCCAAGGCCGGCCGTCAACGCCTGGTGCCGGAATCCGAGGTCGGCGGCCACGGCATGCCGGGGTCGCCGAATCAGTCGTTCCTCCTCGGCGCTCGGCGCGTCAAGGTCGATCGCGTCGGTAAAAGTGTAGCTCAGCCGGCCATCGAATGCGCCGCGTTCCGCCCGCGCCGAGGCCTCGACACCCCGGGTCCGGGCCCGGGCAATGTTGATGCTCCGCCCGAGTTCCGGATAGTCCGCCGACTCGAAGCCGATCAAATCGGTGAGCCGGTTCTCGAACACGGTGACACTCGCGACGGCCCGGCCGCCATCGAAGAACCGATCGATGCCGGCGTCGATCCCGCGGGAACGTTCCGGGCGGAGACCGGGATTGGCCTTCTGGAACGGGCTTCCGAACCGAGCGGCGAGACTCGGGGGCATGAACCCGGTGCCGATGGTTGACCGAAACTTGAGATCAGCCGCCGGGAGGAAGTAGGCGGCCGTGATTCGGCCCGTGGTCCGGGCCGAAAAGGTGGTGTAGTCGTCATGCCGGGCGCCCACCGAGACTACCAGGTTCCGATTCGGGGTCGCGGTGAGTTCGGCGTAGCCGGCCCGGAGCCGCTCGTCGCGCCGGCCGTCGTTGTCGGTCACGTCGCTCCACTCCGCGTTGATCCCCGCGATCGCGGCCACGGTTCCGCTGACCGCCACCCGATGCTGCCAGTCGGCCACCCACCGGGTGGTTTTCAGGCGCGACACGAACTCGTCACCTCCGTTGTACCGGCTCTTGCCTCGCAGAAAGTAT
>JANPEL010000106.1:0-8291 GCA_031431925.1 Gemmatimonadota bacterium | reverse complement strand
GGCGCCCGAGGCGTCGTTGAAGCTCACCCGCTCGTTCAGGGTGAGCCGGCCAAGCCATTCGCCGTCGAGCGGAATGACCGCGTCCGCCGGGGTCGGAGCGGCGGTCGGCCCTTCGGCCGGGGTGAGCCAGACTCGGGCCGGCGCCCGAACGCCGCCGAACGGATCGCGGGTCGGCGAGATCTTGATCACGGCGGGGCCTGGTTCGATCGGGCCGGTCCGGATCTTGGGGCCCGCCAGGTCCATGCTCACCCGGCACACCTTGCCCAACGCGCGCTCGGCAGAACGGAGGTGCCCGATCATCCGGCCCCAGCCGGCCTCGTCGTCGTGGGCACAGTTGATCCGCATGCACTCCATCCCGGCCTCAACCAGTCGATGCACCAGGCGGGGGTCGTCGGCCGCCTCGCCCGGCATCGTCACCATGATCCGGACGGAACGGCCGGCGGGTTCGGGGCCGAGCAGGGCGACCGTGTGTTCGTCGAGCAAGGCGCGGCCCCGCCCGAAATCAAGTTCCGCCGGGTCGGGCGGCACGCCGCCCTTCTGGCCGGACATCAGGGTGAGGGCTCCGATCACGGCGTCGACGGTGGACAGGACGTGGGATTCGGCGCGGCCTAACGAGGAGAGGCCGAGCGCCGCGAGGCGGGGTTGGAGGCCCCGAACGTCGTGGCCTCGCATCGCGAGGTAGTGGACCAGATTGCGGGCGCTCGCCGCAAAGGCGGGGTCCACGCCGACCAGATGACCCGCCGATGCGGATTCCAAGTCCCGCATCGACCGGCGCAGATCGGCCAGTTCGGCAATCAGTGAATGCATGCCGGAAAAGGTCGGTCGAAACGGCCCGGCCGGCCACTCCCGCTCCGTCACGGCGGTGTCACTCTTTCCTAAACGATCCTTCACGACCGCCGATCCGTCGGCGAGCAACTATTCGGCCCTGACCAGTCGGAGCTTGGTCAGGATCTGCTCCATCAGGCACCATCTAGTGAAGGACGACTGGATCAGATTCACCCCGACGAATGCGGTGAACAGATACCAATTGGGATTGACCCAGTGGCCAAGGGCCAGTGACACCAAGATGAAGCTCCCGGCAACGAGCCGGATCGCGTAATGCATGGGCATGTTCATGACACCTCCGCATAGAGTAGTGGAATCAGCACCAGGGTCAGGATCGTGGCCACCACGGCACCCGCCATCAACGCCAGACCAAGTCCTTGGAAGATCGGATCGGCCACCATCACCGCCCCGCCGATTACCACGGCGGCGGCTGTCAGCACGATCGGGCGCGCCCGGATCGTCCCGGCCTCGATGACCGCTTCCCGTACTGACCGCCCCCGCTCTCGTTCCAACTCGGCAAAGTCGACCAGAAGGATCGAGTTCCGGACAATGATCCCCGCGAGCGCGATCATGCCGATCATCGATGTCGCCGTGAAGAACGCCCCAGCGGCGGCATGACCAGGCAGGATGCCGATCAAGGTCAGTGGGATCGGCGCCATGATCACGAGAGGTGTGATGAAGGACTGGAACCAGGCCACCACCAAGAAGTAGATCAGCACCAAGACGGCGGCAAACGCGATCCCCAGGTCGCGGAACACCTCGTAGGTAATCCGCCATTCGCCGTCCCAGTTGACCGACGCGGTCTCCGTGGTGGCCAGGGGACCGCTCCAGGTCGTCGTGATGCCCGCCCGCTCCAGTGCCGGTTCGACGGCGAGCATGGCGTACACCGGCGCCTCGATCACCCCGGCGACATCGGCCGTGACATAAATCACCGGCTTCAGATCCTTGCGGAACCGCGGCTCCATCCGCGGAGCCGAGTCGACCGACGCGACCGCGCCGACCGGCACCACACCGCCGGCCCGGGTCACCATCGGAATCCCTTTCAAGGCGGCGATGCCGGACCGATCCCGTTCGGCCAGCCGGACCACGATCGGCACCGGCTCCGCGGCGCGCGGGTCGTGAAGCAACCCGGCCTCGAGTCCCCCGATGCTTCGGACCGCCTGCGCCACCTCGGCGCTCGCGAGCCCGGCAAAGTTCGCCACGTCGGGACGGACCGCCACTCGGAGTTCCGAGGCGGGATCGGCCAGCGTCCAATCGCTATCGACGATGCCCGGCGTCGAGTCGAATGCCCGCCGGACTTCACTCGCCACCCGCCGGCGGGTGGCCTCGTCGGGGCCGAACACCTCGGCGGTCAGCGTCGACAGCACCGGCGGGCCGGGCGGAATCTCGGCTACTTTGGCCCGGGCACCGTAACGCGCCGCCGCCTCAGTGACGATCGGCCGGAGCCGGACCGCGATGGCGTGGCTCTGCGCCTTCCGGTCGTCCTTCGGCGCGAGGTTGACTTGGAGGTCGGCGACCTCCGGACCCTGGCGCAGGAAGTAGTGGCGAACCAGTCCGTTGAAATTGAATGGGGCTGCCGTGCCGGCATAGACTTGAATGTTCCGGACGTCGGGGTCGGCCAGAAGCCGTTCCGCGATTTCATGGGCCGCGCGGGAACTTACTTCGAGCGGGGTTCCCTCCGGCAGATCGAGAATCACCTGAAACTCGCTCTTGTTGTCGAACGGCAGCATTTTGACCGTCACGGCCTTGAGGCCGATCAGCGCCACCGATCCCAGCAGCAGCACCACGACTACCGCATACGCCGCCCACCGCTCACCGCGACGATCGAGCAGCCGCTCCAGCGTGGCTCGATAAAATCCACCGACCCGGCCGGCCGATGAGCCGTCGGGTGCCGGCTCATGGCCGGCCTCCTTGATGAGCCGGAGGGCCAGATAGGGCGTGACGATGAACGCCACCGCGAGCGAGAACAGCATGGCCATCGACGCACCCACCGGAATCGGCCGCATGTAGGGACCCATCAGGCCGGTGACGAAGGCCATCGGGAGAATCGCGGCGATGACCGTGAAGGTGGCCAGAATCGTCGGATTCCCCACTTCATCGACCCCGTCGACAGCGGCGGTGGCGGCCGACTTGGTCCGCATCCCGACGTGCCGAGCAATGTTCTCGACCACGACGATCGCATCGTCGACCAGGATCCCGATCGCGAAGACCAGCGCAAACAGGGTGATCCGGTTGAGGGTATAGCCGAGGAGCCGATACACCAACAGCGTCAGAGCCAGGGTCACCGGCACGGCCACCAGTACCACCAACGCCTCACGCCACCCAAGCGCGAACCAGACCAGAAGCGCCACCCCGAGCGTGGCGACGATGATGTGACTGAGGAGTTCCTGAGCCTTCTCGTTGGCCGTCTCACCGTAGTTCCTGGTAATCGATACTGTGAGATCGGCCGGCACGAGGACGCCCCGGGTGGCTTCGACCGCGGCCACGATCTGATCGGCCAAGGTCGCGGCGTTGACCCCGGGCCGCTTGGCGACCGAGATCGTCACCGCCGGACTCGTGGGCCGGCCGGGCTCGAGGTGACTTACATACCACGCCGGCTCCGCGGGACCGTCCCGCACCGACGCCACATCCGCCAAGCGGACCCCGCGCCCCTGATGAACCCCCACCAACACCTGGGAAACGTCCTCCGCGGTGGCCAGGAGGCCGCCGGCCCGAACCGGGAGGCTCCGGTTGTTCATCACCACCGCACCAGCGGGAATCAGCGCATTGGCACCACCTAACGCCTGAACCAGCCGGTCCGGCGACAGCCCGTGCGCGGTCAACCGAGCCGGATCCGGCTCGACCACCACCATCCGGGGAGCGCCCCCAATCACTTCGACCTGAGCCACGTTCTCGATCTGTTGGATCTCGCCCCGAAGTTCGGTGCCGATCCGGCGGAGTTGGAACTCGTCGTACCCGGCCCCGTGCAGGGTCAGGGCCAGTACCGGCACTTCGTCGATGGTATGGAGCTTCACCAAGGCCGGCGTCCCCGACAGCTTCGCGAACACCTTCACGACGCTGGTCTCGGGATCGTCACCCACGGCAAACCGGACGGTGATCATCCCGCCATCAGGAAACGACGTGGTGTAGAGGTGCTCGACGCCGGGAATCTCCCAGAGCCGGCGCTCGGCCGGTTCGATGACCCGGCGCTCAACCTCCTCCGGGCTCGAGCCCGGCGCCGCCAGGAAGACGTCGATCATCGGGACGCTGATCTGGGGCTCCTCCTCCCGCGGCGTCGTCAGTACGCCGCCGAGTCCGGCCACCAGGGATGCGATGATCAGCAGCGGTGTCAGCTTGCTGTTGAGGAACGTCTGGGCCACCCGGCCCGAAATCCCGACTTTCATCGCCACGTCTCCTGGCCGACGACCGCACGGACCCGGTCGCCGTCCTTGACCTCGGCTGGATGGGTGAGGACCACATCTCCCGCCACGAGGCCGCTCGCCACCAGGACCCCGGTGCCGACCGTCCGGCCCAGCCGGATCCACCGGAGTCGCGCCGTCGAGTCAGCCAGGACCAGGAAGACACCGGCCAGTTCGCCCCGCCGGACCACGGCACTCACCGGAATCACCAAGTCACCGGTCGGCCGGCCGGCCATCGGAAACTCGGCGATCGCGGTGAGACCGGGTGTCAGCGGGGTGGGCGTGGTGAGCCGGACCTCGACCGTCCGGCTTACCGGATCGGCCGACGGAACCACCGCCGCGATTCGGGCCGTCACGACCTTCTCCTCGGCGCCGATTAACACCCTGACGTTCGCGCCGATGACGAGCGCCGCGGCGACCGGCTCCGGCACTCCGATGACGATCTCCCGGGCACCAAGATCCTCGACGATGAGGACCGGCTGCCCGGGTGCCGCCAGGTCGCCAGGATCGGCGTTCCGAGCCGTGACCACTCCATCGAACGGCGCCACCAGCGAGGCATACCCAAGCTCCGCCGAGGCGGCGTCGGAATGGCCGCGGGCCTGCTCGAACGCCGCCCGGGCCCCCTCCAGCTGGGCGATCGGAATCGCGCTGTCGGCGTAGAGCCGTTCCATCCGACGGAGGTTGGTGGTGGCGAGGTCGAGTCCCGCCGTGGCCTGGCTTCCGGCCGCTACAACCGCACCCCGTTCGAGGGTCACGAGCACCTGGCCCGATCGAACCCGGTCCCCCGAGCGAACTCGGATCGTTTCGATTCGCGCCATCATCCGGGTCGCGAGTTCGGCCCGGCGGACGGCCCGGACCGCTCCGGCGCCCCGATAGGTGTCGAGTCCCGATCCCACGCCGACCTGATACGCCGGCAACGGCGTCACGGTCCCCGCCGGGGGCGGCTCCGGGCGCTCAGTCCGGTCAGAGCAGCCTAACGTGACGGCCAGCATGGCGGCCGTGAATCCTGTCCGTCTCATGGGTTACCTCCCCGCGCCACGGCCACTTGGGCCTGGGCGATCCGGGCTTGAAAGAGTGCTTCGAGACGAGTCAGCCGCTGGGCCGATTCTCCCGCTCGAACCGCTAAGAGTTCAGAAATGGTGGCGACGCCGCCGGCATACCGGGTGGCCGAGATCCGGGCCGCTTCGGCGGCGTAGCCGAGGGCACGGTCGGTCGCGGCAAGCGCCACCGTGGCGGCCCGCAGCCGGGCCTCCGCCGCCCGCACCTCGGCGCCGGCCGTTCGCTCGGCGGCCGCAAGATCATCGGCGGACCGGTCGAGCTCGGCGCGGGCCTGGTCGGCTTGGGCCACGTCCCGAAACCCTTTGAAAGGGGTCCAGCGAACCACCAGCCCGGCGGTCCAGTGGCCGGGCCCGGACACGGCGCCTAACGAACGATCGTTGAAGGCCACCGACCCGAAGGCGCCGGCGCTCGGCAACCGCTGGGCCCGGACTCGCTTCAGATTGGCTTCCTGGGCTCGGACGGCACTTCGAAGCGCCTCGAGATCGGAACGCTGCCCGGAGTCAGGGACGGCCAGGGCCAGTTCGAGCCGGTCAGCGAGCTCCACCGATTGACCCGGTGACTCGCCCAGAATCACCAGGAGCCGGTCGACCGAGCCGATCCGCTCGGCATCCGCCATGGCCCGAGCGGCCTCGAGTTCGCTGACCCTGGCGAGGGCCAACTGCTCGTCCACGGCCGTGACCACTCCTTCGCGCCGAAGGGCCTGGACTTGCCGGAGGGTCTCTCGGCCGCCCACCAGCGCGGTATCGAGTACCCCGAGCCGAGCGGTGACCACGACGGCGGCGAAGTAGGCCCGAAGCGCATCGAAGGCCACCATCTGCCGGGCCCGCGTTTCAGCCAGCCGGCCCGCTTCGGCGCCGGCACGGGCCGCCCGCCTGCCGAACCAACCCTCGGGCGCAAGCAGCGGCTGCTCGACCGTCACGCCGAACGCCGCGTTGGAGATGGCCGCCGGCTGGTTGAGCGCATCCAGTGCCAGGTCGGTCGCCGCGAACTGCCCCTGGCGGAGCTTGCTGCCGAACACCGCGACCGGATCATCGGTCCGAACGACCGACCACTCAGTCGAGACGATGGGGAGGTAGGTGGCGAGGGAGCCGCGAACGTCCGCCTCGCGGACTCGACGTTCCGCCCGGACCCGCGCCAGATCGGGATGATGCATCCGGGCCCGCGCCATCGCGTCGGCCACGGTTAGGCGGATCGGCGCCTGCCCGTTCGCCGAGCCGATGAGCCCGATCAGGAAGGCCAGAACTAACGCCCGACGTCGCATTGGCGGATGCACTCCAGGATATGGTGGACTTTAGGCTCAATGACGCGATACCTGACATGAAGCCCGTCTTTCCGAGCGGACACGACCTGGTAGCGCCGGAGTCGGCTCAAATGCTGGGAACAGATCGGCTGCTCGAGTTCGCAGGCTTCACAGATCTCGGTCACTGACCGCTCGGTCTCCTCAAGGGCCTCAACGATCTTGAGACGGTCGGGGTGACCAAGCAGCTTGATGATGTCGGCGGCTCGTTTGAGCAGTGCGGGGTCGATGCCCCGAACCAAGCGGCGAGTTGGTGCCATCTATTCCTCCGTCGAGTGGACATCCATTACATAGTATATAGTATATACGCATTATATAAAACGCAACCCTTTCACCCGGATACTTCCTCCCACCCCGACAGCGCGCCCTCGATTGCCGGGCTCTCGACCCCGGAGCTGTCGCGGATGCGCACCAGTACTTCGAGGATTCTCGAATCAGGCTGACGATCGTGTCCCGAGGGGCGCCAATGGCGGAAGCGGTCGATCGGCGCCTGCGGGAGCGAAGTCGAGGTCCAAGACCTGATCGATCGGTGGCTGGCGCCGAGGGGGCGCCGGGCCGACGATCGGCCCAAACGGGGCCTCGGACCGCATGGACGAGCCGTCGAACCCTTTGTAGGAGAACCGCTTGCGGCCGGAGGGATGCTCATTGCGGGTTTCCACCCTTTCCGGTCGCCGACCGCTGCCGGTGGGCGATTCGCCCCCGCATTGGCGCTCATTTCACGATAGATTCACCTCGGCCCGCGCATCTTTGGGCTAGACCGCAAGCACCCAACCATTCGACCTAGGAACGGCCATGCGAATCGTCTGCGGAACCGACTTCACACCTCTGGCACAACAGGCCGCGACGGTCGCCGGCCTCTGGAGTCGGCGGTCCCAGGGAGAACTGCATTTGCTCCATGGCCTGGGCCACCGCGGGGTGTCGGACACAACGTTGGAGCGGGGCGAACTCGCCAAGGAGGAGCGTCGGCTCCAGGAACTTGGCATCTCGGTGGCTGCGATGGACGTCGCCGCGGGCGATCCGGACAGCGTCCTGGTCGTCGAAGCAGCCCGCCGGGCCGCCGACCTGGTGGTGGTCGGAGCCGTCGGCCATCGGCTCGCCCAGCGGTGGCTGCTTGGAAGTGTGGCGGTTCGCACGGCCCGGGAATCCCCGGTGCCTGTCCTCGTGGTTCGAGCTGCAGCGCCCTTCGAGGCGTGGCTGGACGGCAGCCGCCCGCTCCGAGTCATCGCCGGCTTCGAACCTGGGGAGAGCGCCCAGAACGCGCTCCGCTGGGCGGCGAACCTTAGGCACCTCGGCCCGGTAGACCTGACCATCGTGCAACTCGTCTTGCCGGGGCCCGAGAACCGCCGGGTCGGGGCGTCGGGTCCAGGGATCGGCCTCGAACTGTTGCCGAAGGCCGTGAGCCAGTTGATCGCAGAGCTCCAGCTCGCGGTGGCGCCGTTGATCGGCGACATCTCAGCCCGCCTGACAGTCAAGCCGCAGCTGGGCCGCGCCGATTTCCATCTGGTCCTCGCGGCGGAGGACGCGGAGGCTGACCTGGTGGTTGTCGGCAGTCATCAACGCCAGGGGTTTCAGCGCTGGTGGCACGGCTCGGTATCGAGCGGGGTGCTGCATGGTGCGCCGATGAGCGTCGCGGTGGTCCCCTACTCGGACCCACTCTCGTGAGGAGTGTCCTTTGGGTTGCTCTCTACCTGATGCTGGTGCTGGCGCCGCTG
>JANPEL010000105.1:0-11456 GCA_031431925.1 Gemmatimonadota bacterium | reverse complement strand
GGTCCAGGTGCCGGTCAGCGCCCAGCCTAACGCCGGCCTGCCCCGGGAAGTGGCCGACCGGAAGATCTACATGGCGAGCCCGGAGTACGTCGCGGAATACGCCCGGCGGATGGTCGAGGCCGGCGCCCGGTTCGTCGGCGGATGCTGCGGCACCACCCCTGATCACACCAAAGCCATGAAGTCGTACGTGAGGTCGGTGGCGCCGCGGCATGTCACCGTGGTGTCCCCCACTGAGAACACCCCGGCCGGCGCCGATCCGATTCCGCTCGGCCAGCGGTCCCGGTACGGCGGCAAGTTGGCCCGGGGCGAGTTCATTACGACCGTGGAGATCGTCCCGCCCCGGGGCACCGACCCGGCCCCGATGTTCGACCAGTGCCGAGCCCTCAAAGCAGCCGGGGTCGACGCGGTCAACGTACCAGACGGGCCCCGGGCCCAAAGCCGGATGGGGGCACTGCTCTCGGGTTTGATGATCGAACGGGAAGTCGGGATCGAAACGGTCGTTCACTACGCCTGCCGCGACCGCAATCTGTTAGGCATGCTGTCCGACCTGTTAGGCGCCGCGGCGGCGGGACTCCGGAATCTGCTCTTGGTCACCGGTGATCCGCCCAAGATGGGGCCCTACCCCGACGCGACGGCGGTGTTCGACATCGACAGCATCGGGCTCACCAACTTGGTGGCGCAGCTCAATCGGGGCCTCGATCCCGGCCGGAATCCGTTGGGCAAACCGACCAGCTTCGTCATTGGCGTCGGCTGCAATCCGGCCGCCGTCGATCCGGAACGGGAACTCCGCCGCCTGGCCTGGAAGGTCGAGGCGGGAGCCGAATTCGCGATTACCCAGCCGGTGTTCGATGTGGCCCAACTGGACCGGTTCCTGAAGCAGGTTGAGTCATTCAAGATCCCGATCATCGCCGGGATCTGGCCATTGGTGTCGCTCCGGAATGCCGAGTTCCTGGCCAACGAAGTCCCCGGCGTCACCGTCCCGGAGTCGGTCCTGACGCGGATGCGGATCGCGAGCGATAAGGGGAAGGAAGCGGCGCTGGCGGAGGGCGTGTTGATTGGCCGGGAAATGCTGGCCGCGGTCCACGATCGAGTCCAAGGGGCCCAGGTGTCGGCACCGCTCGGGCGGGTGCCGGTGGTGCTCGATGTGCTGGCCGGAAGCCGGGTCGGGTAATGGTATCAGGGCCTGAACCCCGTTCCCGTGTCGGCTGGGTCGAGAGGAGAGCAGCGATGCGCTATTTCGGAATCCTGGTGACCCTGACGGCCGCGGCGGCCTGCCAGGACGCCTTCGATCCGGTACCCAACGGCAAGCAACTCAGTATCATCGACGCCGGCTCCCCGGCCGGGTTTCCGTCGGGGATCGTGGTCCCGGACACCGTGGCCGCCGGCCTGGTCACGGTGCGGTACCACAGTTACGGAAGCTCCAGTTGCAACCGCCCCGACGGCGAAGACGTCACCACGGCCGGAGCCGTGGTGACGATCGTCGCATACGACAAGTTCGTGTCACCCACCACCGCCTGCACCGCCGACTTCGGGGTGTTTCCCCGCGATGTCTTGGTTTCGCTCGAACCCGGGATCGTCGACCTCCGGGTCCGGGGCAAGCGCCTTCGCGCTGATTCCGCGACCATCGAACTCCACAAAACGGTGGTGGTGAAGTAACCGGGGCCGGCTATTTGCCGGCCAACGACGATGCCGTTTCCACCAGCCGGATAAACTCGGCCCGATACCCTTCCTCATCGGGCCCCCGGGCGCCTCGGGCCGCCGCCAACACACTCGCGAACGTCGCCCGGCCCTTGTGCTCCGAGTCCCGGAGCAACATCCCGAACGAGGCCACGGCCGAGACAAACCGGAAGTCGATTGAGGGTGCCCCGGTTTCGGTCCGAACGACCCGTTCGAACAGCCGGCTGGTGCTCCCTTGGGGCGGCTTGTACCGGAGCTTGACCGTAAACCAGTCGCCCGAACCGGTGGTCCGCGGCCGTTCCTGATAGCGGAGCGGATCGACGGCGCCAGCGTCTCCACCCTCGGCGCCGTCCACCGGCACGATCTCATACAACGCGGTCACCGAATGGCCGGCCCCCATCTCGCCGGCGTCCTTGGTATCGTCGTTGAAATCGCGATCGGCCAGCAACCGATTCTCGTAGCCCACCAGCCGGTAGGACTTGACCCGCGCCGGATTGAACTCGACCTGGAATTTGACGTCCTTGGCAATGGTGAAGAGGGTCGCGCCGAGTTCCTGGACGAACACCTTCTTGGCCTCGAGCAGGTCATCGACGTAGGCGTAGTGTCCGTTTCCCTTGTCGGCGAGTTGCTCCATCTTCGAATCCTTGAGATTGCCGGTGCCGAAACCGAGGACGGTGAGGAATACGCCGTCCTGGCGTCGCTCCTCGATCATCCGGATCAGTCCGCCATCGCTCGAGACGCCGACGTTGAAATCACCGTCGGTGGCGAGGATGACCCGGTTGTTGCCCTCGGACTGGAAGTGGTCTCGGGCCACCTGGTAGGCCAACTGGATCCCGGCCCCACCCGCGGTGGAGCCGCCGGCTTCGAGCCGGTCGATGGCCTCGAGAATCCGGGTCTTTTGATTGCCCAGGGTGGGTGGAAGGACCAGGCCCGCGGCGCCGGCGTAGACCACGATCGCCACCCGGTCTTCATCCCGGAGTTCATTGACCAAGAGCCGGAAGGCCGCCTTGAGCAACGGCAACTTGTCGGGCGAGCTCATCGACCCGCTCACATCGATCAAGAACACTAGATTGTTGGGGGGCAGCTCGCCTAACGACATCCGCTGGCCCTGGAGGCCGATCAGCGCCAACCGGTGGGCGGGGTTCCACGGCGCCCGGCCCAGCTCCGCTGTGACGGAGAACGGGTGGTCGCCGCGGGGGTTGGGATAGTCATAGTGGAAGTAGTTGATCATCTCTTCGACGCGGACGGCATCCTTGGGCGGCAGGGTCCCCTCCCGGAGGAACCGGCGGACGTTGCCGTAGCTCGCGGCATCGACGTCGATCGAAAAGGTCGAGAGAGGCTGGCGGCGGGGAGATTGCCACTGATTCTCGTCCCGGTGACCGTATTCTTCGGTATTGAACTGGGCGGATCGGTACATGATCGACGATGGCTGGCCGGAGGCAACGTTGACCTTGCGGAGCGCTTCCTGGGTCGGCATCGCGCCCACCGCCCGTTCGTCCTTCGCTTCCGGACGCGGGCTCCCGACCAGGGTCAGGATAAAATCGGCGGTCACGGTCTGGCCGGCTCGGACGGCAATCTCTCGGGCCGCTGGTACAAATCCGACATAGGCGACCCTCACCCGGACCGGGCCGGCCGGTACGGCGGTGATGGTGTACCGGCCGTTCCGATCAGTCAGGGTCCGGAGTGCGGTCCCATCGACCGTCACGATGGCGCCGGTGAGCGCTCCGCCGCCGATGCCGGTCTCCCGCACGGTCCCTTGAACCGTGCCGGTTTGCGCCGTGATGAGGATGTCTTTCGGAAAACCTAGGATCAGTCCGGCCAGCATGGCCAGGGTGGGGTTTCGCATCGAATACTCCTGTGTCATTGGGTCCGGGAGATGCGCCGGCCCGCCACCCGTGCACACGGTCACCCGGATGCCCTTCAAAACCGGCGGCGTCTGGATATCTTGAGGCCAACGACGAACCTCTACGCCTGGGGACACCATGTCCGAGACCCTAACGACCGCCGCGCCGCTCTCCGTCCTGTCCGAGGAAGAGCAGCTCTTCCGCCAAACCGTCCGCGATTTCGCCGAAACCGAAGTGAAGCCGCACGTGATGGCGATGGACGAGGCCGCCAAGTTCAATCCCGACTTGATCACGAGGTTTTTTGACCTCGGCCTGATGGGCATCGAGGTGCCCGAAGCGTTGGGCGGCGCTGGCGGCTCGATCTTTCTGGCCACCCTGGCGATCGAGGAACTCGCCCGGGTCGACGCCTCGGCCGCCATCTACGTCGACGTGCACAACACGCTCGTCAACAACGCCCTGGCGCGGTGGGGCACCGACGAACAAAAGCAGCGACTGTTTCCCCGCATGACCACCAGCCTGCTCGGCGCCTATGCGTTGTCGGAACCGGCCAGCGGCAGCGACGCCTTCGCGCTCCAATGCAAGGCGGAGTTGAAAGGCGACCACTGGGAGCTCACCGGCCGAAAGTTCTGGATCACGAACGGGGATGAGGCGGGGATCTTCATCGTGTTCGCCAACGCCGACTTTTCGAAGGGGTACAAGGGCATCACCGCCTTCCTGATCGAACGCGATTTCCCGGGGTTCTCCGTCGGGAAAAAGGAGAAGAAGCTCGGCATTCGGGCCTCGAGCACCACCGAACTGATCCTCGAGAACTGCCGAGTACCGCTCTCCAACGTGCTCGGACCGGTCGGACTCGGATATAAGGTGGCGATCGAGACGCTCAACGAGGGCCGGATCGGGATCGGAGCCCAGATGATCGGGATCGGACAAGGCGCCCTCGATTGTTGCGTTGCCTACATCAAGGAGCGGAAGCAGTTTGGCCGGGCCATTGCCGATTTCCAGGGCGTCCAGTTTCAGATTGCCCAGATGAAAGTGGAACTCGAAGCCAGCCGGCTGATGGTGTATAACGCCGCCCGTCTCAAAGATGCCGGACAGCCGTTCATTGAAGAGGCCGCGATGGCCAAGCTCTTCAGCGCTCAGGCCACCAACCGGTTGGCCGGCCAAGTGCTCGACTTGTTTGGCGGATACGGCTACTCGAAGGAGTACCCCGCGGAGAAGTTCTACCGAGATGCCAAAATTGGCACGATTTATGAGGGTACCAGCAACATGCAGTTGCAGACCATCGCCAAGGCCATGCTGAAGTAACGAGGAGTTCGATGGCACGAGGTATTTCGCGGGCTCTGCTGTCTCTGACACTGATTTGGGCCGCCGCATCGAACGCGGCGGCCCAAATGTCGATCGACAGCACCCTGAGTCTCCAGCAGCAGTTAGAGACCTGGTTCCGCGATGCTTCCCGGAGGGCTCCCGGCACCTGGGGCATCGCAATTGCCGACAATCAAGGTCGTTTGCTGTGGGGCGTTCAACCCACCCGGACGCTGATTCCCGCCTCGACCGTCAAGCTGCTCACCACTGGATTTGCCCGTAGTGTCCTCGGCAGTGACGCCCGCAAAACGACCCGCGTGGTCGGCGCCGGCGCGGTCGATCCAGCCACGGGCGTGTGGAACGGCAGCTGGGCGCTGGAGCTCAACGGCGATCCAACCCTCGAGCATCGAGGGCCGGAAGTCACCAGTTTGACCGATCTCGCCACCCAACTCGCCGCCCGGGGCATTCGGCGGTTGACCGGGCCACTCACAGTAACGAGCGCCCTCGGGCGCGCCGAAGCAGCATTCCCATCCACCTGGTCGGTCCGGCACCGAGGGCGGCTCTTCGCACCGCTGGTCGGCAATCTGACCATCCACGACAATGTCGTCGTCGCGTCCCTCGCGCCCGGAAGCCGGGTGGGCCGGCCGGTTCAGTTGGTCGGCACCGCGCCGGCCGGAGTCGGCCAGCTGTTCACGATCACCGCCAAGACCACCAAGGGACGCCGCTCCCGGCTTCGCATCGAACCGCAGGCCAACGGCCGGTATCTCGTGGCGGGAACGTTAGGAATCAGTGCCCGGCCCCGTTCGATTACCCGGGTGGCCTCCGATACCCGGACCCTGCTGGAGGCCGTGTGGTCCGCGGCGCTTACCGATGCCGGGATCGAATGGACTACCACCCCGGGCCTGATCGGCGGCACGGTCCCCGCAACCGGCGTTATGGCCGAAGTCCACTCGCCGGTGTTCGACTCGATCGCCAGTGAGATCAACCGGCGGAGCCTCAACTTGGGGGCCGAGCTCCTGCTCAAGTGGGCCGGCGGCGACGACCCGACCCCGGCTGATCGCCTCACCGCCCACGTCCAGCAAATCACCGGTGACTACAGCGGAGTTCGACTGGTCGACGGCAGCGGCTTGTCCGACCTGAACCGGGTTTCCCCGTACACGTTTGTGTCCTATTTGGCTCGGTTTCCGTTGGCGCCCGGCGGCCGGAACTTCCCGATGTTGCTGCCTCCGAACGGTTCAGGAACGCTCTACCGGCTCGCCAGCGGGCTTCCGCAGCGCGGCGTGGTCCGGGCCAAGACCGGGACCCTGGGCAATGTCTCCACGCTGGTCGGCTATCTGGGCCGGCCTGATGGGGTCCTCTTGATTTCGCTGATGTACAACGGCGGGCGGGTGGCGGCGGCCCGGCAGGCCCAGTGGCGGCTGTTCCGGACGCTCGGCGCCGAAGGCATCGTCATTCCGGCGGATTCGCTGGACGTCGACGGCCGGCTCGGTGGCGACGGACCTCCGTAAACCGGCGCTGGCGCTGCTCCTCCTCGCCGCCGCCCCGCTTGCCGCCCAGATCACCCGGGACCCCCCGTCCCTGGCCGGCCGCTGGATCCTGACCCTGTGGCCCGACTCGAGCGCGACCCCCACCGAGACCCAAGGGCTGACCGGTTCTCTCGCGTTGGCGCCGGCCCGCGGAACCCCCCGGGCGTACACCGGCCGCTATCAGATCGGACTGGCCTCGGGGGGCCTCGGTCCTCCCGCGGCCCGGGTCCTGGCCGGCGCCGGGCCCGGCGACTCGGTGCGGCTCGTCCTCAATCCAACCGGCCAACCCCGGCCGCTCTTGTCCGGGGTCTGGCGCCTCGGCGCCATCCACGGCCGGTATCAATCGGCCGACCCCCGCCGCACGGGACGGTTTGTCCTCCGCCGGGCGCCTCGTTAGGCAGGTTCCTGGCCCGGAAGCTGGTCCTCCCACAGCGCAAAGATATTCCCGTCCGGATCGGCGATCATCGCCATGATACCCCAGGCCATCTGGGTGGGCTCGCTCACGAAGGTGACCCCTTTGGCGTGCAGCTCACCGCAGAGGTGCAACAACCCCGGCACGAAAAACGTGATGCCGGTATGCCGGCCCACCATGGCCTTCGCGTCGGGATGCCCGGCGGGGTGGACGCCCAAGTGCGGCGGGCCTTCGAGGAACTCGGCGCCGAACGAGCCCTGCTTGTTGACGGCGAGGCCCAACGTGTCCCGATAGAAAGCAATGGCACGGTCGAGGTCGTTCACGAACACCGCGACCGAGTGCATTTGATTGATCATGGCTCGAGGGATTGGTAGGCGGTGGCGAAGTTGCGGCGCATCCGGACCAGGCCGGGCCGCTCGAGTGGCGTGTCGGCAAACCGGGCCGCGAAACCAGCCTCGTCGAGCCGTTCAAAGAAGTCGGGATCGTCGAGGGGAATGGCGCCCCGATCCTGGTACCCGGCCCGATCGGTGGGCGCGGCAAACCGTTCGTTCCAGGGGCAGACATCGTTGCAGATGTCGCAGCCGAACGCCCACCCCTGAAATTGCCGGGCGAGTTCGGGATCGGGGTCCGGCTTGTGCTCGATGGTGAGATACGAAATGCAGCGGGTCGCGTCGAGTGTTCGTGGCTCGACCAGCGCGCCCGTTGGGCAGGCGTCCAGGCAGCGGGTGCAGGTACCGCAATGATCGGTCTCGAACGGCCGGTCGACCTCGAGCGCAAGGTCCGTCAGCACGCTCCCGATGAAGAAGAACGAGCCGGTCCCCGGGCGAATCAGCATGGTGTTCTTCCCGATCCATCCCCACCCGGCGCGCGACGCCAGTTCTCGTTCAGGGACCGGCCCGGCGTCGGCGAAGGATCGGGCCACGGTGGCCCCGTGCCCGACCAGAAACCGGCCCAGTTCCCCCAGCCGTTCGGTCAACTCGAGATGATAGTCCCGCCCTCGCGCATATTTCGCGATTCTCGGTACTCGGCACTCGGCCGAGTGCCGAGTGCCGAGTGCCGAGTGCCGAGGCAAGTAGTTGTCGAGGACGACGACGGCTCGGATAGCGCCCTCGACGATCAGGGCGGGATCCTTGCGCTTTTTGGCTTGGCGGTGGAGGTAGCGCATGGTACCGGCGAAGCCGCGGGCCAGCCAGGCATCGAGCGTGGCGGCGTGGCGGCTCGGCTCGAGGCTGGCAACGCCGCAGGCCAGGAAGCCGAGCCGGTCCGACTCGACGCGGAGGGCCTCGCGGAGCGTCACGAAATCCGCTCGCCGGCGTCCCGCCAGGTGCCCGTGATCAGGCGGGCGCCGCGCTGGAGGGTCACGTAGGACCAGGCCCATTCGATCATAACCAGGAGGCGGGTTCTGAATCCGATCAGAAAGAAGATGTGGACGAAGATCCAGAGGAGCCACGCGAAGAATCCCGCGGTCTGGATGCGGCCGATCTCGGCGACCGCTTGGCCCCGGCCGATGACAGCCAGTTGTCCCTTGTCGCGGTACCGGAACGGGGGCCGGGGCTTTCCCGCCAGATCCGCAGCGATGACCCGAGAGGCGTGCTCGCCCATCTGAATCGCGGCCGGACAAATCGCCGGGACGAGGGGCAGGCCCGGTTGGTGGGTGTAGGCGGCGGCATCACCGAGCACCAGGATTTCCGGCCGGCCTGGAACCGAGCAATCGGGTTCGACCACGACCCGGCCCTGACGGTCGAGCGGTGCCCCGAGCGAGGCGAGGACCGGACTGGCTTGATTGCCGGCCGCCCAGATCACGGTGTGGGCTGGGATCCGCCACTCTGCCGCGGTGACGAATCCCGGCTCGATCGCGGTGACGAGCGTCTCGGTTCGGACATCGACGCCGAGGCCTCGCAAGGTGTCCTTGGCTTTCTGACTGAGGTCGGGCGGATAGGAGGGAAGGATCCGGGGTCCGCCTTCCAGCAGCATCACGGTGGCATCGCGCGAGTCGATCCGGCGGAAGTCGCGCCGGAGGGCAAACTTCCGAAGCTCGGCGAGGGCGCCGGCCACCTCGACGCCGGTGGCTCCACCGCCCACCACCACGAACGTCAAGTGCCGCTGGCGGGCCACCGGATCGGACTCCCGCTCGGCCCGTTCGAAGGCGAGGAGCACCCGGCGGCGGATCTCCATGGCGTCTTCGATCGTCTTCAGACCCGGGGCGAGGGTCTCCCATTCGGGTTTGCCGAAATAGGAGTGGCGGGCCCCGGTGGCGACGACCAGGTAGTCGTACCCGAGGCTGGCCCCGTCGGCCAAGGTCACCGATCGGGTTTCGATGTCGACCGTCGTCGCCTCGGCCATCAAGACTTCGACATTCCGGGCATCCCGCAACACCGAGCGAATCGGCGCGGCAATGTCGCTCGTGGACAGGGCGGCGGTGGCCACCTGATAGAGGAGTGGCTGGAAGAGGTGATGGTTGTTTCGGTCGACCAGGACCACCTGGACGTCGCGATTGGCCAGTGACTTGGCCAAGTAGAGGCCGGCGAACCCGCTCCCGAGAATGAGGACCCGTTTTCGGGCGCTCACAGCCGCATGGTCTCCCGGCGCCACCGGGCAAACCGGACCACATCCTCGACCGGAGGGATTGCCGCTTCGTCACCGTAGGCGGTGTACATCCGCCACCGGAGGTAGGTGGGGTCGGGCGTTGGCAGGAACGGCGCGCTGGCCCACCAGTGGCGGCGGCGGAAGGCCCAGCCGGTCTTGAGGAGATCGAGGGCCAGCCGAGGATTGACGAGGGCCCGCCACACCAGGGCAGCGGCCAGCGGCCCCCATGATCGGGCGGCCGGAGGATCGATCTGAGGTACGGAGCCCATAGGTTCCGGGAGAATATAGCGGCTCAGGCTATATTCCCGCGGCTCAATCCCAAGAGACCCACGGTGAAGAAGGACTCGCTCCAACATAGCGCGGCGCCCCCGGGCCAGACCGCCGACGAGCAACTGCTCGACATCCGGAAAACCGATCCGTGGCGGGTGCTTCGGATCATGGGCGAGTTCGTCGAAGGGTTCGAGCGCCTCGCCGACGTGACCGACGGGGTGACCATCATCGGCTCGGCCCGGACGGCCGCCACCGATCCTTACTACCAGGCGGCTTGCGACACCGCCCGGCTGCTGGCGGAAGCGGGGTACCCGATCATTACCGGGGGCGGACCCGGCATCATGGAAGCGGCCAACAAGGGCGCGGTCGAAGGCAACGGACTTTCGATCGGCTGCAACATCGAGTTGCCGCATGAGCAGGACACCAACCCATATGTTCGCCTGAAGATGTTCTTCCGGTTCTTCTTCGTCCGGAAAACAATGCTGGCCAAGTACTCCAAGGCGGTCATCGCCTTTCCGGGCGGTTACGGCACCCTGGACGAGCTGTTTGAGTTCCTGACGTTGATGCAGACCGGGAAGATGGCCTCGATGCCCGTGGTGCTGTACGGATCGCACTACTGGGGCCCGATGGTTGCCTGGATCAGAGACACCATGGCCGCCGAGGGCAAAGTGAATTCCGCCGATCTCGATATGTTTACGATGGCCGACGACCCGGCGGTCGCCGCCAACGCGATCATTGCCCACCGTCGCCCGACGAACTAACCGAGTCAGAATCCATGGCCAAAACCAAGCTCCCCTCCGGCAGGTTCCTCAAGGGACCCCGGATCAATCCGAAAGCCATCACCGGCAAAGAGCGGGTGGCCGACTTGATCGACAACGCCTTCCTGGCCTACAACGCGGGCCGGCTCAAGGAGGCGTGTCAGCTCTTTACGCAGCAGATGCTGAAGCCGAAGGTGACGATCGGGATGAGCCTGACGGGGGCGATGACGCCGGCCGGCATCGGGATGAGCACCCTGATTCCGCTGCTCGAGGCCGGGTTCGTCGACTGGATGATCTCGACCGGCGCCAACCTCTACCATGACGCGCATTTTGCGCGCGGCCGCGCGCTCCATCCAGGCACCCCGTTTGCCGACGACGTGGTGCTCCGCGACAAGGGTGTGGTCCGGATCTACGACATCTTCTTCGATTACTCGGTGTTGTTGTCGACCGATGCGTTCATCCGGGAAGTCTCCGCCCGGCCCGAGTTCCAGAAGTCGATGAGTAGCGCCGAATATCATTACCTGCTGGGCGGCTACATTCGGGCCCGGGAAAAGGCCCTGGGACTCCGCAAGCGGTCGGTGCTGAGCGTGGCGCATGAGCTCGGGGTTCCGATCTATACCAGCTCGCCGGGGGACAGCTCGATCGGCATGAACGTCGCGGAGCAGGCGCTGTCGGGCAGCAAGCTCCGGTTCGACGTGAGCGCAGACGTCAACGAAACCGCGGCCATCGTGCTCGAGGCCAAACGGGCCGGGGGCAAGAGCGGCGCGCTGATTGTCGGCGGCGGCAGTCCCAAGAATTTCCTGCTCCAGACCGAGCCCCAGATTCAGGAGGTCCTCGGGATCGACGAGCGGGGGCATGACTTTTTCCTCCAGCTTCCCGATGCCCGACCGGACACCGGCGGTTTGTCCGGGGCCACCCCGGGGGAGGCGGTGAGTTGGGGCAAGATCGACCCCGACATGCTGCCGGGCACCGTGGTGTGCTACCTCGACAACACCGTGTCACTGCCGCTGCTGACGGCCTACGCCAAGGCCCGGGTCGGCAAGCGACGCCTCAAGCGGCTCTACCACAAACGGGACGCCATGAT
>JANPEL010000104.1:0-5201 GCA_031431925.1 Gemmatimonadota bacterium | reverse complement strand
GACGCTTCACCTGGTGCCAATTGCACAGGCCGGGTCTGCCCGGGGTCGGGTCCAGGCCCATCGCCACCACGTAACATGTTGCCGAGCAACTAATTGGGCGACTCTGCCGGTCGAAAGACGCACCCGGAGTGGTACACGTCGCCGGGTTTCGGCCAGTCAAAACAGAGGTCAGGCTTTGCCGTCCGCCCGTCCGGCCGATGCCGGCCATGGAGGCTGCAGCTCACCTGATCCTCGGCCAGGAACGAGCAAGCGGAGATCACCTCGGCCCCAAGGGAATCCGCACTCTCACGGTCGACTTTGCAGAGGTACGGAGACTTCCGGGTCCGAACCAGCGATTCGAGCTCGACGTCCTCAGGGGAGCACAGGATCTCGATCTGAAGGTCCCGACAACAGGCGGCTCCGAGGGTCTGATCCGCCGTCCGGCACCGGGCCGTGGCGCATGGGTTGTCGCCTGTCACCACCGGCAGTCCCCGGCTTGGGGCCGGCGGAATCTCAACCGGCTGAAGCCGGCCGTGGTGAGCCAGGGCGACCCGATCCCCTCCGAGCCGCCGCTCTGCGGGGCGGTGCGGGGGGCGGGGGGCCGACCCGCTGAATCCGTGGGTCCCGCAGGCAACCGTAGCCCCATCGACCCTGGCAAACCGGCAGGGAATGGCCAGGTACGCCGCGCACCGAAGCTCGTCACCGTGGCCGACCAGCGGGCCGAAGTCGAGGCGCTCGGTGTGGCCGAGCAGCCAGGTCGCCTCATGGTCGGCCGATTCCGGACCGCCGTCGAGTCTGGCAACCCGGAGGGTGACGTCGAGGCCGTGGCACTGGGCGCCGACGCCGGAGCAGGAGGGGATGTTCGCCATGGACGGAACCTAGGCCCTGGAAGTGGCGGAACAAGTCCCTTATACTTGTGAATCATTTCACAAGCGATCGCGCTCTTCGTGGTAAGCGCGGTCCATGTTCTGACCCGAGACCACGGCCAAATTGGGGGATGCGGAGAATGCGGAAGATCGGACTAGTGGCGGCACTTGTTGGGCTGGCGGCCTGTGGCGGCGGCGAGAAGGCTCCGGCGGTTGACTCCACGGCGGTGGCGGCTTCGACCGAGGCGGCGGCTCCGGCTCCGGCCGGCGGCGTGATCACGGTGAACATGGAGTACGACGGCACGACCTACAAGTTCGTCCCGGCCATGATCGAGGCCAAGGTCGGCGACCGGATCGTGTTTGTGAACGTCAGCGGTGGGCCCCACAACGTGCAGTTCTTCGGTGACAGCATTCCGGCCGGCTCCGCCGCAGCCCTGGATGCGGCCATGTTGGGGGACAAGTTGGGCGAGTTGAACGGGCCGCTCCTCACCGAGCCGAATCAGACCTACGAGATCTCGCTCGCTGGGCTGGCGACCGGCGACTACAAGTTCACCTGCACGCCGCACATGGCCATGGGCATGAACGGTCACCTCGTCATCAAGTAGGTTGCTGGAAGATCGGTACGCTTCGGGGCCCCGGTCATGCCGGGGCCTTTGTTTCTTCCAGCCGCCGCGACGGCCGGCCGACGTGGCGCATCTCCATCGGACACCGTTGCCAACGACATCTAGGGAGATCTCCATGAACCGACGCTGGTTGCTCACGCTGGTCTCGCTGGCGACCGCCAGATCCGCGACGGCCCAACCTGAAGTCAAGCTCGTGAAGCCAGCCGCCCGGCTGGCCCACCAATTCAGCGTCATCGGCGGCGCCCGGGAATTGGCTGATGGTCGGGTGCTGATTGCCGACGGGATCGACAATGTCGTGCTCCGGGTCGACTTGGCAACCCAGAAGCTCGACACGATCGGTCGGTCGGGGCAGGGACCGGGCGAGTATAAGGCGCCGGACGCCCTCTTTCCGCTCCCGGGTCAGGCCACGATGGTCGTCGATCTGGGGAATGCCCGGCTCAGTATCTTCGACGGCTCTGGCAAATACCGCGAGTCGATTCCAATTGCGCAGGGCCAGCCTGGCCAGGGCGCCTTCTCGCTGATCTTCCCGAGGGCGGTCGATGCGACGGGCCGGATCTACTACCAACCGCTTGGCGGCGGACCCCGGGCTGACTCCACGGTCGTGATCCGCTGGGATCGGGCGGCGGGGCGGTCCGACACGGTGGCCCGCGTGAAGCTCCCCTCGATGATCACCAAGGAGTCAGGCGGACCGAACAATCGCAACATGCGCCAGCGGCCGACGCCGTACCCCCCGCAGGATTTGTGGGCGGTGGCTCCGGACGGCCGAGTCGCGCTGGTTCGGGCCCCGATCTACCGGGTCGACTGGGTCTCGACGGCTGGCGCCCGAACGGTCGGCAAACCCATTCCGGCTGCTGCTGTGCCCATTCGTGAGGCCGAGAAAAAGGAGTACCACGCGGACCAAGCCGCCAACGGACTCTCGGTCTCGATGGAAAACCGGAACGGACAGGTTTCGATGAACTTCACCCGGGGCCGATCCGACGGAGCCAGGGAAGAGGCAGAGGACATTGCCGCGACCGAGTGGCCCGCGGCCAAGCCGGCCGCAACGGGTCTCGTGCTGGCGGGACCCGATGGCCTCCTCTGGGTCGAGCGATCAGTCCCGGCGGGTGCGGCGCGGGTCTACGATGTGGTGGGCCCCGATGGCGCGGTGGTTCGTCGGGTCACCCTGCCGGTTGGGCGTCGGGTGGTGGGCTTCGGGGCTCGCGGGGTCTATGTCAGGCACATCGATGCTGACGGGATCAACTTCTTGGAACGGTACGACCAGCCATAGCGAAAACCCAGCGGGTCGCGGGAATAATCGCTGCGGCGACCGCGAGCCCGGCCAGGGCGTCGATGCCATAGTGCATCTGGCAGTACACGACCCCGATGGTCAGGAGCGTGGCGGCAATGACGAGCGCCGCGCCCCACGGACGGGAGGCCGGCCACGTCACCGCGGCGGCGACCCAAGTGGCCGCTACATGGGATGACGGGAACGCAGCCCCATACGAGCTACCCCGCTCGAGCACGCCGTACACCGCCCGGGCCGGCGCGTTCGCGGTGAACCACGCGGCGGGCCTGGCGTATTCGTAGTAAGGCCCCGCCACCGGAAAGAAAATGAACCACAAATAGCAGACGACGAAGGTGGCCATCAACGCGAAACTGGCGAACACCAGCCGGGGCTCGTCGCGCCGGACGATCGAGATCAGGATCGGGACCGGAACGACGAAGTAGTAGGCAAAATACGCCGCATGGAGCACCGAGGACCAAAAAGGGCTTGGCGCCCGGCGCCACCATTCCGCACTGATCTCGTGGCCGAAGAGGCCGCGTTCCCATTGCCGGATAAGGACGTCGTAGGTTCGCTCGGCCCCGAAGCCGCTCAGGAGGTCGAGGGCTCCGTAGAGTGCCAGCAGGACGACGAACGGGGCGGCCCCCCGGAGCAGCCGGCCGGCCGGCCCGAGTCGGGGAGATTGGAACAGCACCAAGAGCACCAGCAGCAGTCCATGGGCCGCCACCGCCCACGCTGCGGCGGGATACCGATCCATCCGGACCAGTCCCGTGGCGATGACGACCGTGGCATAGCCGCCAAGCAGCCACTCGGATGGTCGGGGCCTCACAACCACCGATGCTGGCGATACCAATCAGCCGTCAGGCGGGCACCCGTCTCACAATCGTGCCGGGCGGTCCACCCCGTAGCGGTGGTCAACGGCCCCGGGTCGGCGAGCCAGGCTGGCGCGAAGAACTCGGCTGCCTTGTCGAAGGAGAGCACCGTGGCTTTGCCCGCCACCCGGGCCGCCCGATCGGTGGCCCAAAGGATGGCTCGGCCGAGTGGCTCTGGAATGCCAAAGATCTTGACCCGTTTCCCCATCGCCGCCCCGACGAGTTCGATCAACCGGCGACTGGAGATCGTCTCCGGGTGGCAAGCATAATAGGTTCGCCGCGACGTGGTTGGGGACGTCCCGGCCGCGACGAGCGCTTCCGCCAGATCCGGGGCATATACGAACGAAAGCTGCTGAGCGCCACTGCCGAATACCGGGGCAAACCCTAACGCCGCGGCTCGGAATACTCGGAACAACTCCCGGTCGCCGGGGCCGTAGACGGCGGGTGGGCGGATGATCGTCCAGTCTAGTGCGGACGCCCGAACGACCTCTTCGCCGGCGAGCTTGCTCCGGCCGTACTGGGTGACCGGATGGGGGGGCTCGATGCCGGTCAAGGGTCTGTCTCTGACGGTAGGGCCCCCAGCGGCCAGGGACGAAACCAAGATGAATCTGGGACATTGGGCCTCGATGGCGCCGGCTACCAGGCGGGCGGTGCCGTCTCGATTGGCGGCATCGAACTCGGCTTGGCTCCGGGCGGCGACGAGTCCGGCCACGTGATAGACGAGGTCGTGGCCTTCGCAGGCCTCCGCCAAGCCGTCGGAGCGATCGACGTTGCCCGCGATGACCTTGACGCCTCGGGCCGTCATGTCGCCGGCTTTCGATGGGCTTCGCACCAGGGCCGAGACCGAATGTCCACCGGCCAGTAGCGCGTCGACCAAGTGGCCACCTACGAAGCCGGTCGCACCGGTGACCAGCACGTTCACAAGCGGCGCTCGTAGACGCGGTAGGTCTTGTACGGGGTCATCCCCAGGTTCGTCAGTCCGGCGTTCATGACCGGGTTGTCCTCCAGCACCCATCCACCTTCGCCCCAGGTCATGTTGCGGGCGCCTGCCTTGGTCCAGATCCAATGATAAAGGAGGGCGTCGACGGCCTTCCCGCGGTACTCAGGCAGGACGCCCAAGAGGAGGATCCGGGTCCGGCGGATTTTCTGCCGTTTCACCGCCCACAGCAATTGGAGCGCGGCCGGCAACATCCGTCCCTGCCGATTGGTCCGGAGGACCTGATTGAAATCCGGGAGTGCCAGCCCGAAGCCGATGGGTTCACCGTCCCGCTCGGCAAAGGGTACCAGATCGGGCACCACGACCGGCCTGAACTGGGCTGCCAAGTGATCGATCTCGTGATCGGTCATTGGCACGGCGCCCCAGTTGGATTCCCAGCACCGGTTATAGAGGGTCTTGACGGTCTCGACTTCGGCTTTGAAGTCCTTGAGGCGGAGCGCCCGGACCGTGATCCCGAACCGTTTCTTTGCGATGTCGACCGCTCGCCGGATTCGATCGGGCGGCGTCACGAACTGTTTTTCGTCGCCCCCTTGGTAGGCCGTTAGGTTCTTCACCCCGGCCAAGCCGGCGCCTTCGAGCAGCCGGGCGTAGCTGGCCGGGTTG
>JANPEL010000103.1:0-4265 GCA_031431925.1 Gemmatimonadota bacterium | reverse complement strand
CGAGAACGAACTCACCAACCGAAACCGCCCGCTGCCGGCTGCCACCGTCGCTCGGCCCCGGTAGGTCCCGAATGCGCCGGCCTCGGTTCGCGCCGTCACGCTGGTCCCCGCGTCTCCAAGCGCACTTGAGATCGCCACCACCCCGCCGATGGCCGCCCCGCCGAACGAGGTGCTCTGGGGGCCTCGGGCAATTTCCAGCCGGTCCGACCCGCCAAATTCAAACCCGCCCAGCAACGCCCCCGGGTTGGTATTGGCGTCGTTGACTCGGATCCCGTCGATCAGGATCAGGGTCTGGTTCGAGTTGACACCCCGCGTGAAGAGCGAGGTGGTGCCTCCGAGGCCACCGGTGCCGACGACGCCGAGACCGGGCAGCAGGCGCAAGGCATCCGACAATCGGGTGATCTGCCGGCGAGCCCGCTCCTCGGCGGGCAATACGTCCGCCGCGAGGGCGCGCACTCTGGCGGCAACCACCTCGCGACTGGCGGTGACGACCAGCTCCTGGAGCCGGACCGAATCTCGGGGAGGCTGCGCGATGAGGCACGATGGCACGACGAGCGCGGCGACTGCCGCGATGACACGGATGGAGTGAGACATCGGTGGGTTACCTAGACCAGGGTATCCCGAACGAATGGCGCAGACAACAATAGGTTGCCTCGCCCCGCTCCCTCCCCCGAGGGAATTCGTGCGGGCGAGACAAGGGCCGGTCTCCTGGCTCGAGGGTCGTTCGCGATGCCTTCCCGTGGCCAATTCCTGCCCCAGTGGCACCAACACTCGCGAACGAACTGATCCCTCTTACAGTGGCGGGGCCGCGTCGGCTTTGAACCGAACTTCCGGGAGGCCCTGTCTCTCGATTGCGCGCCAACACTACCCCCCGCGGTCGGTTTCAGCAAGGCTCGCGAAATCGGGGGCCACCGATGTAACCTCCGGCATGATGCTTCTCTGGTTGGCGCTCGCGATCTCGGCCGATTTGCCCGGTGTGGCCATCGAACAGCGCCTGGCCGATCGATTCAAGGTCGGCGTCGGCGATACCATTGCCCTGACGCCGGCGGCCGACCAACCGGCGCGTCGATTCATCGTCGAGGCTATCTACTTGCCCAGGCCCGACCCCGCCACCGCGCTCCGTGGTGAATACCAGATTCGCTTTCACCTGCCTGATCTGGCGGCCATGCTGGGCTATCCCGACCGGGTCGACCGGATCGGTGTCGCGGTAGCGCCAAATGTCTCGCCCGATAGTGCCGCTGGCCGGCTCGACCAACTGGCCTTCGGATACCGAGCCTACCCGTCCGCCGCCATTGCCGCCGAGTCGTCGCAGACCTTCGCGGTGGTAAGCCGGTTTCATCGGGCCATCGGCCTGATCGCGATCGTCGCCAGTGCCGTCTTCCTCCTCTGCATCATGCTCCTCAAAGTCGAGGAGCGCCGTCTCGACGCCGCGGTCATGCGGATGATCGGGATCAGCCGGACCACGATCTTCACCGCCTTCGTGCTCGAAGCCACCCTGATTGCGGCGGTCGGGTCGGTGGTCGGGATCGGGTTGGCCGCTGCCGCCGGGGCCATCACCAATTGGGTCTATCAGCGCCGGTTCGAGACCTCGCTGGTCTTCGCCTACCTCACCCCCGACATCGTGGCGCTCGGCGTCGGTCTATCGCTCGTGCTGGGGATCGGCGCCGGCGCCTTGGCGGCGGCCCGGCTGGTCCGGGCGCGGCCGTTGGCCCTCTGGCGGCGGGCGGCGTGATCTTCCCGCTCGTCACCAAGAACCTCCGCCGCCACCCGGTTCGGACCGGTTTGGTCGTGTTAGGCATCGCGGTGGCCGCCGCGCTCCTGCTCGACATGGTGATGCTCTCGGGCGGGATGGAGCGGTCGTTCAGCCAGATGCTCTTGAGCCGGGGATTTCAGATTCGGCTGTCGCCGAAGGGCACCTTGCCCTTCGACACCGAAGCCACCATCGCCAACATCACCCCGGTCCTCGCCGGCTTGGCCGCCGATCCCGACATCGAAACCGCCGGCCCGGTGGTGGCCGGCTCGATTCACACCCCGTCGGGTGACAGCTTGGTCACCCTGGTCGGGTACGGTGTCGATCCGGCGGGGCAGGGCCTCTATCAGCTGGAACGGGGTGCGGATCTCGGGCCCTTGGATACCACCGGCGTCTTGGTGAGCGCGCCCGTCGTCGCCGCGATCGGGTGGCAACTCGGCGATACCGTCACCGTCTTGGGCCGTCTCGATCCGCAGTCGGCGCAAGCGGCCGTTGAGCGCCGGCTGGTAGTCCGGGGCCTGGTCCGGTGGCTCTACGACGCCCGGGGCCAGCGTTCGGTCGGGGTCAACTTTCGGGTCATGCAGCAACTCGGCCGGTTTCCCGATCGTGACGTGGCCTCGATGGTCATGGTCAAGATCAAGGACGGCGCCGACGTCGAGGCCGCCGCGACGCGGATCACCGCGGCCTATCCGACCATCGAGGTCAACAGCGTCGCGGCCATGGTGGTCCGGTTTCGAACCCGCTTGGCGTACTTCCAACAGCTCTCGTTGATTCTGGCCACGATCAGCCTGGTTGTGGGCGTGTTGCTGGTGGGAACCATCTTGACGATCGCGGTCAACGAGCGGAGCGGTGAGATCGCGGTGCTTCGGGCCATTGGATTTCGGCGGGTCCGGATTGTCCGGCTGGTGATGACCGAAGGCGCCGTCCTCACGGTCGTGGGTGCCGGACTGGGTGTGGGGCTCGGACTGGTGACGGCGCGATACCTCGATGCCATCTTGACCTCGTTCCCCGGACTTCCGGCGGCGATTTCGTTCTTCGTGCCCGATCAGCGGAGCATCACGGTCGCGTCGCTCAGCGTGCTGCTCTCGGGAATCTTGGCCGCGGCCTACCCGGCGTGGCTGGCCGCGCGGTTGCCGGTGGCCGAGGCGCTCCGGGCGGATGCGGAGTAACCGGTGAGTCGGTTCAGGCCGGTGCTCGCGGCCGCCAAAGGAACCGGCGGGGGTCGGCTCGAAAGGCGGCCCGGAGTGCGGCGCCCAGCCGCTTTCGTTCCACCGACCCGAGATCCCGGGCTCGGGCCGCGGTTCGAAGCGCCAGGATGAAGGAAACGCCGAAATTCGCGGTGCCGATCAGGAGGATGCTGAGCCCCCCCCACGCCACGTCCCTCCAGTGGAAGGCCTCGGTCCCGTAGAGCGAGCCCGCGGCAAGCGTGAGCGACGCCGCCTGGAGAGTGACGTGCCGCACCTCCAAGCCGAGACCGGCGAACTTGTCGAACGCGACGGGCACGAATCCGAGCAGGAATCCGAGCGCCAGATACCCCACCAGCCCGCTGACGTTGCGGCCGACCCAGCGTCCGAACCGCTGAGCCCGCTCGGCGCCGATGACCGCCCAGAGGCCCCGGTGTTTTTCGAGGGCTTCAGGGAGCCCGCGGTAGGCGCTCCAATTGGAAGCCCACCCGGCGGCGAGGCTCGCGATCCAGAGAAAGACGCCGGTGACCATCGCGAACGGAATGGTCAGGGACCGGAACGGATGGACACTGTGGACCGAGTGGATCGCCGTCGCTTCGGGGAGCGGAGGCTGGCCACTGAGCCACCCGGCCAGGACCACGATCACGACGGACGCCGGGATCGTCGCGAGGACGTTGCCGAGGGTGGCGGCGACCTGCGAACGAGTAATCCCGGCGACCAGTTCCACCTGACGCTGGACTTCGTCCCGGTCGCCCATGACCGAGGCCAGAGCGGCGCCGGTCATCGCCGGCTGCTTCGAGGCGAGAGTGAAATGGGCGAGTTGCATCGCGAAGAAACTCGCGCTGTAGTTCAGGGTCGCGGCCAGACCCTGAACCAGGGGCACGAGGGGCGCTGCGGCGATCAGATACTTGAGCAACGCCGTGACCCCGGTCACTAATCCTCCCCCAACCGCGGACCGAATCGTCGTCTCCCACTCCCGTTGGTCCCGGACCACGTAGTGCTCGCCCGTTTCGGCGGTGTGCTCGGTCACTTTGAGGGCGAGCCGCTTCATCGTCTGACGGGCGAGCGAACGAAGCCCATGCTGGTGCACCTGGGCGCGGAGGATCTCGGCGGCGAGGTAGGGACCGGTGGTCGTCGCCAACAGCGTCCCGATCAGGTGGTCAAGACGGTGGAACAGGGCTCGCAGCAGTTCGAGTTGGTACAAGAGGTCGGTCGAGACGCCCCGCGCTTCGAGCGCCTTGTCGGCGTCGGCGAGGACGGCGGCGCACCCAGTCCGCAGGGCCGCGTACCGATCGCGGAGGGCGAGGTCGGCTGGGTCCGCGGCCAGGGCG
>JANPEL010000102.1:0-7711 GCA_031431925.1 Gemmatimonadota bacterium | reverse complement strand
GGGATTTACCGCGGTCGGCCTCGAAGGCCGACGGTCCGCAGGATCTGTTCAAACCGCGGATCCCCTCGCAGGGGTGCGAGCCACGGATGGACGAGGCTGAACACCGCAAACCCGGACCTCCGCCGCACTCCCTCCTCCAGCCAGCGCAGGGCGCGATCGCGCTCCCCGAACTGCGCCCAGCCGTTGGCCAGCAATTCCGGCGGGAAGTACTGGCGTTGCCGCCGTTGCTCGATCCCGCTCGATCCTCTCCCGCTCCCACCAGGGGCCCGGTAGCTTCCTTCCCATCCTCGGAAGGCTCGAGCTTGACCGACACCATCGCCCGCCTCAACTCGGCCCTCACCGGCCGCTATCACCTCGATCGCGAACTCGGCGCGGGCGGGATGGCGACGGTTTACCATGCCACGGACCTGAAGCGCCGGCGCCCGGACCTGGTGGTGCTCAATTCGAATCCGTTGCTCGACATTCGGAAGACGACCGACATTCGGTACGTGATGAAAGCGGGCCGGCTCTATGAGGCCCGCGCCATGGATGAGATCTGGCCTCGGAAAAAGCCGTATGGAAAGAAACCGTGGGACCAAGCCGAGATCCATCGACTCGATGTCCGGCCCGATACCTTCTGGGATCGACCGGATGGACGGTAGGGTGAAACGGGCCCTCGCCGGGGCCGTGGCCGCCGCGGTCCTCGGCTGCGGAGGGCCGGATCCCGTCGCTCCGCCGCCTCCGCCGGAGGCTACCTCCCTCACCGTGACCCCGCTCCAGGCCATCGTCACCGGTGGCGAACGAGTCACCGCGACGGCCGTGGCGCGGACCGCCCAAGGCGGCGTGACACCGGCCACCATCGACTGGAAGTCGAGCGATCCGCTGGTCGCGACCGTGACCGCGAGTGGGACCATCGCGGCGGTTGGCAACGGCACGGCCACGATCACCGTCTCGGCGGGGAACCTCAGTGCTACGCTCGAGTTCAGGGTTGCCCCGCCGGGCCTGGGCCGGATTGTCGACTCGGTGCGCCGGGCGTACGGACTTCCGGCCATGGGTGGCGCCATCATCACGAGCACCGGCACCGAAGCGCTGGCCGTGGCCGGCACCCGGCGTGCCGACCGGGGCCCGGCGGTCACCGTCGACGACAAATGGCACATCGGTTCCAATCTCAAAGCGATTACCGCGGCGCTGGCCGCCACCGTGGTCGACCAGGGCACGCTGTCGTGGTCGACGACCATCGCGGCCGCGTTTCCGGAGTTGGCTGCGACGATCCGGCCCGAATACCGGGACGTCACGCTCGGTGACCTCCTGTCCCATCGCGGGGCGATTCGGAACGATCCTCCGGTGTCGGCCTTCGCGGGCACCACCGCGGCGGCTCAGCGGGAAAGCCTGACGGCTTGGGCCCTGGCCGCGGCGCCGGTCGGCCCGGTCGGGATCTTCGCGTACAGCAACCTCGGCTACGTCCTGGCCGCCGCGATGATCGAGCGGGCAGCCCCGGGCGGGTACGAAGCCCTGTTGGCCGGCCGTCTACTTCAGCCGTTAGGCGTCGCCGGGCTGGGTTGGGGCCCCCAGGCCGCGGCCGGGGCCAGCGATCAGCCCGTGGCCCACTCCTTCCAGAACGGTGGTTGGGTTCCCTGCGAAGGTTGCGACAATCCTCCCGGCCTTTCGGCCGCCGGCCGGGCCCACCTCCCGTTGGGCGACTGGGCCAAGGTGATTCGAGGGTTCCTCTTGGCGGATGCCGGGGTGTCGGCGCTGATCAAGCCGGCCACCGGCCGAGAGCTATTCACAGGCCGAGTGCCCCTCAACGGCACCGATAGCTACGGCCTCGGCTGGGTCTTGGTCACCCGCGGGTGGGCCGGCGGCCGAGCCGCGGCGCATGAGGGATCCAACACCGTCAACCACTCCGTGGCTTGGCTTGGCCTCGACCGGGGGATCGGGTTCATTGCGGTCACCAACGCGGCCGACCTCACCACCGGTCGCACCGGGCAGGCGCTCGATGCCCTGGTGGGGCGGATGATCGGCTGGCACGACACCGGCATGTGAGATAGCTTGAAATTGTGACCCCTGACGTCCGCGGTCAGTGAATGTTTCGGCCGTTTGCCGTGTAATTCCGAGTCCCCCACACGCCAACGAGGCCCCGATGCGAACGTCCCCCGCTAAGATTATCGCCCTTCTGTTCCTGGCAGGGCTTGGCACCTCCTGTTACGACGGGTCATCCGACCTGGGCGGGCCGTCGTTCGCCAAGGCTCCGTCCGGCCCAACCGTGACCTCCACCGCTCCTGCCTTCGCCGGCCGGGACACGACGCTTGATGTCCGGGTTCTCGGGTCCGGCTTCGACAATGGGTCTCAAGCGGCGTTCCTGCTCGGCGGCGCAGCCGACCCAAAGGTGGTTACCAACTCCACCCAGTTTGTGAGCAGTACCGAAGTTGTCGCGAACATCAGGGTGGCCGCGGACGCCATCGCGGACTATCGCGATGTGGCCGTGACGACGTCGATCGGCAAGAAGGGGATCGGGACCGCGAAATTCCAGGTTGTCGAGCCGATCATCCTCCAGATTCCCGGTGCCACCGCCGGTCTGGCTTGGGATGTCAACGCCAACGGCCAGGTCACGGGAAACTATTCGGTGGCGACGACCACTTGCACCCAGCGAGGCTATGTCTGGAGCGAGGCCACCGGCGTCGTGACGCTGCCGATTCCAGCCGGCTATTGCCAGTCGAAGGGGCGCGGAATCAATGCGACCGGAACGGTGTCCGGGACGATCTGGCCGACGGGGGGGGCGATCGGAACCACTGGGGTGCCGGTTCGGTGGATTCCGACCAGCTCCGCCACGTGGAGCGTCGAGATTCTGCCGACTCCATTTCCAGGTGCGATCTTGTCTGAGAATCTGCGGATCAACGATACCGGGAGTGTCACGGCGAGCTGGACCAATGCCGGCTTGGCCGAATCGTGGCTCTGGCGGTCAGGCCTGGGGTGGGCCAGGTTGGCCTCCCCGGCGGGCGGCACGGGGTGCACATTTCCATGGAGTATCAACAACACGGATGTCGTCGCCGGCGGAGCGTGTGTCTGGACTCTCCCGTCGCTGCCGCCTGACGTCCTGCCCCTCCTGTCAGGGGCTTCGACCGCCAATGCTCGCGGGATCAACAACCACGGCGTTGTGGTGGGTGCACTCGCGTTCCCGATCCGGAATGGCTCTACCAGTTTTCTCACGCGTTGGGTGCCGAACGGGCTTGGCGGGTGGTTGGCGGAAAACTTGGGCGTCACAGGCTCCGGGAATGCCATCAATGACGATGGGGTCATTGTCGGAACCGCCTTTGGGATGTGGTCCCCGACGACGGGAGCAACGCCGCTCGTGGCCGTCAAAGGCCAGTCGGTGGTCTACCTTCAGGCGGTCAGCAATCGGGGCCAAACCGGGATCACCTGGATCGTCGGATATGGCCCGACCAGTCCTTCAAGCGGAAACTCCCCGTTCATCTGGAAGCGATGACGGCTTTGGGGCCCTCCGAGGGCGTAGTGCCCGGGTGACCGACGCCGATCAACCGGAGGTCACCCTGTTTTTAACCGCCGCCGATTCGGGAGCGCGCGACGCCGCCTGGGAACGGCTGGTTGGTGCCTACAGCCGGCTACTGCTCGGCGTCGCCCGCGGACTTGGCGGTGGGCACGACCAGATCATGGATCGGTACGCCTACGTCTTGGAGCGGTTGCGGGCCGACGACTTCCGTCGGATCCGGGCGTTCCGGCGAGGCGGCAGCGCTCGATTTTCCACCTGGCTCGTCGTCATCGTCCGTCGCCTCTGCATCGACGAATACCGGTCCAGGTTCGGCCGGATCCCGGCCGCCTCTCCTCGGGGTGCCGGTGTCGACGAACTGCGTCGGCGGCTCGAGCTCGGCGAGGCCGAAGCCGTCGACATCGCCTCCATCCCAGACGACAACCAGCGGCAGCCGGAGGACGTTCTCGACGGAGGGGCCCGGAGCCGAACGCTTGCTGAACTCCTGACCCGGCTTCCGCCTCGAGACCAGTTGCTCCTGCAGCTTCGGTTCCGGGACGGGCTGTCGGCCGGTGAGATTGCAGGAATTCTGAGGTATCACTCGTCCTTCCACGTGTATCGGCGGGTTCAGTCCCTGCTCCGGGACCTCAAAAGCGCGCTGAACGGGCATCCCTTGTTCCGCGGAGACCCCGACTGATGTCCAGCACTCAGAGACCCCGGTCGTTGCCGGGTAGTGAAAAAGGGCGCGCTTCATCGGTGGTGATGACATGACCAACAACGGACACCTCATGACGGACGAACTTGCCGCGTACCTCGAAGGGACTTTGCCGAGCGACCGGGCCGGCGCGGTGGAAGCGCACCTCGCCCGTTGCGACCATTGCCGGGCCGATTTCGTGGCGGCGCGTCGAGTCCTGACCCCACGCCCGTCGCTCTGGCCAACCCGGCTCCTCGGCAGCGCGTTGGTGGCCGTGCTACTCCTCGGGGTTCCGGCACTTTGGTCGCGAATCAGTCAGTCCGGGGGGCCGGATCTGGAACGAGCGGCACCACCGCGAGCCTCCCTCTCGCTCGCGATCGTCGCCCCGGCCGAAGGAGCCAGGATCGCGGCCGGCGGGGTCCGGCTCACCTGGCGAAGCGCCGGCGCCGAGACCCAGTATCGCATCACCGTCACCGACTCGGCCGGCGGACGGATCTGGAGTGCCGAAACCGCGGACACCACGACCGCACTTGATCGGGCACTCACGGCCCGGCCGGGCTCGTACTATTGGATGGTGGATGCGTTGCTTCCCGACGGCCGGATCCGGAGCAGCGGAACCTACCGGTTCTCGGCCGCGCCATGATTCGCCGGCTGGTGGCCGCGGGTGCGCTGGCGCTGGTGGCGTGCCAAGGCCGGCCGCCGGCCCTCGCGACGACCCTGGCTGCCGGAGAGGCCCTGTTTTGGCGCGATCAATACGACAGCGCCCGCGCCATGCTCCAGACTGCGCTCGTTGCCTCCCGCGCCTCCCGCGATTCGGTCGCGGAAGTCCGGGCTCTTTATTGGCTCGGTCGGGCCGCCTACGGTCAGGGTGACTACGCCGCCGCCCGCCGCGACGGCGAGGCCTCGCTGCATCTGGCGCTCCGCTGGAACCTCACCGGCGATCTCTTCAGCGCCTGGAATGGCCTCGGACTCCTGGCCTGGAATCAAGGCCGGTTGGTCGAAGCCGAATCGCTACTCACCAATGCCGCCCGTGCGGCCGCCCTCGTCGGAGACCACCTCTCCGTCGGCAAGGCTTCCGGCAACCTCGGCCTCGTCAAGGTTGAATTGGGCGACTTCGTCGGTGCCCGGGCCGGCCTCGAAGCGATGTTGGCCGCCGGTCGCGCCGCCGCCGATCCCCGAGTCGAAGGAAACGCGCTCGCCAACCTCGGGATGTTGGACATCCGCGAGGGCGACGCCCGATCGGCCGTGCCGCGACTCAATGAGGCGCGAACGCTCTACCAACGGATCCACTATCAAGCCGGCCAGGCCAACCTGTACGGCCAACTGGCCACCGCCTGGCATGGATTGGGCGACTACCAGGCCGCGTTCGCCGCCGGCGACAGCGCACTCTCGCTCGCTCGCCGGCTCCACCTCCGCCAGGAGGAGGCCGCCAATCTCGAAGTGATCGCCATGCTCCACCGCGAGTCAGGTGACGGGTTCGCGGCCCTGCGGCACCTCGAGGCGGCTCAGGCGATCAATCGATCGCTTGATCTCAAGGTGGAGAC
The DNA here is from genome assembly GCA_031431925.1 of Gemmatimonadota bacterium. GTDB lineage: Bacteria > Gemmatimonadota > Gemmatimonadetes > Gemmatimonadales > GWC2-71-9 > SHZU01. Next base: position 2,010 of record JANPEL010000102.1, on the reverse strand, counting down.
CGGCACTGATCTCCGACGGGTGGCCGAGATCCGGTTCGACCTCGGACAACCTAACGCCGCCGTTCTCGGGGCGAAGGACGCTTTGGCGATTCATGCGGCGGTCGGCGCTCAACCCGAACGGCTGGCCGACCTCCTGTTCCTGGCCCGAGCCGATACCGCAACGTCCTCGACCTGGCTTCTCGACGCCCGCCGGTTGGCCGACAGTCTGGGTACCCGCCGTGCCCGAGGGGATGTCGACCTAACGGCGGCTGAGTTGGCGCTGGCCCGCCGCGAGTGGGCGTCCGCCCTTGAGGTCATGGCCGACATTCGTCGCTCGCAGGAGCCTGCCGACGCCGAGCTTGGGTTCCGGATCGCGTCGGCCGAGATGCGGGCTTACGCCGGGGCGCGCCGTTGGGCCGAGGCGGAGCCGGCCGCGCGCCGCGCGGTCGACGCGGTGGAGCGGATTCGGAGTTCCTTGAACAGCCGTTGGACCCGGGCCCGGTTTCTCGCGAGCCGAGCCGGGGCGTTCGCCGGCCTGGTCGAGATTCTCTTGGCGGATGGGAGACTAGACCAGGCCTTCACGGTGGCGGACGCGGTGCGTGGGCGGGCCCTGGTCGAGCACCTGGCTGGTATTACGGCCGAGGACCCTTCCCGCACCGCGCTGCTCGCGAGCTTTGCCGTGCGGGAGCGCGCGCTCCGGCGCATCACTGACCTGGAGCAGCATCTGGCCGCCATCGGTGATGACGCCTCCCCGGAGGCCGCACGGACTCGCCCCCGATTGCGCGAACAGCTGGTCGAGCAGCAAGCCGGGATTGCCGAGGCCGCGAGGCGGCAAGCGGCCTCGCCGCGAGCGGCCGCGCTACTCGGAGGCGCCAGCGTCGACGTCGCGGCAGTCCAACGAGTCCTGGCTCCCGGCGAGGCTCTGGTCGAGTACCTGATCGGTGGCGAGCGGGTCCATGCGTTCGTGATCTCCGCAACGGCGATTCACCATGCCGTGCTGCCGGTCGATCCGGAGGATCTCGCCACCCGGGTCCGGGTGGCCCGCGATCTGGTGGGGCGGCCTGGTGCGCCGTCGGCCGGCTGGACCGTGTTGGGTGCGCTGCACTCGTTGCTGGTGGGCCCGTTGCGGGGGGCGGGATGGCTGAAGGGTGTCGACCGCCTCCTGGTCGTGCCCCACGGCGTACTGAGTTACCTCCCGTTCGCGGCCCTCCGTGATCCGCTTCGCGGGCGGTACCTGATCGAGGACGTAGCGGTCACGTTGGTGCCGTCAGCCGCCACCCTTGTGGCACTTCGTTCCCAGGCTTCACCCCGAACCGGCGCGGCGCGGGTGCGGGCATTGGCGCCTTTTCCAAGACAGCTTCCCGGCACCGCCGCAGAGCTCGCCGGCATAGCCCGGATCCGGCCAGCCACCGACCGCCTCGAAGGAGCCGCGGCGACCGAAGCGGCGGTCCGGTCCATGGACCCCGGCGTCGGCGTGCTGCACCTGGCAACGCACGGGCTGCTCAATCCGGACAATCCGCTTTTCTCGAGGATGGACCTTCAGGCGTCCGGCCCGGCGGCCGAGCGGGGCGACGGCCGGCTCGAAGTCCATGAAATCTTGGGTCTCGAGGTCCGAACGCCCTTGGTCTATCTGTCCGGATGCGAAACGGCACTCGGGCCGGTCGGCGTCTTTACCCGAGGGGATGATTTCGTCACCCTGGCGCAGTCGTTTCTCTTTGCGGGTACCCGCGCCGTCGTGGCCACGCTCTGGCGGATTCCCGATGCCGGATCAGCGGTGCTGGTGGAGTTGTTCTACCGGAATCTATCGCGAGCCGACCCGGGCTTGGCGCTGGCCCGGGCCCAGCGGGAGTTGATTCGGAGCCCAGTGTACTCGAGCCCCTACTACTGGGCGGGGCACGTGCTATCCGGCGACACGCGGGAGGCCGATCCCGGCGGCCCGCCAACGCCATGATTCAGCCGGCCCCGGTCATCACCTTGTTTACGGGGCGGATGATCGGCTGGCACGACACCGGAAAGTGACATAGCTTGAAA
>JANPEL010000101.1:0-2139 GCA_031431925.1 Gemmatimonadota bacterium | reverse complement strand
CGGGCAGGTGCTGGTGCTCCATGACATGCTGGGGTTGAACGAGGGCTTCACACCGAAGTTCCTGAAACGCTACGCCGAACTGGGGCAGGCGGTCCGGGACGCGGTGGGCCGCTTTGGCGCCGAGGTGAGGGGCGGACAGTATCCCGGACCGGAGCATACCCATGGGAGTTGATCTCACCATCTCCGAGCGGGCGCAGGCCATCCACGATCGGGCCATGGTGTGGGATGCCCATTGCGACACCCTCCAGCGACTGGTCATCGACAACGTCGACCTTGGACTCGCGAGCACCGCGCAGGCCGATCTACCGGCGTGGCGGGCCGGCGGGGTCAAGGCCCAGGTCTTCGCGGTCTGGGTCGACACCATTTACGGCTCGACCCACGCCGCCCGCCGGGCGCTGGACCAGATCGCGGCCTTCCATCAGTTCTTGGCGAAGTATCCGGATCAGGCCGGCCTGGCGATGACGGGAGCCGATGTCCGGCGCCTCGCGGGCGAAGGGAAGCTCGCCGCGATCCTCGCCATCGAGGGCGGCCTCGCGATCCAGAACGACCTTGGGCTCCTCCGGACCTACGCCCGGCTCGGTGCGACATCGATGACGCTGACCCATTCGGCGTCGATCGACTGGGCCGACTCGTCGACCGATAGGGCCCGGTGGGGCGGACTCAACGACCTGGGCCGCGAGGTGATCGCCGAGATGAACCGGCTTCGGATGGTCGTCGACGTCTCTCATGTGTCCGACGCCACCATCGAGCAGGTCGTCGCGCTGTCGACGGCGCCGGTGATCGCGTCGCACTCGTCGAGCAAGGTGGTGTGCAACCATCCCCGGAACCTGACCGACGCATTGGCCCGCGCCATTGCCGGAACGGGTGGAGTCATCGGCATCAATTTCGTGACCGAGATCCTGGATCAGGCCTACTACGACCACGTGACGGCCGGGCGGAGTTCGGTGCTGACCCTGCTCAACGAGCCGACCAACTATGCCCCGGAGGATCTCGACCGGATCGCCGCGGAGCGGCTCAAGACTTGGTTCAAAGATGTGGCGTTCCGGCCGCCGTTCGAACGGATCATCGAGCACATCGTGCACCTGGTGAACGTGGCCGGTGTCGACCACGTCGGGATCGGCGCCGATCTCGACAGTTGCGTGATTCCGCTGCCCGAAGGCTTCGACAGCGTGCGGGACTATCCCAAGCTCACCGAAGCGCTCTGCCGGAAAGGGTTTTCCGACACCGACATCGAGAAGATCATGGGCGGGAACTTCCTCCGGGTGTTCGAGGCGGTCCGGGGCGCGTGAGGACCCTCGTTCCCGGCAGGCTCTTCATCCTGCTCTGCGCTCTCAATCTGCTCAACTACATCGACCGCCAGGCCGTGACCGGGCTGCTCGAACCGATTCGGAAGGACCTCGGCGCGACCGACGCCCAGATGGGATTGGTCGGCTCGGCTTTTCTCTTGACCTATACGTTTCTGCCTCCGCTGTTCGGGTGGTTCGGTGACCGGATGTCGAGAACCCGGCTGTTGGCGTCGTCTGCCGCGGTCTGGTGTGTTGCCACGGCTTCGTCCGGGTTGGTTCGGTCGGTGGGGCAGTTGGCCATCACTCGGGGATTCGTCGGGGTCGGCGAAGCGTCGTACATGGCTAACTCGCCGGGGCTGATTTCCGACCTTTATCCGGCGGCGCGTCGCGGGCGGATGCTCTCGATCTTCTACGCGGCGGCCCCGATTGGCGCGGCCATCGGGGTTTCGCTGGCGGGGTACATTGCCGGACACTTGGGATGGCGGGCCGCCTGTTTGCTGGTCGGCATTCCCGGTTTGGTGGCCGCCTTCGCGTTGTTCCGCTCGCCCGAACCGCCTCGCGGCGCGATGGAGGCGGGCCCAGTCTTACCTCCGGCGCCGATCGGTACGACGCTCCGGCAGTTGTTTCGGAACTCCGGCTACCGGCTCCTGACGCTGGCCTTTGCGGGTCACATCTTCGTGCAGAACGCGGTCGAGTACTGGCTCCCGACGATTCTCCAGCGCGACAAGGGCATCCCGATTGCCGAAGCCAACGCCACCTACGGTCTGATGGTGTTCATTGCCGGGATCGTGGGACCGTTGCTCGGCGCCATGGCCGGCGAGTGGCTGCTTCGCCGAACGTCGCGGGCCTACAG
>JANPEL010000100.1:0-2810 GCA_031431925.1 Gemmatimonadota bacterium | reverse complement strand
ATCAACGAGCTCCACGATCGGGAAGGGGACGAGCGGATACTCGGTGATCGGTTCGCTGACAATCCGTAGTCGATGCGGCCGGGTCGTTGCCACGCCAATCGCGCCCACGAGCACCGCCGCCACAACCCCCACAGACGCCCAGACGAGTTTCCGGCCCGGCCGCCGCAACAGAACCCGGCGCCAAGGGGCCGGAAGCCGTTCGCCCAGGAAATCACTCAGCAAGTGCGCTTCGGAACTCCGATCCCCGGCCCGCCGGGCCTCCGCCACCCACTGGCGCCACACGGGTCGCAGATCATCGAGAGAGTCGGCCCGGAGCAGGTGTAAGCCCGCCGCCCGAATCAACCAGAGATTGGATCCCGCCACCGCCGCGAGGTGCCCGCCCACTCTCTGGTGGAAGCCGCGGCGGACTTCCGCCGAGACCCCATCAACCAACGTCTCGGTGATCAGATCATGGCTCACCGCCCACTCCCGTCCTCGCGGCACCACGTGCCCGGCCTGTTCCAGCCGGTACAACGCTTGACGGACTTGGTCGGTCGTCGACTCGGCCGCGGCCGCCAGAGCCTCGATCGAAAGCGCCGAGCCGACCACCGCCAGTGCCGTCAGCACGGTCCGCTCGAGCGGAGTTTGAGCGGCAAAGCGGGACTCGATGACCCCACCTTCCACCAGCCGCCGCTCCAGCGCCGCCGGATCGGATACCGTCCACCGGTGTCCCTCGCGCACCAGAAGCCGCTCGGCGTCCGCCAGCCGGAGCGTCTCCAAAACCAGGAGCGGGTTGCCACCGGTTTCCTGCTGAAGGGTGACCAGGAATCGGCCGCACCACGGCTCGTCCGGTAGCGTCCCGAGATCCCCGACCAGCCGACCCGTTTCCTCGGCCGACAACGGGGCCAACTGGATGACCCGGGCCTCAGGCCCCGGCGCCCCGCCGCTCAGCGGACGAGCCGCCGTCAGCAGCAGGACCCGATTCGGGAGCCGGCCCCCAAGCAGTCGAAGCACGTCCAGGGAGACGGAGTCCGCCCAATGCAGGTCGTCGACGATCAGGGCCAGCGGTCGCTCGGTGGCAACGGCCTCGAGCAGGTCGCGAAGCGCCCCGACCAAGCCGAGCGTTTCGGGGCTCCGAAGATCACCGGGATGGGCAACTTGGTGAGCTAGGGCCGATAGCGTCGCCAGACTCGCCCCCGAGGCTCCCTTCGCGCCGGGCAACGACGTGAGACCGGCGATCACGTCAACGAGCAACCCATGCGGCAGGTCGCGGGCGCCAAGCCCGCCTTTAGCGTTGGCAACCAACCATCCGGCGGCGCCGAGTTGGGTCGCTGCTTCAGCCAGGACTCGACTCTTCCCAACCCCCGGCACGCCCACCAGGTGAAGCCACCGGGCGGCCCCACCCTCGGCTTCCCGGCGAGCGGTCAGCACCGCGTGGAGCACCTCGGACCGCCCGACCAGGCTCGCGCCGAACGGATCGCGCCGCTCGCCGGGCTGGCCGGCCCGAACCTTGGCAATCATGCTCACCGTGGCCGGCTCTGGTGGGACCTCGGCCTCTCCGAGGTGCTGTTCGAACCGGCTCACCTCCGCCAACAACTCGGCCGGCGAGAGTACCACCGAGCCGAGGTCGAGGACAGTCCGCCAGTTTTCTTGCCGATCAGGGTCGGCGTCACGGAGCCGGGCGGCCAGTCGCCAAGCCGCATCGCCCCCGCCGGTCTTGATCAGGTCAGGCAACAACCGAGTGGCCACATCGAGGAACCGACGACGAAGGAACTCCGCCTCGCCGGTTGCCCACTGTTCAAATCCAAGGGCGCCGCTTGAACGCAACGCCGCCGCCGCGAACGGACCCGTGTACGCCGCGGCGGCGTCAGCCCAAGCCCCGGCACTCGCCGCCGCCAGAAATCGATCCCGGACGGCCTCGACTCGGTCGCCGAGCGAGATGTCGCTGCCGGCGGTGACCAGGACGTCGTCCCCGAGCTTCTCCCGGATCAGCCACAAGGTTTGTCGGAGGGTTTGCCGAGCTTGGCGTTCCGGTACGTCGGCCCAGAGCAGATCGCACAAGGCCGCCCTGGAGGCGGTCCGGGACGGCGCCGCCGAGAGGTAGATGAGCACGGCGAGCGGCTTGCCCGGGCCCAGCACCACACCGGGTGCCCCGGCCGCCGAGGTAGTGGAGGCACTCAGGTTCCCGAGGGTTCGGAGCACAACGGTGCCAACGGATCCGTACACTGGTCGAGCGGTCGTGCGTTCCCCTTGGGTCGGCCGGCAGTGAATCTAGTGCGGCCCGTCCGGTTTCGGAGCGACCTCTACTAGTTCCCGGTCCTATGGCCGCAGGGGGTTGATGTGGGTCACGCCGGCGAACCGGCGGAAATCGTTGTCGGCCGACGCGACTGGACAGCCGTGCTCGATCGCCAGCGCGGCGAGATGAGCATCGGATGTCAGGTTGCCGGCGGCCCCGCTCGCCAGCAGAAGATTGCGTAGGATCGGCCAGTGGTGCTCGCCTGGCCCGATCAACGCCACGAAGGGCTGCCGGAGCCATTCGTCGAGGTACCCGATGGCCTGCTCGGCGCTCTGAGGTTTTCGGAGGACGCCGGGATGAGTGGTGATTCGAATGAAGGCAAGCGCCACGATCCAGGGAATCCCAACTGACCCCGAGCCGGAGAGCGCCGCTTCAAACCACCGGCGGGCCGGGATGTGGTGCGGCGAATCGCGGTCGACCGCGTAAATCAGCAGGTTCGCATCGACCAGGATCACTTGCGCAGGGCCAATTTGCGGGCGAGTTCCTGATCCTCCAATGCATCCGCGAGCCGCAGGGCCTGGGTCAGGTCCATGCC
>JANPEL010000099.1:0-47380 GCA_031431925.1 Gemmatimonadota bacterium | reverse complement strand
CCGCTCCCGGCGCTGATCGGCGTCATCGGGTTGACCGGGTGGTTCGGGACCAGCCGGATGGTGAGGGGTGAGGCCATCCGGCTCCGGACCGCCGGCTACATTCAGGCCGCCGTTGCCCTGGGCGCCGCCCCGAAGCGGACTATCTTTCGCCATCTGTTGCCCAACGTCTTTGGCGTCATCTTGGTGAGCGCCACGCTCGGCATCGGCGAGGTCATCCTCCTCGAAGCCGGGCTCTCGTTCCTTGGCGTTGGGCTCCAGCCGCCCACGCCCTCGTGGGGCATCATGGTACTCGACTCGCGAAATTACTTCTCGACCGCGCCCTGGACGCTGCTGTTTCCTGGCGCCATGATCTTGGTAACGGTGCTCGCCGTCAACCTGATGAGTGACGCCCTCAGGGCCGCCTTCGACCCCCGGAGCGCATGACCCCGCTGCTCGCGGTTCAGAAACTCAAGATCACTTTCCGGAAGGGCGCCGGCCTCTCGGTCCCCGTGGACGGCGTGAGCTTCGCCATCGACCGCGGCGAACGGGTGGCGCTCGTCGGCGAATCGGGCTCGGGCAAGAGCCTCACGAGTCTGGCCTTGCTTCGGCTGGTGCCCGAGCCCGGGCAGATCGCCCCCGAGAGTTCAATCCTGCTCGACGGAATCGACATCATGGGCCTCGAGGGTGAGTCCCTCCGAGCGATTCGGGGCGGACGGATCGGCCTCGTGTTTCAAGATCCCATGACCAGTTTGAATCCGGTCCTCACGGTTGGCTATCAGGTCAAAGAAGCCGTCACCGCCCACCGGAAAATGTCCGCCGGCGAGGCCAAAGACCGCACCATCGCGTTGCTCGACGAGGTCGGCATCCCCGATCCGGTCGCCCGGTACGGGGCCTACCCGCACGAGCTCTCCGGCGGACTCCGCCAACGGGTCATGATCGCCATCGCCCTCGCCGGCGAGCCCGACCTCTTGGTGGCCGACGAACCAACCACGGCCCTCGACGTGACCGTGCAAGCCCAGATCCTGGAACTGCTCGACAGTCTCCGGACCAAACGCAACATGGCGCTGCTGCTGATTACCCACGACCTCGGCGTCGTGGCCGAGCGCACCGACCGGGTCATGGTGATGTACGCCGGTCAATTGGTGGAAACCGCGCCGACCGCCGCCCTATTCGCCGCGCCCGGGCACCCTTACACCCAGGCCCTGCTGCGGTCGATGCCGCGGTTGACCGGACCGGTCGGCCGATTGCCGCAGATTCCCGGCGCCGTGCCGCAGCCGTACGCGTGGCCCACCGGGTGCCGGTTCAATCCCCGCTGTGGGCTCCGGATCGACGCGTGTATCAGCCAAGTTCCCCCCTGGCGGGCGGCCGGGTTGGATCACGAAGCCAAGTGCTGGGTCGTGGAAGGGCGGGCCCCGTGACCGGCTTGCTCCAAGTGACCGATCTCGTCAAACACTTCGAGAGCCGGGCCGGCTGGTTTCAGGCCCCGAAGCATGTCTATGCGCTGAACGGCGTTTCGTTCGAGGTTGCCACCGGAGAAACCCTGGCCCTGGTCGGCGAATCGGGTTCCGGCAAGACCACCGCCGGCCGAACCGTGCTCCGTCTGCTCGAGGCCGACCAGGGCTCGGTTCGCTTCGACGGCGCCGACGTGCTTGGCGCCGACCGCCGGACCCTGAAGCTCCTCCGCCGCCGGATGCAGATCGTCTTCCAGGACCCGTACGGTTCACTCGATCCGAGAATGACCGTGGGTCAGTCGGTGGCCGAGGGCATCGAAATTCACCGGCTGCTGCCCAAGAAGGACATCGGCGCTCGGGTGGCGGCTCTTCTGTCCGAAGTGGGTCTCGACCCCGCGTCCGCCGAGAAATATCCCCACGAGTTCTCCGGCGGACAGCGGCAACGGATCGGGATTGCCCGCGCCTTGGCCGTTGATCCGGCCTTCATCGTGCTCGACGAACCGGTCTCGGCACTCGATGTGTCGGTGCAGGCCCAGGTGCTCAACTTGCTGCTCGATCTCCAGCAGAGCCGGGGCCTGTCGTATCTCTTCATTGCCCACGACTTGAGCGTGGTCCGCCAAGTGGCCCACCGGATTGCGGTCATGTACTATGGCCGGATTGTCGAACAGGGACCGCGCGACGAGGTCCTCGAACGCCCCCGCCACCCCTACACCCGGGCTCTGATCTCGGCCATTCCGGTTCCCGATCCGGCCACCCAACGAACCCGGATCGTGCTCCCCGGCGATCCGCCGAGCCCGACCGTGATGCCGCCGGGCTGCCCGTTCGCCTCCCGGTGCTTTCACCCCGCGAAGGATTCGCGGTGTACCACGAGCCGGCCCGAACTTGCTGCCATCGGACCCTCCTTAGTCGCCTGTCACCACGCCTGACCCATGCCCTCACTCTGGCTCATCGACGCCTTCACCGACGCCCCGTTCAAGGGCAACCCCGCCGGCGTCTGCCACCTGACCGGCCCGGTGCCGGATCAATGGATGCAGTCACTCGCGGCCGAAATGAACCAGGCCGAAACGGCATTCGTGCTGGCGGAGGGTGACGGGTTCCGGCTCCGCTGGTTCACTCCGGCGGCCGAAGTCGATCTCTGCGGTCACGCCACCCTGGCCACCGCGCATTTCCTGTGGAAATCCGGCACCTTGGCGCGGGCGGTGACGGCCCGATTCCACACCAGAAGCGGCCTCCTGACCGCCACGCCGGGCCCGTCCGGAACGATCCTCCTCGATTTTCCGTCGACACCCCAACGCCCGGCCGTGGCGCCGGCCGGCCTCCACGAAGCGTTAGGCACGTCCGGGGGCGAGATCTTCAGCAACCACGCCGCCCAGCCCGACTTCTTGATCGTCCTGCCGGACGCGGCCGCGGTCCGCCGTCTCGAACCCGACATGGCCCGACTCCGCCGAGTCGACGCCCGCGGCGTCATTGTCACGGCCCCCGGCGACCAACCCGGCATCGACTTCGTCTCCCGCTTCTTCGCGCCGCGTTTCGGGGTTGATGAGGACCCGGTCACCGGCTCAGCCCACTGCAGCCTCTCCCCGTTTTGGGCCGGCCGCCTCGGCCGGACCGACCTCGTCGGCTACCAGGCCTCCCGCCGAGGCGGCATCGTCGGCACCCGGCTCCTCGGCGATCGAGTCGAACTCGCCGGTCACGCGGTCACCGTGCTCCGCGGAGCCGTCGACGAGCCTCGGGCGTGACGCCGCCCGCTGCCATCGGCAGCGCCCTCGCGCTCGCCATCGGGCTCACGGCCGGCGTCAGCGCCCGAGGCGGAGCCCAGACGGACCGCGACGCGGTCATTCGCTGGGCCACCGCCGCCAAACATCCCCTCCGGACCACCAAACCCGAAGGCAGCACCCGCGACCTCGACGCCCTGCTCCGGATGATCGGCCCGGCCCGGATCGTGGCCTTGAGCGAAGCGGTCCACCTCGGCGCTGAGCCGCTCGAATTCCGGAATCGGTTGTTTCAGGCGCTGGTCGAACGAGGCGGATTCACCGTCATCGCCATCGAGTCCGGTATCGCCGAGGGGCAGGTCGTCCATGACTACGTGAACGGCGCCCCCGGCGACTTGAGGACGGTGGTCGACACCGGGATGAGCTGGATGTTCGGGGTTACGCCGCAAAACCGGGAGCTGGTCGAATGGATGCGGGCCCGGAATCAAGGCGGGACGCCGGTCCGTTTCTACGGCTTCGATGTCCCGGGAAGCCCGGGCAATCCCAATGTCCGGCGGCGACTCCAGACCGGCATCGATGTGACGCTTGCCTACCTGGCCCGGGTGGACCAGGCTGCCGAATCGGACCTCCGAACCCGGCTGGCGCCGTTCCTCACCCTCGACCCCAAGACCGCCGTTGACGGCTACGCCGCGATGCCGGCGGTTGACCGGAACCAAGTGACCGCGGCGATTGCCGACCTCACCGCGTTGCTCGAGCGCCGCGGGCCAACCTACCGATCCCTGATTTCTCCCGAGGCCTACGAATGGGCCCGGCGAACGGCAGCCGGCGCCCGGCAGACCGACAACTGGCTCCGCCGACTACCGGTCGGCTGGAAGCACACTCCCGGTACCCGTCCCGCCTGGTTCACCGATGCCACCAACGTCCGCGATCGCGGCATGGCCGAGAACATCGAGTGGATCCTCGAGCGCGAAGGCCCGAAGGCCAAGATCCTGGTGTTTGCGTCGCGCTTCCACATCGCAACCTCTCGAATCACCGACCCCGGCCCGGCCGACGCCGACACCGCGATCGGACTGGGCCAACACCTCCGGGCCCGGTTCGGCGCCGATCTGGTCACGATCGGCAACGTAATCGGCGGGGGTCGGTGGGGGTGCGACAAGTTCGTCTTTCCGGTCACCGCACCGGCCAGCCACTCCGTTGACGGGACCTTCGCCGCGGTGGGAACCCCGCTCTACTACCTCGACCACCGGTCCGCTCCCAAAGCGGTGCGCGCCTGGTTGGATCAAGAACATCCGATTTCGGAGGACCCTGGTTCCCGAGTTTCCCCAGGCCGCACCTTCGACCTCCTGGTCTACTTCGAGCGCACTACCCCGGCCTGCTGAGTCCAAGCCGCCGGAGTCGCTGCCGAGTGCCGAGCGCCGAGTGCCGAGTGCCGAGAACCAAAGCGCCGATCCCGCCCCCGAAACTCCGCCATAACCTCCGCCAAGTCGCCCGGGCGAAAGTCCGGCCAGAGCTCCCGCCGGAAGAACAGCTCCGCATACGCGGCCTCCCACAACAGAAAGTCACTGAGCCGCTGCTCCCCGCCGGTGCGAATCAGGACGTCGAGTGCCGGCGCCGCGGTCCGAGCGTGATCGACCAGCCCGACCAACTCGCCGAATTGTTCCGCCGAGCAGTCATCGGCCCCGGCCCGAGCCAGCCGGAGCGCCGCCCGCCGGAGGGCATCCCGGCCCGAATAGTCGAGGGTGATCCGCAGCAACAGCTCCGGGCCCGCCGCGGTCGCCTCTTCGGCGTCGATGATCGCGCGGAGCAGCGGCGCTCCCAGCCGGTCCCGCCGGCCGATCACATTGAGCCGGACGCCGTGCTCGATGCACCGGGCCGTTTCATCCGCCAAGAACCGACGGAATAGTTGCATCAGCGCGGTCACCTCGGGTAACGGCCGCTGCCAGTTGTCCGATGAGAACGCATAGAGTGTAAGGGTCCCGATGCCGAGGCCCGGGGCGGCCTCGATGATCCGGCGGAGATTCGCGGCCCCGGCCCGGTGACCGACCGGTCGCGGCAATCCTCGCCGCTCGGCCCAGCGGCCGTTCCCGTCCATGATGATCCCGACATGGAGTTGCGTAGTACTTTGCATCGCAAAGTTTCCTTCCCAAAAGAAAGCCGCCTGCGCGGCCCTCGGTGAACCCGGCGCCGGCTACTTGCCCCGCGCCGCCTTGATCAACCCTTCCATATGGGCCAAGTATCGGTCGAGCGCCGCTCGTCCGGTGGCCGTCAAACGGAACTCCGTTCGCGGCATCCGTCCCTCGAAGCTCTTCTTACATGAGACGTAGCCGGCGTCCTCGAGCTTCCGGGCGTGGACGCTCAGGTTGCCGTCCGTAGTTCCGAGCAAGCCCTTCAAATCATTGAACGCGAGCATCGGATTGACGGCCAGCGCGCTGACGATGGCCAACCGGACCCGTTCGTGAATCAACCGGTCGAGGTCGAGTGAGGCGGCCGCCCCCTTGCCCGATACCGTGAGCTTGGCCCCGACCCCGGGGGCCGCCACCGCTCGGTCCACCGCCCGAACCGCGCTTCGTTTAGCCGCCATACCGTCTCGCAATCAAGAATCCAAAGCCGATTTGCAACCCGCCGAAGCCGGCCGCCATCATCCAATTCCCCAGGGCCGGCGGCGCAAAAAAAGTCCCCGCGCCGAGCACCATGAAGCACACCCCCATGACGTGCACCGCCCGGACCGAGAACATCCCAGCCGTGGTGACCGCCGTACCATAGAGCAGCAACCAGACCGCCGGTAACAGGTCGACCCGCCCGACCCGGTAGAGCGCCGCCGTCAGCACCGCGCCGGCCAGGATCGGCGGCGCAAACGCTCCCGCAAACAACCGGCCCGCCCGGGTCCCGAGCGGGGCCCCGGTGGCGCCCGCCTTCCGAACCATCGCGAGCCCGCCAATCCCGAGCGCCAGTACCGCCTCGGCTAGCCACACCGCCAACCATTCAGCCGGCCGCGCCTGCTGTGACGCAAACCCCGCCGCCACCACCGCCGTCGACCCCATCAGCACCCCGCCCCACCCCGGCACCGATGTCACCGTCGACGCCCGCGCCATGGTCTCCCGGATGAACGAGAGATCCTCAATGGCCCGATCCGACAGCGGCGTCGGCGCAACCGACCGCACCAACCGAGGCGATGAACGCATAGGTTGAACAACGTAACCCGCCCGCACCCCACCCGTCAAGTACTCTACCCCACAAAGCGAAACCCCAACTATCTTCGCCCCCTCAATGCGATCCCCCCCACCCACCCCGCCGAGTGCCGAGCGCCGAGCGCCGAGTGCCTAAACACGACACCATCCTCCGCTGGATCGACACCCTGTCGGCCCTGATCGCCCGGATTCTCCGCGGCGACCGCTCGGCCACGCTCGAACTGGCCCGCCAGCAACTCGAGGACGCCAAGGCCATGACGCTCGGCCCGCTCCATACCCTCGCCCCCCATCTCGAGCCGGCCCTACTCGCCGAACTCCTGAACGACCCCCATCGGATCTACGGCTACGCCCGGATCCTGGCCTTCGAAGCCGCCCTGACCCGCTCCGCCTCCCCCGCCACCGCCGATGAGCTCACCCGCCAAGCCCTAGCCCTCGCCGACGCCGCCATCGCCCGCATCACCCCCGTCCCCCCCGAATGGACCGAGTGGGCCGCCGAGTGCCGAGCGCCGAGCGCCGAGCACCGAGACCAACCTACCTGACCGTTGGCCCCGGTAACCCGCGGGTCACCGCTTCGAGCTTTCCCCGGGCGTCGAGCAACGCCGCCCGGTACTGGGGCGCCCCGGCCAGATTCCGGGCTTCCAGAAAATCCCGGCCCAGATGATAGAGCTCCTCGACCCCGTCACTTCGCCGGATATAGTGGAGACTGTCGACCAGCAACGACCGGAGCGATCCCTCGAGCAACGGTGACGGCGGAAACTTCGTGAGACTCGGATGCCAATCCACTTCGGACAGCAGGGTGTCGGGCGGTACGTCAAGCGAATCGGGTCCCCAGAGGCGGGCCAGCGACTGGCCGGGAATCGACGAGGCCTCGACCCGGGCCAGGTCGAGGAGTGTGGCCGCCAGATTTCGGAGCGAGGTCGGCGCCCCGATCCGAAGGCCCCCCGGCACCAACCCCGGTGCCCACACCACCAGTGGCACATGGAGCAGCGGCAGGAACAAGCTGTTGCCGTGCTGAATCAATCCGTGCTCGCCGAAGTGCTCCCCATGGTCGGAGGTCAGCACCACGATCGTGTTCTTGAGGCGGCCCCGTCGTTCCAACGCATTGAGCAGCGAATCGATCTGGGCGTCCTGGTAGCGGAGCGAGCCGTCGTACCCGTCGAGATACTCGGTGAGCAAATTCGAGGGAATCGGACCCGGACCAAAGACCCGCGTGACGCCGGCCACGTACTGCTCCGACAGCCGCTCCTGGTCAACACCACGGTTGAACGCCGTGTCGTAGGGCGTCGGGGGTAAATAGGGAGAATGCGCGTCGATGTAGTTGATGAACCCGAAGAACGGCCGGTCCGTCCGCCGATCGACCCAGTCCAGGAACTCGCGATTCACGTCTTCGGCATACTTCGACTCGAAGATCCGGCGCTGAACCAACCATTGCTGGAGCCGGGGGCTCCGGAGGGCCCGGCGGGTCAGCGCCAACATCCGGAATGCCTCGGGCGCGTCGGCTGGATAGTCCTCGTAGCGGGAGAATCCGCGGGCCAGACCGGTCGACGCTCCGGTGTACCGGTAGTTCGCAACGAAGCCCCCGGTGGCGAATCCGGCTTGGGTCAGGACCTCCGCCACGGTGGGGTAGGTACCGTCCAACCGGCTTGCCCAGCCCGCGCTCAGATCAGCGGGGAACCGTCCGGTGAACATCGAGGCGTGGGACGGCAGGGTCCACGGGGCCGTGGCCAGGGCCCGATCGAATATCACTCCCTGCTCGAACCGGCGGTCCAGGAGCGGCGTGGTGTTTCGGCCGTACCCATACCATCCCACGTTCCAGGCCCGCACCGTGTCGAGCACCAGGAGGAGAACGTTCGGGTGCTCCGCCGACGCGCCAGGCCGGGCCAAGGCGGTTCGTTCCAGCCAACCGTCGACGGCCCGCTGGCCCACCGCCGCCAAAGCCAGGACTGTGGCCATAACGCCCACGGCCCGAGCGGCAAGCCGGGCCGCCCGATCAGCAAGGGCCCGACCCAGGCCACCGCCGATGCCGAGGGCGAGCACGGCGCCGGCCAGCCAGTGGATCCCTTCGAACTGCGCGATGACCCCCAGAGCCGCCAGACTCGCCCAGAAGGTTACGGCAACCCGGGGAATCCGAAGCCACCCAAGGACTGCCCCGAGGACGGCATAGACGACCCCAAGCAGCCCGAACAGCCCGGCCAGGGCTAGCGGGGCCAGCCACAGCGCTTCGGTGCCGAAGAGCGACATCCGCCCTCCGAGGAGCTGCTTCGTGACGAGAACGGCGCCCTCCACCAGGCCGCCGAACAGCCCCCAGGCCACCGCGAGGACCATGAGGCGGGAAACGCCGAGCCGTGCCGCGGGGAGGGTGGAAGTTGTCACTCGTGGAAAATAGAGTGTCGGCAAGAAAAAGTTGGGGCGAGCCGGATGGCTCGCCCCAACTTACCCTACCGGGACGCCGCGGTTAGTTGCGGTTCCGCCGCCGGGCCTGCTGCTTCGAGTAGGTTGAGATCTCTTCCCAAATGTCCCGAACTCCACGGACCCGGTTGCCGGAGCCGTCCACACCCGGGGCCTGATCCGGCTTGCCGGGGCCGCCGAAGCTGTACAGCTCGCGTTGGAGAACCTGAAGTTCCTTGGCCGGCACCGGCATCTGCCGGGGCGTCCCCGCCTTCAGGCCGTCGATCTTCCGGCGGTTGTAGAAGTTGGCCGCCCCAAAGTTGAGCAACTCGATGTCCTGTTCGTACCTGAGGGCGGCGGTCAAGCTGTCCGCCGGGCTCGAGGCCGAGACCGCCGGCAAACCACCCCGGGTCACCCGGGTTTTGTTGATCAACGTGGCCGCCTGCGCCGCGTTGCCGGTCCGGAGCAACCCCTCAGCCCACAACAGATCGTTGTAGACCGGCGGGTACTGGGGAGCAAAGCCCTGGCCGTCCTCGCCCGGAAGGCCGTACCCCGGATACGCCAGGGAGGTGTACCGAATCGTGGACAGATTACTCTGATGATACTGACCCCGGGCCGGCCGGAACTGCGCCAGCGACTCGTAGGCATAGTCGGTCCCCGCCCCGGCGTCTCCCTTAAGGGTACCGGTCAGGAGAAAATTATTACTGGGACCCCAGGTACCGTTGCCGACCCGCCGGTCAAAGGCGTTCGGCTGCGGATTACCAGTCGGATCAGGCCACGGATCTTTGTGTCGCTTGGCTTCGCCGTCCGGCCCGGTGGTAATCAACCGGGAGACCCGGGTATCCAACCGCGTCGTGGCGTTGTCGTTACCCCACTGCTTGACGCCGTCGTAGAAGTCCGTGGCGTCGTGATAGAAGCCGAAGTCGACGTCGCTATTGCCCTGGCCCGCAAACGTCGCCACCTGGGCCCAGGCAACCTGGCCCGCTTCCGCGGCGTTCCGGGGATAGAAGGCCAGCGCCTCAGCCTGCATCGTCCGGATCACTTTGACCATTTGGGCAGGGCTGTAGGTCGGTTGCCCGGTCTTGCCGAACCACTCTTTCGGGAGCGTGCCGGCCGCGGCCGCCATCAGGGTGGCCGCCTCGTTGAATTTGGTAATCGCGGCGTCCCGCAACCCAGCCCGCGGGGTGAACTGCAGGGCCTGGACCTTCTCGGGCGTGGACAGGTCGGTGGCCTCGGTTACGATGAAACCCTGATCGTAGTTGAGGGCGATCTGTGAGAACACCATGCCCTGGATCATCACGGCCGTCGCTTCGATCAACTTGGTGTTCGGAACCGACCCGATCACCACGTTGTTCTTCCGAATGGCCGTGAGGACGTCGTTGGCGTTCGACAACGCCCCGTAGTAGCCGTACCAGTAGGTCTCGATCTGGAACCGGTAGGCCGAACTGGGATTGTTATCCCAACCGCACCGGACCGCGCACTCGTTCCCTTCGGAGGTGTAATACCGAAGGTTGAAGTTGTTCCACGACGCGCTGATGCCATCGGCCAGCGAGTTCAGCACCAAGGCGCTGTTGAACTCGGTGTGGGCGTTGAACCAGCTCTTCCAGGCGCCCGTCATCAATCCGGCAATGGCGCCCGGATCGGCAAAGGCCCGGGCCGCGTCAGGCGCATTCGGATTCTCGACGTCGAGGCTCTTGCAGCCGAGCGACGCCGCCACCCCCACCACGCCGACCCATCGGGTCACATTCACAAGTTTCATGGGTTCGTTCCTCAGAAGGCGATTTCAACCAGACCCGTAAAGGTCCGGAAGTGGGGATACGTGAACCAGTCGATCCGGACCTGGAACGGGTCGTTGTCGAACGGGCTCGCGACTTCCGGATCGTAGCCGGAGTACTTCGTGAAGGTGAACAGGTTCCGGCCGATCACGCCGAGGCGGATGTTCTCGAGCTTGCCCAGCCCGATCTTCTTGAGCTGGTTCCGGTCCAGGGTGTAGTGCGCCGCCAACTCCCGGATCTTCACATAGGTGCCCGGCTCGACGAAGAAGTCGATCGGGTTCAACCCATTGTAGAAGAAGTTGTAGTAGAGCTGGCTCTTCTTTTCGGCCTCGGGCTTGCCGCGCTGATCGTAAATCCGGTCGCGGTTCTCGAAGAACGGCCACTGCCGGGTTCCGTTGTAGATGCTGCCGCCCTGGCTCCAATCGACCAAACCGTTCAGCGCGAGTTTCTTCCAGCTGAAGACCGGATTGAAGCTCAGGTTGAAGTCCGGGTTGGCATCGCCGATCGGCACGATGGACTCCCCGTTGGCGTCGACGTAGAAGAACGGCTTCTCGTTCGGCTTCCCGATCTGGTCTTTCCGGACGACATAGCCTTCTTCGTTGACGACAAAGTTCGCCGGATCCCACGCCTGGCCGGCCCCGGACTGGGCCTTCTTGGTCGGGTCGTCGTAGAACTCGTTGATGTTCCTGACCACCCGGTTCCCGTACATCGCGCCGAGCGAAGCGCCCTGGTTGATGTAGAAGGTCTCGACCGGGCCGAAGAGATCGAGCGGCAGCGGCCAATCGGTGATGGTCTGCCGGGTTCGGTCGCCGGTGATGCTCAACTGGAACGCCATGTTCCGGTTGTTGATCAGTTGGAGCCCGACGGCCACCTCATGGGTCTTGGACTTCAAGGCACCGACGTTCTGCCATTGATTCAGGAACCCGACCACCGACGGCAAGTCGACTCGGATGATCTGATCCTTGGTTTCCTTCGACGAGTAGGTGTACTCGACCGTCACCCGGCCGCTGGCCAATTCGAGGTTGGCTCCAACCTCGTATTCGGCCGACTTGGCCGGACGCAACGCCCGGTTCCCGAGGGTTTGCTTGGAGAACGACCCGGCCGATACCGCCAGGGTTTCGTACTGATAGTCAAATTGGGGCCGGAGACCCGCCGTCCCGTACGAGCCCCGGAACCGCAATTCGTCGATCCCGCCGATCTTCAAGTCCTCGTTGGCCCGCCAGGCGCCCGACAACCGGTAGTAGGTCGACTTCCGGCTGTCCGGACCGAACAGCGAGGACTCGTCCTGCCGGATCAAGCCGTCGAGAATGTACCGGTCCTTGATGTCGAAGGTCGTGACCGCGAAGGCGTTCCGGTTCCGAATGTCGATGTTGTTCGATAAGCTCGACAGGGTCGAGGGGTCGACCGCCGCAAACTCCGGGACCTGCTTCACGACCAGCTTGCCGCCCTGGGTCCGAATGAACGAGCGCTGTTCATCCTCGTACACATAGGAGACCTTCGTGGTGTTAGTGATCGACCCGAAGCTCCGAATGGCCGTCAAGGTGGCGCCGGTGTTGTAGGTCCGGCTGCTCTGACCTTCTTTGAGCAGGTCACCGTCGGTGGCCTGCCCGGTCGCCGAGAGGTATCCGAACGGCGTCAGATCGGTGAAGTCGTTCCGGTCGCTGTCGAAGTTGTAATTGCCCTCGGCGCTCAACCAATCCCGAATCCGCCACCGCATCCGGCCGGACCCGGTGAACCGGCTCCGGTCGTTCACCCGGTCGTTGTTGAACAAGGCATAGAGCGGGTTCGACGAATTCGCGACCCGGTCCGGAATGGCCGCCCGGTACGGGCTCCCGTCGTCGTTCTTGGCAAAGAGGTCAATGTTCGGTTCCACGAAGGTCACGGCAAAGAAGGCATTGCCCGGACCCTGGGCCGCGTCATTGTTGTTCGAACGGCCATAAAAGGAGCTAAAGGAGAGGTCGAGCTTCGGGGTCAACTGTTGGTCGACATTGATCCGGAAGTTCTGCCGGCTGTAGCCCTTGACCCCAAGGATGACGCCTTCGGTCTTGGTGTTCTGGAACGAGGCATTGAAGTTGGTTTGGCCCCGGCGCTGCCCAACCGACAGATAGTTGGTCATGAACACCCCAGGCTGGGAGACCTCGTCCTGGTGGTCGAAGTAGCGGGGGTACGGATTGTCGGCGATGCCGTCGGGCTCGTTCTGCCGATTGTTCCCTGGGGGGGCAGTTCGGTCGAAGCAGACGCCGCTCGGAAACGAGTCGCACGCTTTGACCTTGAACGCGTGGGCATTGGCGTTCGGAATCTTCTTGCTCAAGAACGAGGCGCCACCTTCATTCCGGGTGGTCACCGAGAGCTTGCCGTCGGCCAAGTTCGCGCCGCGCTTAGTGAAGATCTGAACCACGCCGTTGGCGGCGTCCGACCCGTACAACGACGAGGCGGCCGCGCCCTTGACGACTTCGATCCGCTCGATGTCTTCGGACGCGATGTCGGCCAAGCTGATTCGGGTAATGGTCCCGTCGACGATGATCAACGGATCCTGGCTGCCCGAGATGCTGGTGGCGCCGCGAAGCCGAATCGTCGGCGCGGTACCGGGTTCGCCGTTGGTTTGCACCAACCGGACGCCGGCCACCTTGCCGGCCAGCGCGCCGAGCGCGCTTACCCCGGGAGTTTCCTGAAGCTGATCCGCGGACACCTTGCCGACGGCAAAGGCAAGCTTTTTGGTCGACGTGGCCTCGGACACGCCCGTCACGACGAGTTCGTCGAGCCGAAGCGGGTCGTCCGCCAGCTGGAAGTCGACGGTCTGGCTGCCCTGCGACAGCACGATCGTCTTGGTCGTCGGCTTCTTGCCCAAGAACCGGGCGCTGATCGTCACCGACTGGCCGCGGGTATTGGACGCCGCGACGGCGATCGTGTAGACACCGCTCGGGTTGGTCGCCCCGCCGTTGGACAGCCCGACGAGCAGCACGTTCGCGCCGCCGATCGGCCGACCTTGGGCGTCGGTCACCTTACCAGTGATCGTCGCCTGTGCCCACGCCGCCTGTGCGGTCAGCGTGAAGAGCACCGCAACGGCCCCAGCGCGGAGACCATTCTGTACGGAACGCCTCATGATGCGAATCCTCGGTTGAAGGATGTTTGGAAATGGAAACCCAGCAGCACACAAAAATGAAAGCGAATAGCCAGTGCAAGGCAGATTCCATGCCTCGGAGGCCCCGATCACAAAGTCAACAATCCCAACACCTTGCGGCCCGAAACTATCAGGTTCCGTGTTGTTTCGACACGATCGTTTCTGGGACGCCCGTGTCAGAAAGACACTGATTTCGCCAGCCGGGATGTTTGGTGGAAGTGTCAATTTCTCGCCCAAGCGGACAAAGCGCAAGACACGTAGATTGATTTGACCTGTCAATCTGGTTTGGTGTCATGGGAAAAACCCTGGTGGGTGTTCTGCTCAGCGCGGCACTCTGGTCGGGCGTCGGCGTCGCACAGGACAAGGCGCAGTTGATCGGGAAGGTGTACGATAGCCGGACCGGTCAGGTCTTGACCACCGCGATCATCGCCCTTGACGGCGTCAAAGCGGACGTCAACCTCTCGAGTCAGGCGCGGTTCGTCCTGAACGGGATCGAACCAGGGGAGCGGCGGATCTTGATTCGGGTCGTCGGCTACAAGCCCTATACCGGCTTCCTCAAGTTCGAAGCCGGCAGGACGCTTGAGAAGACCTTCGAGCTCGAGTTCACCGGCGAGCAGATGCCCGAACTCGAAGTCGAAGCCAGGAACTCGAAGACCCTGCCCCGGTTCGTCGAGTTCGAGCGGCGCCGTGAACGGGGGGTTGGCCATTTCATTGGCCGCGAAGAAATCAGCGCCCGCGGCTATATGAACATGGGCGACGCCCTCCGGACCGTCAAAGGCGTCAAAGTGTACTGCGACGCACTCGACTGCCTCGCCCGGATGGCACGGGCCGCCCCTGGATGCCTCCCGGTCTACTACGTCGATGGCCAGCAGGCCCGCTACTTCGCCACCACCACCCCGATCAACGACGTCCAGGGCATCGAGGTCTACCGAGGCTCCGGGGAAGTTCCCGCGGAATTCACCGGCTCCTCGGCGGGGTGCGGGGTCGTCGTCATCTGGACTCGGGCAACGCCCTAATAACGGTCACCGCTCGTTGGCCGGGACGGAGCGGGACCCGGGTCGAATCAGTGGCGGTCCAGCGGACCCAGAGGGCAACTGGGTCCGGCTTCGTTCCCAACACCGGCGCTCCGTCCTGAGACCAGTAGCCCCCGCCGAGTCGCACCTCGTGCGCCGGCCCCAACCCGTCCCGATACCCCAACCGGAGCACCGCCGGCCGGAGCCCGCCGGCCAGCCGGACACGAAGCCCCGGCCGGCCGGTCGCGTTCCGGAACAGCACTGTTGCCGCCGTGTTCTGGCCAACCACGACATCGGGCCGCCCATCGTCGTCGAAATCCGCGACCGCAACGCCCCGCTGGTCGGCCGCCAACCGGACGCCCGACCGGCTTCCACTCATCGCCGCGAAGCCGCCGCGGCCATCGCCAAGCAGGACGAGCCCGCGGCCGGCATCGAGCCGGGGCGAGGCGATGTCGGTTTCCGAAAAGTTCTGGGCCAGGAACAGATCCTCGGTCCCGTCGCCGTCAAAATCGGCCACCGCCACCCCAAAGGCCGGGGCCTGCTGCGCCTCGAGGGGCAGCGACCGGGGCTCGAAGAATCCGCCCCGGTTGAGGAACACCATCTGATCATACGTCGTGGCCGCCAGCCGCCCGCCGCGACCCAGGGCATCGCCGAACGCCTGCTCCAGGGTGGCGTCGGCGTACGCCGCGAACGTCGGCGTCCGGCGCCGCTGCTCGGGGAGAGCCGCCGTAAGTCGCGACAGGGTCAGCAACGGCGCCAGGCCCTTGAGCCGGGGATCCACCTGCGCCAGACTCATCGAGACCCCGTCCCCGCCCCACCCGCCATAGTAGAGATAGAGCGGCCGGGCCGAGTCGGGGCGGGCCATGGTGTTCCGGCCCCAGTTCGTGGCCACTAGGTCGATCCGGCCATCGCCGTCAAAATCCCCGGTGGCAATCCCGTTCCATCGCCCAGACAGCCGGTCGAGTTTCCAGGCCTCGGTCCGATCCGCGAACCGCCCGCCCTGATTCTCCAGCACCTTGAGCGGGCCCCACTCGAGGGCCAGCACCAGGTCGGGGTCGCCGTCGGTATCGAGATCCGAAAACACCGCCGACGACACCATCCCGATCGACCGCAACGCGGCCCGGTTCGACTCGTCGACCACGAACCGCCCGCCCTCGTTCCGCCACAGCCGGCTGTTGCCGGGGAGCGGATACACGCCCGGCGCCACCCGGCCCCCCACGAAGAGATCGAGGTCGCCGTCGCCGTCGATGTCGCCGAGGGCGAGGGGGCCGGCGCTGGTGGTGTCGCCCGGCACCGCGACCTCGGGTTGCCTGCCAGGGGCCCAGCGAAACACCTGGGCCGCGCCTAACGCCGACGCCGGGCTCGCCGCCTGATAACTCGACTGCCCCACCAACACCCCGACCCCCGGCCCGGCGACGATCTGGGTCAGATCGAAGCTGTCGGCCGCGAATCCGGGCAGCGGGCTGAACCGCCCGGCGGTGTTTCGGAACGCCGCGAGCCGCCCGCCGGCCCCGGCCCCGATCACCAGATCGTCGTCGTCGTCGCCGTCGAGATCGATCCAACTCACCCCGGGCCCAAGTTGGCTCAGCTGAATCGGGAGGAGCGGTTGGCGGGCAAAGTCCCCGAACTCGGTCTCGACCTGCCGGTGGCGAAGCCGGTCGGACACGTCCTCGAAGAGCGGAACCACGGCCACCGGCGCCGCCGGCCCTGCCGCCCGGCCATCCGGCGGCTCGGCAATCCGGTATTCCCGGCCGGCTACCGCCCCGACCACAGTGCTGACCGCTCCGCTCCGCCACCGGACCTCGACGACCAAGCTGTCGCCCTGGGCCGCGAACGCCGCCGCCGGCTCCGAGCCGGACAGATAGAGGCCGCCCGCCGCGATTTCCTTGGACTGATCGACCCGGCCCCGCTCGCGGAGCCGGATCACCGCCCCGACGCCGCCGCCGTTAGGCGCTCGGCCCGCCAGCCGGACCAGCAGCCGGCCGGCGGGGGCGTCGTTCCGCAACAACAGCGCCGGCGCATCGAGCCGGTTCACCACCACGTCGAGGTCACCGTCGCCATCGAGGTCGCCCGCGGCCATGCCATGGGAAATGTCCTCCTCGGTCCCGAACCGCCACGCCGCGCCGGCCTCTTCGAAGCGGAGGCCGCCCAGGTTCCGAAAGGCCACGTTCTGCAAGGCCAGCGTTGGATAGAACTTCCGTTCCTCCCGCCAATCGACGCCCGTCATCAGACTCTTGAGCCGTTCCTGGACGTCGGCGTCCATCAGATCCCACCG
The DNA here is from genome assembly GCA_031431925.1 of Gemmatimonadota bacterium. Lineage (GTDB taxonomy): Bacteria > Gemmatimonadota > Gemmatimonadetes > Gemmatimonadales > GWC2-71-9 > SHZU01. The sequence goes on along the minus strand of JANPEL010000099.1, from coordinate 30,478 downwards.
GTGCCCGTTCCCGATCAGCAGATCCTCATAGCCATCGAGGTCCACATCGAGAAACAGCGCCGACCACGACCACCCCGAGGCCGCCACCCCGGCCATTGCCCCGACTTCCGCGAAGGTGCCGTCCCCGCGGTTGGCCAGCAGCACGTTCCGCTGCCACTGGCCCCGCTCCCGATAGTCGCCTCCCACTTTCGGAATCGGCGTGTGGGTCGGCGTTTGGGTCTTCCGGCGGTGGCTGTCGTTGGCGAGCATGTCGACTTCGAACAGGTCCATGTCGCCGTCCCGGTCCACGTCCGAGACATCAACGGCCATCCCCGAGTTACTGGTTTGGCGGACCGCGATCCGGTCGATCAGCCGAAACCGGCCGGTGCCGTCATTGATCCAGAACTGATCGGGATCTTCGAAGTCATTGGCCACATAGAGATCCGGGGCGCCGTCGCCGTTGGCGTCGAAGAACCGGGCCGCGAGCCCGAAATCGTCCGGCTCCCGATCGAGGGGCACGCCATCCTCCCCGAGAAACCGGGGATTGCCCGCCACCATTTCCCGGGTAAAGTGCCCCGCACCGTCGTTCAGATAGAACCAATCCGGATCGGCTCGCTGCACCACGCTCACGGCGCGAATGTCGTCCCGGAGCACCACCCGGTAATTGTCCCGGCGCGACGGCACGATCTCGTAGCGGCCCTCGATCCGCTTGACCAACTGGTCGAAGGCCCGCTCCTGGGGCGAGAGTGAGTCGAGCATGGTGGTCGCCTTGTAGTTGGCGACATAGAGATCGAGATCCCCATCCCCGTCGACATCGGCCAGGGTGGCCGTGGTGCTCCCGCGGGACTCCGGCACGAACCCGCTCTCGGCCGTGGCGTCGGTGAACCGGCCCCGGCCGTCGTTCAGCAACAGAGAGTTCCGGCCCGCCATGGCGGTGACGATCAGGTCCTGGTCGCCGTCGCCGTCGACGTCGGCAAAGACCGCGCCGGTCGAGGCCCGGTCGGCCAACTCGACCCCGGCGGCCGCGGCCATGTTCTCGAATTTCCAACGGCCGAGATTCCGATAGAGCGCGTTGGCTCCGTCGGTCCGGGTCAGGTAGACATCGGCGCGCCCGTCACCGTCGACATCGGCAATCGCCACGCCCGACCCCTGGACCAGGTGGCGGTTGGCGAACGCCTTGGCCTCGGCCACGTCGTTCCGAAAGGCGACGCCGGTGGCGCCGGGGCGCTGGCTGGTGAAGCCGGCGGACCCGCCGACCGGCGGCGCCAGATCGCGCCACCGATACCCGGCCTCCTCATGCCACGGGCCCGGCTCCGGCGGCCGGCAGGCCGCCAGCGATCCAATCGCCATCACCGCGCAACGCCATCGGGTCATCGGTGCCGCCTAACGTCGAGTGGCGACGCGGGCCAGGACCGCCCGGCCGATACAGGCCCCTTGGATCTTGCCGCCCTCGTGATCCATCCGGTAATGAATGCCGCCATAGAAGCGGGACTGCCCGGCTTCTTCCGCCGCCGCCCGAAACGACGCGAGCCGTTTGATGCCGTGCCCGAGACTGACGTGGGTAGCATCGTCATAGGGCCGGTCTTCCCCGAACAGGGCGGTGAGGACCTCGGCGGCCGCGGCCGACTGAGTCGAATGCCCGGAGGTATAGGCCGGAAAGGGCGGGGTGTTGAGCAAGGTTTGCCACTTGGGGTCGAGGTACCGTTGGATATAGGTGACCGGGCGGAGCAGGTCGGTCCGGTATTTTTCCCGCCAGCATCCGATGAAGGCATCGGCGACGGCAATGGCCGTCACCGCGTACGCCTCGACGGTCCGTTCCGGCGACAGCTGCCATTGCCCCGCCAGTCCGGCCACCACGCTCATCCAATGACCGGCCGGGGTGCCGGACTCCCCGGGATTGTCAGCCCAGAAGTAGGCAATCTTCCGCTGCTCCTCGGTCAAGCTCTGACCCAGCCGGTAGATCTCCTCGGCCTGCTGATAGAAGGGCGACCCCGGCTTGCTGGAGAACTCGAGGGGTGGAGGCGCCGGGCAGGACTCGGAGCCGGTCAACACAAACGGCCGGAGCGCACCCCACCCCGGCTCGAGCGCCGTGGTGGGATTAATCCCGGGCGCGTTGGCGGCCGCCGGCGTCTTCGGCCGGTTGACCGACAGTGAGCGCTCGCCGGTGAGGGCCCCACTCTGGGCTTTGCCGGTTGGATTGTCGAGGAGGACCACATCGCTCTGGGCCGAGAGACTCTGGGACCGGAACTGTGCCCCGGTGGCGGTCGGCTGCCAGGCATCCGGCGTCGACCGGGGGGTATACGCCAATTGTCGGCCGGCAAACCCATCGCCCTCGGCCCACCGAAGCACCGCGAGTCCGATGGCGTTCCCGTAGTCCAATGATCGACCCGCGATCGCCTCGCTGACCCCGGCGCCAGTCCTCGCGCCGACCAGGGAGTCGTGGAGGGCCGTGATGGCCACGTCGGTCGAGGCAAACCCGCCCCGATACAAACCCCGGAGCACCACCGTTTGCGCCTCGAGGGCCACCAACGCCGGGTCGAGCCGGCCACCGGCCGGCGGCTTCGGAAGACTGTCGAGGCCGTTCAGTTGGCCGGCGAGGCTCCGGAGCGAATCGCCGGCGGCGGCCCAGCCTTCAAAGAGCGCGATGGCGGCGTACCCACTGGCCCGGGCGGCGACCGGCGGAGACAATCGTTCGGCGCGGGCCAGCGCGTAGTGCGTCTCGGTCCACTTGACGACGAATCCAACGTCGGCCGGAACGACCGTGGCACATCCGGTCCCTGCGATCGCGGCGCCAAGCCCAACCATTCGCCAGATTCGCATCGATCGCCTCGGCGTTACGCTGACACGGTTTTTCGAGCGAGCATGTTCTTGATCGGCACGATCAGCAACGCCATGATCAACGCGAAGATCAGGACGAACCCGGCATTGGCGGTAAACAACGTCGTGATCGAGAACGATTCGTAGAGCCCACCGACCCGGCCGGCCACCTTGTTGCCGATCGCCGTCGCGAGGAACCACACCCCCATCATGAGCCCCTGGGCCCGAGCCGGTGCCAACGTCGACATCGCTCCCATCCCGACCGGGCTCAGACACAACTCCCCGATCGTCTGGAGGAAGTAGCAGCCAACCAGCCACATCGGGGTGACCCGGCCGCCGTCGGCGGCGCTCAACGATGCCCCGATCATCAGCACGTAGGCCAGGGCCAGAAAAAACAATCCGAGTGAAAATTTGGCGGGGCTCGACGGATTCCGGACCCCGAGCTTGAGCCAGATCAAGCCCACCAGGGGGGCCATGACGATGATGAAGAACGAATTGACCGACTGGAGCCAACTACTCGGATAGGCCCACCCGAAAATCGTGTTGGCGGTGTTGCGGTCGGCGAACAGATTCAGGGTCGACGCCGCCTGCTCGAAACCGGCCCAGAAGATCGACGCCCCCATGAACAGCACCAGAATGACGACGAGCCGCTTTCGTTCCTCCGGGGTCCACTTGGCCACGGTAAAGAGCCAAAAGAAGAAGCCGACCGTGAGCACCACGAGGAACACATCGACGCCGCCGGCAAAACCCTGAGGCGTGATCGTGATCGTCCCCGCGGAGTTGAGCCCAACGGCCGCCAGCACCACGAGCAGCACGACCCCGAGAGCCATCCCGAACTGCCGCCGGGCCCGGCTTCGCTCGGCGTCATTCGCCACCCCGAGCGGCCGCTCGACCGTGGCGGGGAAGCGATCCTTGCCCAGCGAATACTGGATCAGGCCAAAGAGCATCCCCACCGCCGCCGCCCCGAACCCGAAGTGCCAGGCGGTTTCGGGCGCAAAACCCCAGCCGATCAGCCGTTCCCGAAAGGCCGGCTGTTGGGCAAAGTATCCGCAAAAGAACGGACCCAGAAAACCGCCGAGATTGACCCCCATGTAGTACAGGGAATAGCCGGCGTCGCGACGGGTGTCTTCGGGCCGGTACAGCTGGCCGACCATGACCGAGACGTTGCCCTTGAGGAGCCCGGTGCCTAACACCACCAGGAGCAGGCCGAGGTAGAACGACGCCAAGCCCGGAATGGCCAGGCTGATGTGCCCCGCCATGATCAGCACCCCGCCCACGAACACCGATCGCCGGAGTCCAAACAGCTTGTCGGCAAACCAGCCGCCCACCATGGTCATCATGTAGACCATGGCGGTGTAGGTCCCTTGGACCGCACCGGCCTCCGGCACCGGCATCCCGAGGCCGCCTTCGGTGAGCGGCGCCACCATGAACAAGATCAGAATCGCCCGCATCCCGTAGTAGCTGAACCGCTCCCACATCTCGGTGAAGAACAGCGTGGACAGCCCGCGAGGGTGTCCGAAGAAGCCCCGATCGTTGTCGATGCCGTTCGGATTCATGAGCCCTTCCCCATTTTCTTCTTGAGCAGTTCGAGTTGGGCATCGACCGCGGCTCGAGCCGCTTCTCGATCGATCTTGGCCTTGAGGAGGCCGGGGTCTTCGTCCGGTGGCTCCGGCACCCCTGGTCCGGCGGACCGTTGCTGCGCCGAGACGGCCTCGAATTCCTGCTCGGCCAGCGTGAGTTCATCACGCTGGACGCCGAGTTTCCGGTCGAGGAGGTCCACCCGCTGGCGATGTTTGTCGGCAAACTGGCGGGCAATCGCCGCGGTTTCGGCGTCCCCGATGTCCTGGGCCAATTGGCCCCGGCGTTCGGCCGTGGTCAGTTGTTCGCGTTCGGCGGTGAGGTCCCGCGCGGTCTTGTCGAGAGCGTCCTTCAGGTCCTTGAGGCCGACCCGGAGGTCGACGAGGGCGTCGTGCCAGGCGCCCCCCCTGAATCGCGCCTTGAGATCATCGATTCCCATAGGGCAACGAATGTTACCGCCCGAGGGTATCTTTGGGAACCATTCGGACGGACGGTTCTCGGTGCGGGTCCCGGTTTGCCTCTCGCTTGTCGCCACCCTCGCCTCCTGCGGCTGGTCCAATCAGGGTACCCGGTGCGGGATTTTTTCCCTGGCCGGACCAACCATGCTGCTCGAGGAATTCACCAAACCCGGCACGACCCTCAGTGCCGCGCCGGCGACGATGCCGCCGGTTCTCGCGGTTCGGGTGGTGGCGGGCCAAGCCCAGCGCGCCTTGGTGGGCAAAGTCGACTCGGGCTGGGTCGTCGGCGTTGACGGGCCCCTGCCCGATCAGCCGGTTCCCGGCTTCGGGGTGCTGTTGTCGGACCGGGTCCTCGGAGTCCAGGGAGTGTTGCTGTACGAGGGGCTTCCCATTCCCGGGGCGCCGACGCTGGGCTCGGTCCATATCGGAGCCCGGGTCATCCCGATGATCGGCCTCGAAACCCAGACCGCCGGGTTTCAGGACGGGCGCTGTCCCTTTTTCCCTGATTCGCTGAGGCGGTGACCGGCCTACCGCGGATCGTCCATCTCGCCTCCGGCCGGGAGTGGCGGGGTGGGCAGCGGCAGGTGCTTCTCTTGGCCCGGGCCCTCGGCCGGCTCGGGCTCGATCAGGTGGTCATCACCACCGCCGGAAGCCGCCTGGCCGCCGAACTCCAAACCGCCGGGGTCCCGGCCCGAGCCGTCGGGTGGCGGGCTGGTTTGTCACCGCGGGCCCTGGTGGCGGCCATCGCCGAAACGTCCCGCGCCCGCTCGATCCTCCACGCCCATGACGCCCACGCACTCACCCTCGCGGGCCTGGCATCCCTGGTTTCCCGGACGCCCGTGGTCGTAACCCGACGGACCAATCTCCCCCTCCGCCGACGCGGGTTCTGGACCAACGCGGCGGCCGTGATCGCCATCTCTGAGGCGGTCCGCCACACCCTGGTGGCCGACGGGATCGAGCCCGCCCGGATTACCGTGGTTCCCTCCGGGATCGATCGCGTCGCCGCCGTTGACGTTAGGCAGGATGCGACCCGGACGGCCCTTGGACTTCCACCGCACGGGCCCTTGGCCGTCACCGTCGCGGCGCTGACCCGCGAAAAAGACCACGCCACGTTGCTCCGAACGGCCGCCCGGCTCCGCCACCGGTTTCCCGATTTGCATTGGGCCCTGGCCGGTGACGGCAACCTTCGGACCGAACTGGAAGCCTTGGCCCGCGACCTCGGGATCACCCCGATCATCCATTTCCTCGGCCAGATCAACGAGCCCCGCCGGCTGATCGCCGCCGGAACGGTTTTCGTCCTGACCTCGATCCAGGAGGGGCTTGGCACCACGATCCTCGATGCCCAGGCGCTCCGAATCCCCGTGGTTGCCACGGGTGCCGGCGGCATCCCGGAGTTGCTCCGCGACGGAGCCGGGGTATTGGTCCCTCCGGGCGACGTGGCCGGCTTAGCCGAGGGAATCGCGCAGGTTATTGCCAGCGGCGACCTGCGGGACCGGCTGGTGGCAAAGGGCCATGAATCGGTGGCCCGATTTACCGACTCCGGGATGGCAACCGGGGTCCTTCAGGTGTATCGTTCCGTCGTCCTAGAACGTTGGTAGAGAATGATTTACGTCTGTATTCCGAGCCGAGATGAAGCCGAAACCATCGGGCTCGTGCTCTGGAAAGTTCGGAAGGCCTTCGAAGCCCTCGGCCGGGAATATCACGTCCTGGTCGGCAACGACGGCTCGAGCGACCATACCGCGGAGGTCCTGGCGACCTACGCCGAAGTCTTGCCGCTGACCATTCGGGCCGACCGCACCGCTCAAGGCTATGCGGCCACCGTCGAGGCGTTGCTTCGCCAAGCCCTTGAGCTCTCGGATCGGCACAAACGCGACGGCGCCATCTTGATGCACGGCGATTTTGCCCACGGACCCGAGTTCCTCGGCGATTTCGCCAAGAAGCTGGACAGCGGGGCCGACTTGGTCGTCGGTGAAGGCGCCATCGATCCGAAGTGGGAACGCCCGTATCGCTGGACCCGCCGATGGAGCAAATACCTCCTCGGCCGAAGCGCCGGAGTCGCCGGGGTTCGAGACCCGACCTCCGGGTACATCGGCTTCCGCCTCGCCGCGCTCAAGTCGGTGTTCAACCGGCCCGATCGGGTCCTGCTCTCGGACGGCTGGGCCGCCAACGCCGAGTTGGTCGGGCGAACCGCCGTGCATGCCCGGCAGATCGATACCGTCTCCTTCCCGGAACGGCACGACCTCAAGGCCCGGGCCACGAGAATCGACCCCTGGCCCACCGCCCGCGACCTCTGGCGCTCGAGCAGCGTAGTTCGAAAAGCCGTCGCCGCCGAACGAAGCGCCCCCCGAGCCAAGCGCCGCGAGAAAGGCCAAGAAGCATGATCCCCCTGCTGGTTTCCCTCACTTCGCTCCTCATCCCCGCCGAGTGCCGAGCGCCGAGCGCCGAGTGCCGAGCCCCGAGCCATCCGTTCGCCGTCGGCGAGCGATTCGAGTACTTGGCCAAATTCGGGGTGCTCAAGCTCGGCGATGCGTCGATCGGGGTGGTCAGTCTCGACACCGTGCGGGGAGAGCCGACCTACAAGTTCAGGTTCCACCTCGAGGGCGGCAACTTCATTTTCAAAATCAAGAACACACTCGAGTCGTGGACCACCGTCACCGACTTCAAATCGCTCCGGTTCCGGAACGACAACACCGAGAACGACAAGAACCGGCTCCGCGAGTACGACATTTTTCCCGATTCGGGCTTTTACCGGCAGCGAGGCAAGGAAGGCACTCAGCCGACGCCGAGCCACCCGCTCGATGATGCCTCGTTGCTGTACTTCGTCCGAACCACACCGCTCGAAGTGGGCAAGGTGTACCGGTTCGAGAACTACTTTATGAACGACAAGAACCCACTCCTGATCCGGGTGCTCAAGACGGAGATGATGGAGCTTCCCGACGGCAGCAAGGTCAACTGCTTCGTCTTGAATCCGGTCATCGACGACCGCGGCATGTTCGCCGATCGGGCCGAAGCCCGGCTCTGGATCACCGAGGACGCCCGCCGGATTCCGGTACAAATCCGGTCCAAGCTGGCGTTTGGCCAGGTGACTCTCCGGCTCACCAAAATGACCTTCGCCCCGGCCGACTGAAGGTGGAGTACCGCGAAGCCGACCGGTCCCGCGTTCGGACCGTTCCGATCACGCTCCGTTCCAACAAACTCGACCCGTCACTCCTGGCTCTGGTGCCGGGAGCGGACCGGTCGTTTGCCGGGTTCCTCGCCGCGATGCCTAACGTGCTCGCGGCCCGGGATCTTCGGCTGGTGATCGACCGGGTTCGGTCCGCGGCGACCCGCCGCCGGGGCGTCGTCCTGTTACTGGGCGGGCACGTCATCAAAGTCGGACTCGGCCCCCTGATCCGGGTGCTGCTCGAGCGGGGTATCGTGACCCACATCGCGATGAACGGCGCGGCCGCGATCCACGACTTCGAACTGGCGGCCTTCGGTGGGACCAGTGAAGACGTCGAGGCCGGCTTGGGCGATGGCACCTTCGGCATGGCCGAAGAGACCGGCACGGAGATGAACGCGGCGATTCGCGCCGCCGCCGATCGCGGCCAGGGCCTCGGCGAGGGCCTGATCCAGGGACTGATCGGCCGCTCGGCGTTGCCGGGCCGCGACGCCAGCGTGCTCCTCGGCGCCCTGGACGCGGGCGTTCCGGTCACGGTCCATCCCGCCGTCGGCGCCGAAATCATTCATCAGCATCCCGCCGCCGATGGGGCCGCGATCGGCGCCACGGCCATGAAGGACTTTGACCGCTTAGCTGGATCACTCCCGGATCTGGACGAGGGCGGCGCGGTGCTCAACTGGGGCAGCGCCGTGATCATGCCGGAGGTGTTCCTCAAGGCCCTGACGGTGGCGCGAAACCTCGGAGGCGGAAAGCCAACCAATTTCCTGGCGGCGGATTTCGACATGATCCGGCATTACCGGCCGGCCATGAACGTCGTCAAACGCCCCACCCAAGCCGGCGGCGAAGGTGTTCAGATTACCGGACACCATGAGATCATGATGCCGTTGGTCGTATGGGGGGTAACCGAAGAGGAAAAATAGAGGCGGGCTTTCCACCCGCCCCCGGGACGAACCTCGCTGTTACGCTTCGGACGGCTTGCCGCGGACGGTTTCCCGAATCCGATCGGCGGTCGAGGGGCTCAAAACTCGGATGATGGTGTAGATCATCCAGCCCAGGAACGCGAACCAGGCGAGCTTCAGCACCAGCCCGATCAGTCCGCCGATCAAGAAGCCGATGACCTTCATCCCGAACAGGAAGAGGACGAAGAACCCAGCGAATCCCACGAATCCACGGACCATAGTATTTTCCTCCGAACGGTTGGATTTCTATTCGTGCATCCCCTAGTACGGCAGACGTTTCAGAAAGTTTCGTCACTAGCCTAAGTGCCTAATACTCAAGACGTTGTCATCATCGGTGGAGGCGCGGCCGGAGCCGCATGCGCCCGGGAACTAGCCGGCACCGGCCGGACGGTCCTCGTCCTCGATCCCACCGATCGGGCCGGCGAAGCTTGGCGCGCCTCGGCCGGCCTCTTGGCGCCCCAGATCGACCCCAGCGAGGAGCCCCCGCTCTTCGAGCTCGGGATCGCCGGGCGGGAATATTACCGCGACCAGGTCGGGGCCCTCAAAGAAGAGACCGGGGTCGATTGCGGGCTCTTCGACGGCGGGATTCTCCGGTTAGCTCGGGGAGCTGACCAGGCGACTCGCCTCCGCGACTCGGTGGCGTGGCAACGGCAGCACGGTCAGCGAACCGAGTGGATGGATCCGACCGAAGTCCAAAGCGAGTACCCTTGGGTTGGGTTGTCGGATGGGGCCCTGTTTGCCCCCCAGGATGGTTCGATCGACCCGATCCGATTGGTGGAAGCCTTCCGCGCGAGTGCCGCCAAGCGCGGCGCCACTTTTGAACCCGACGCCGCCGTCGGTTTGGTCGTCGAGGGCGGCCGGGTGGTGGGAGTTCGCGGCGCCCGGGCAACGTATTCCGCCGGCGCGGTAGTACTGGCCGCCGGCGCCTGGAGCGGCCGGCTCGAGGGATTGCCGCGCCCGGTTTCGGTCGAACCGGTCAAAGGGCAGATGGTCGCCAAGCGCTGGCCGACCAAGGTCCCGCCCGGCATCTACTACGCGGGCCAGGGCTACGTCCTGGAGCGCAACGGCGAGGCACTCTGCGGCTCGACCTCAGAGCATGTCGGCTTTTCGGCGGAGGCTACGGCCGAGGGCGAGCAAGCCGTGGTCCGATGGGCCGACTCCGTAGTGCCGGCGCTGGCGCCGCTCAAAGTGGAGCGCCGCTGGGCCGGGCTCCGGCCCGGCACCCCCGATGGACTGTCGATCGTCGGTGCTGAACCAAACGCGCCGGGCCTCTGGTACGCCACGGGCGGGGGTCGGAACGGCATTCTGCTCGCCGGGATTACGGCCGTGTCGCTCTGCCATCTCATGGCCGGCGAGGCCACCTTCGAAGGCATCGAGGCCCTTCGGCCGGGGCGGTTCTGGTCCTAGGAGCTCGGCACTCGGGGCTCGGCGCTCGGCGCTTCTCCGGTTAGTAGGGTAAGTCACTGCCCTTCCTTGTCTTAGCAGGCGGAATCCTAAGCTTTCCCCTCGGTCGGTTCGATACTATTCTTGTAGCTGCGTTCCCGCCGATTTCGGGGCGCTTTCCTGTGAAGGAGCTTTGCGTGGCGGCACCGCTGGTCCAACTGACCCGTTCGCTTGGCACTCCGTCCTCGGCCACGCCGTTGGCAACCGTTCCGTTCGAACGGAAGCCGAGTTGGCTCAAGGTCAAAGCGCCGGGCGGCGGCAACTACGCGCGGTTGAAGACGCTGATGCGGGAACTCAACCTCCACACGGTTTGTGAGGAGGCTCGGTGCCCGAACATCGGTGAGTGTTGGGAACACCAGGCCGCCACGTTCATGATCTTGGGCGACGTTTGCACGCGGAATTGCGCGTACTGCGCGGTGTCCCATGGCACGCCATTGCCGTTCGATCCGGTCGAGCCGGTACGGCTGGCCGAGGCGGTGGCTCAGATGGGACTCCAACACGTGGTCATTACCTCGGTTGACCGCGATGATTTGGAGAACGGGGGCGCCGAGGCCTTTGCCGGTTGCATCGTCGAGATCCGGCGGCGGCTGCCGGAGAGCTCGGTCGAAGTCCTGATCCCGGATTTCAAGGGGTCGGAGCGGGCCCTTCAGCTGGTCATGGATGCCCGGCCCGACATTCTCAATCACAATCTCGAGACGATCGAGCGCCTCTACCGCCTGGCCCGTCCGGGGGGTCGATATCAACGGGCTCTCGATCTGCTGGCCAATGCGCGCCGGATGGTGCCGGGGGGCCTGACCAAATCGGGCATCATTCTCGGCATGGGCGAGGAGTGGGACGAACTGCTGGTGGCGATGCGGGACCTCCGCCGGTCGGACGTCAATATCCTTACCCTCGGCCAATATCTCCGGCCTTCGGAGAGTCATCTTCCCATCGCTCGGTACTATACCCCGGCGGAGTTTGCCGAGTTACGAGACCTCGGCCTCGCGATGGGTTTCGATCACGTCGAATCCAGCCCGCTGACCCGTTCGAGTTACCACGCCTGGGAACAGGTTGATAGCGCCAAGGCCTCCAGAGGAACCCCATGACCACCACGGCACCCGCCGCGAAGGGCAAGGCCGTGGACGCGGCCACCAAGGCGCTCCATCGGAGCTACCTCCGCCAGATGCTCCTGATTCGGCGGTTCGAAGAAAAAACCGGCGAGGCCTACTCGTTAGGCAAGATCGGCGGCTTCTGTCACCTCTACATCGGCCAGGAAGCCGTCGCGGTCGGGGTCATGGCCGCGCTCCGGCCCGACGATCATGTCGTCAGCGCGTACCGGGAGCACGGCCATGCGCTGGCCCGGGGGCTCACCCCTCGGGGCGTCATGGCCGAGCTCTACGGCAAAGCCACCGGCGTTTCGGCCGGCAAGGGCGGGTCGATGCACCTGTTTGACGTTGCCCACGGATTCTTGGGCGGTCACGGCATCGTGGGCAGCCACATCCCGCTGGCGGCCGGGGTGGCCTTTGCCCACAAGTACCGAGGTGGAGACCAGGTGTGCGTCTGCTTTTTCGGCGAAGCGGCGGCGAACATCGGTGCGTTCCATGAAACCCTGAACATGGCCGCGCTCTGGGACCTTCCGGCCATCTTCATCGTCGAGAACAACGGCTACGGCATGGGCACCGCGGTGGCCCGGGCGGCCGCTGTCACCAGTCTGGCCATCCGCGGGGCCGCCTACGCGATGACCACCGAAGTGGTTGACGGGCAGGACGTCCTGGCAATGCGCGAGGCCATGGACCGGGCCGTGGCCCGGGCCCGGACGGACTCGAAGCCGACGTTCCTGGAAGTGAAAACCTACCGGTACGTCGGCCACTCGATGTCCGATGCGGCGCACGGCACCTACCGCACCAAAGAAGAGGTCGATGAGTATCGGGGCCGCGATCCACTGACGCTGCTCGGCACTCTGATGCGGGCGGGCGGCTACTGGACCGATGCGGACCACGAGGCGCTCGAGGCCGAGATTCAAAGCGAGGTAGCCGACTCGATTCGGTTCGCGGAAGAATCACCGGACCCGGATCCCTCGAAGCTGTTCGAGGATGTCTACGCGCCGGAGCCGAACTGACATGGCCACCATGACCTACCGCGACGCGCTCAACCAGGCGCTTCGGGAAGAAATGGCCCGCGATGACCGGGTGTTCCTGATGGGCGAGGAAGTGGCCGAGTACGACGGCGCCTACAAGGTCAGCCGCGGCCTGCTCAAGGAGTTCGGGCCTCGCCGGGTGGTCGATACGCCGATCGCGGAGCTGGGCTTTACCGGCATCGGCGTCGGGGCGGCCATGGTCGGGCTCCGGCCCATCATCGAGATGATGACCTGGAACTTCGCGCTTCTCGCCATCGACCAGATCGTCAACTCCGCGGCCAAGATGCGGTATATGTCCGGCGGCCAGATCGGGGTGCCGATCGTGTTTCGCGGTCCGGGCGGGTCGGCGCTTCAACTTGGCGCCCAGCACTCCCAGGCGTTCGAGAGCTGGTACGCCCATATCCCCGGGCTCAAGGTCGTGGCCCCGGCCACGGCGGCCGACGCGAAGGGCCTGCTCAAGGCATCGATCCGGGATGATAACCCGGTGGTCTTCATCGAAGGCGAAATGCTGTACAACGTGAAGGGCGACGTCCCCGATGGCGACCATATCGTCCCGATCGGGAAGGCCGACATCAAGCGGGGGGGGAAAGACGTCACCATCATCTGCCACTCGAAGACCGTCGGCCCCTCGCTCAAAGCCGCCGAGGCCCTGGCCGCCGAGGGGATCGAGGCGGAGGTGATTGACCTTCGGACGATCCGGCCGCTCGATACCGACACGATCCTGACGTCGGTGGCCAAGACCAACCGGTGCGTGGTGGCCGAAGAGGGCTGGTACTTTGCGGGAGTCGGCGCCCAAGTGGTCGACACGATCCAGCGGGAGGCCTTCGATGCGCTCGACGCCCCGGTCTGGCGGGTAACCGGGGCCGACGTCCCGATGCCGTACAACAAGTTGCTCGAGCGCGCCGCCAAGGTGGACGCGCAGAAGATTCAAGCCGCCGCCAAGAAAGTACTCTACGTCTAATGGCCACCAAAGTCGTGATGGAAGCGCTCTCGCCGACCATGGAAGAAGGCCGCCTGGTCGAGTGGAAGAAGCAGGAAGGCGACGTGGTCAAGGCGGGCGACGTTCTGGCCGAAGTGGAAACCGACAAAGCCGTCATGGAGTTGGTGGCCCGAGCCGGGGGGACGTTGCTTCGCCATGCGGTGGCGGCCGGCACGACCGTTCCGGTGTCTCAGGTGGTGGGCTGGATCGGCCAGCCGGGCGAAGCGTTAGGCGATGGGGCAGCCGCCCCAGCGGCAACGGCTCCCGCCGCGACGCCGGTCGCGGCACCGGCACCGGCAACTGGGGCGGTACCGGCGCCGGTGGCGGCCGGGCGAATCAAGGCCTCGCCGTTGGCCCGGAAGATGGCCGCCGACCGCGGGGTCGATCTCAGCCGGGTCCCGGGCTCCGGGCCCGAGGGGCGGGTGATCCGCCGGGACGTCGAAAGCGCCGGCGCCGCGCCGGCGCGCAAGGCCGGTCCGGCGTTTACGGACGTGCCGCTCTCGATGATCCGGAAGACCATCGCCAAGCGGCTCTCCCTGTCGATCGGTCCGATCCCGACTTTCTACCTCACCACCGAAATCGACATGGAGCGGGCCGCCGATTTTCGGGAGCAGTTCAAGACGCTGTACGGCGATGCGGTCAAGATTTCGTTCAATGACTTGGTGGTCCGGGCAGCGGCTCTGGCGCTGATTCAGCATCCCGCCTGCAACGCCTGGTGGCAGGACGACAAGATCCGGTACTGGAACGAGGTCCACATCGGGATGGCGGTGGCCGTCGAGGACGGTCTGATCACCCCGGTGATCCGGAACGCCGACTTGAAGACCCTCCGGGACATCGGCACGGAATCTCGGGAGTTGGCGGGCCGGGCCCGGGATCGCAAGCTCACGCCGGACCAGTATACCGGCTCGACCTTTTCGATCTCGAATCTCGGGATGTTCGACATCGAACACTTTACGGCGGTGATCAATCCACCAGAAGCGGCCATCTTGGCGGTCGGTTCGATTGCCCCCGTGGCCGCGGTGGTCGGAGGGCAGATCGTGCCCCGGCGCCGGATGCGGGTTACGATGTCGTGCGATCACCGAGTCATCGACGGCGCCACCGGAGCGCAATTCCTGAAGACGCTGAAACAGTTGCTCGAAAACCCCGTCGGCTTGCAGTCTTAGAGAACCCTTAGCCCGAAATTCGAATGTCTACCTACGATCTCATTGTCCTCGGCGGCGGCCCGGCCGGCTACGTCTGCGCCATTCGCGCCACCCAACTCGGCCTGTCGGTGGCGGTCGTCGAGAAGGACAAGCTTGGCGGCGTCTGCGTCAATATCGGTTGCATCCCGACCAAGGCCCTGCTCCACAGCGCGTATGTGGCCAACCTCGTGGCCCATGATGCCAAGGGCCTCGGCGTCGAGGTCGGACCCATCAAGACCGATTACGGCGTCGCCATGAAGCGGTCCCGCCAGGTCTCGGACCAGAACTCTCGCGGGGTCGAGTTCTTGATGAAGAAGAACAAGATCACCGTCATCAAAGGCACCGGGACGCTCCTCCCAGGCAAGAAGGTCAAAGTCGGGGACGACATCCACACCGCCTCCAAGGCGGTCGTCATCGCCACCGGATCACGGGTCAAGGGGATTCCGCAGATCGGCCTCGAGATCAACAAGACCACCGTGATCAGCTCAGACGAGGCGTTGTTTCTCGACCGGGCGCCGGCCACCATGGCCATCGTCGGGGCCGGTGCGGTCGGCTGCGAGTTTGCCGACATCTTCAACGCGTTCGGCACCAAGATCACCCTGATCGAGGCGTTGCCGCGGATCATTCCGATCGAAGACGCCGAGTCGTCGGATGCGTTGACCAAGAGCTACAAGAAACGCGGGATCGCGGTGATGGCGGGGGCCAAGGTCCTCAAGGCCACGGTCGGCGCCTCCGACGTGACCCTCGAGCTCGAAGTCGCCGGCAAGGCCGAGACGGTGGCCGCCGAGAAGGTCTTGATGGCGGCGGGCCGGGCGGTGAATACCGAAAACATGGGCTTCAAGGAAGCCGGAGTGCAGCTGACCGACCGCGGGTTCGTGAAGGTCAACCTGGCCACACTCGAAACCACGGCGCCGGGGGTGTACTGCATCGGCGATGTGGCCGGACCGCCGATGTTGGCCCACAAAGGAAGCCGCGAAGGCACGTTCGTCGCCGAATTGATTGCGGGCCACAAGCCGCACCCGATCAAGTACGACAACGTGCCCAGCGTGACCTACTGCCACCCGGAAGTGGCCAGCATCGGGTTGACCGAGGATCAATGCAAAGAGAAGAAGCTCGACTACCAGGTTGGCCGCTTCCCGTTCAGCGCCAACGGCCGGGCCCGGGCCACCAACGACACCGAAGG
The DNA here is from genome assembly GCA_031431925.1 of Gemmatimonadota bacterium. Taxonomy (GTDB): domain Bacteria; phylum Gemmatimonadota; class Gemmatimonadetes; order Gemmatimonadales; family GWC2-71-9; genus SHZU01. The sequence continues at coordinate 14,625 of JANPEL010000099.1, read as the reverse complement.
CTTCGTCAAGATCATCCGGGATAAAAAGTATGGCGAGATTCTCGGGGCCCACATCGTCGGCGGGCACGCCTCCGAGATGATTCACGAACTGGCCGTGGCCCGGGAAAACGAATACACGGTGGAGGAGGTGGATCTCGCGATCCATGCCCACCCCACCCTGTCCGAGGCCATTGCCGAAGCGGCCCTCGACTCGATGGGCCGTGTCATCCACACCTGACGCCGACCAGGACTTCGTCGGGCTCGCGTTCAAAGCCCTGGCGTTGTCGGCGGCACTGGGCCTGGCCCTGAACGCGGCGGTCGGCTTCGTGGTCAGGACCCTCCAAACGGCGGAGCAAGCGGCCCAGCGCCTCGAGATCGGAGCGCCGACCGCCGTCGTGCTGTTTGCCGGGACGTTTCTGGCCTGCTTTGCGGCAGCGATTGCCACCTGGCGGGTCATGGCCCCGGTCCACAATACGTTTCGCCAAGGGATGCTCGCGATGGTCAGCTTCTTCGCGAGCTTCGTCCTGTCGGTCGTGACGATGCCGGTGGACCGGGCCTTCGGGCGGCTCGGGCTGGTGGTACTCTCCCTTGGGGCGCTGGCGCTGGCCCTGCTCCTCAACCGCCGGATTGCCCGGGCCTTCCCGGCGCTGTGACCGCGCCGGCCGCGATTCGGGTCATCGATCTCGGGCGCCGGGGCTACGACGAAGTTCTCACGCTGCAGCGGCGGCTGTGCCGCGAACGAGTCGACGGGGTGCGCCACGAGGATCTCGTGCTGCTCGTCGAGCATGACCCGGTCATCACGCTCGGGCGGAGCACCAAGGCGTCGAGCCTCCCGATCGGAGCCGACGAGCTCACCCGCCGAGGACTCGAGGTCGTCGAGGTGGAGCGCGGCGGGGACGTGACCCTCCATGCGCCGGGACAGTTGGTCGGCTACCCGATCTTCCAGCTCCAGAATCACCGGCCCGACCTCCACTGGTACCTCCGACAAATCGAAGAGACCCTGATCGTGGCCCTGGCGACGCTCGGCATCAGCGCCGAACGGAACCCCGGTTTAACCGGCGTGTGGACCGGCGGCCGGAAAGTCGCGAGCATCGGGATTCATGTGAAGCAGTGGGTCACCTTCCACGGCTTCGCGTTGAACGTGACCACCGCACTCGACCTATTCGACCTGATCGTGCCGTGTGGCATTCCGGGTGTTCGAATGACCAGCGTGGCGGATCGGATCGGGCCGCGCGACGGACTGATGGCCGAGGTGCACAGTGCGGTGACGGCAGGATTTGGTTCCGTCTTCGATCGGGCGATCGTGATGGGTTCGGAGCACGAACTTCAACCGGTAGGGCCACCGGCCCCCTGAACCGAACGGGACCACCGACCGAGCCCAGGTATTATCTTCCGCCATCATGGCGGAACCTCTTGACGTCACCAAACTGAACGCGGTCGCGGACGACCGGGTCCGGGACATTCTCAAGGCCGCCTCGAGCTGGGCCAAGGAGGCGCCGGTGACGCTGACCCCAGCCATTCGGGCGGTGTGCGTCCGGCTGGCCGAGATGGTGGCCGATCAGCGCCACTACCTCGCCCCCCTCTCGGAGGCCGAGGAAGCGGCCCGTGGCGCGGTGCTCGCGGCGGTGGCCGAGCGGCTGCGGCGCGAACCGGTGACGACCGGAATCGACAGCCTGTTGACCGAGCTCTCGGAACTCGAACTTCGGGCCACGGCGTCGTGGTCGTTGGTGGCCGGGGCCCAAAGTGACTGGATCGCGACCGCCACCCAGTTTCTCGACAAGCAAGCGGCAGCCCTTCCGGCAGGAGAGCGGCCGGATCCCTATTGGGCCGACGATGTCGTGGCCGGCATCGTGGTGTCGGTCCGGGCGCTGATCGGCGTTGACGAACTCCACGCTCGCACGGAAGCCCGATACTCCGGGAGCCACAAACGGATTGCCCCCGACGCACCGCCGGCCTGACCTACACCGCCTTTTCGCCGAGTTTTTCGTAAAATCGTCCGAACACCGCGATCCCTTCCCAGAGTTGTTGGAGGTCGAGCTTCTCGTTCGGTGAGTGGAGCCCGTCGTCCGGCAGGCCGATTCCGGTCAGAATGACCGGGGCGCCGGCTTTCGCGAATTGAGTGACCACCGGGATCGATCCGCCGGCGCGCACGGGCACCGTGCCACGGCCCACCACCTCGGCAAAGGCCGCGTCGAGGGTCTTGAAGGCCGGATGCCCGACATCGACCTCGACCGGATCGCCGCCATGGAGGATCCGGACCTCGACCTCGGCCCACTCAGGGGCCATTTTCGCGACCGCCTTCTTCAGCCACTTGGCCACCTTCTCGAACGGGAGGCCGGGCACGAGCCGGAGGCTCACCTTGGCCATCGCCGTCGCCGGGATCACGGTCTTCGCGCCCTCGCCGGTGAAGCCGCCCCGGATGCCGTGGATTTCGAACGTGGGCAGGGCCCAGACCCGCTCGAGCACCGACGCCTTTTGGATCCCGGTGAGTGCCTTGCCGGTCACTTCCTCTTTGAGAAACCGGGCTTCATCGAACGGCAGTTGCTTCCAGACCTTGAGCTCGTGCTTGGTTGGCGGCTTCACCGACTTGTAGAGCTTCGGGATGTTGATCTTGCCGGACCGTCCCTTGAGGTCGGACAACAGCCGGGCCAACGTCTCCATCGCGTTGGGGGCGGCGCCGCCGTAACTCCCCGAGTGGAGATCTCGCTCGGCGGTGCGAACATGGATTTCCGCGTAGCAGAGGCCCCGGAGCGCCGTGTAGACGGCCGGCCACCCGATATCGAAATATGACATGTCGCAAATCAAAATCGCGTCGGCCTTGGCGCGGTCCGGCTCGGCGGTGAGCAAATCGCCGATCACGGTTCCGCCGCTCTCCTCTTCGCCCTCAATCAGAAACCGGATGTTGATGGGCGGCTTGCCGGCCTGCAATACGGCCTCGTAGGCCTTCATGAGACAGTAGACTTGGCCTTTGTCGTCGGCGGCACCCCGGGCATAGATCCGGCCATCCCGCACGGTCGGCTCAAAGGGCGGCGTGTTCCATTCATGGATCGGATCGACCGGCTGGACGTCGTAGTGCCCGTACACCAACAGGGTCGGTGCCCCGGGCACTGGCGGGCTTTCGGCAGAGACCACCGGATGGCCGTTGCCCTCGAGCAGTTGGACGACGGGAAAGCCGAGGCGCTTGAATTGGTCCATCAGCCAGCCGGCGGCCCGGCGGCAATCCGGGGCATGGTTCGGCAGGGCGCTGATGCTCGGAATCGACAGGAATTCAACCAGTTCCTTGAGCATCCGGTCGCGTTCGCGAGTCGTAAAATTAGGGTCCATTCGTGATACTAGCATCCGGCCCGCGGTTTCGCCACCTAGCCGTTACAGTGCCTTGCGGCGATTATTGGGGGGTACCCGTCCGCACCACTTCCGACTTTGGGGATCTCATGCGCGTACTCCGATTCCTCCCGGTTCTCGGGTTGGCGGCCGTCACCGCCACCAGGGCCCCAGCCCAGCAGTCCGGCGGGCAAAAGACGCTCGACGCCACTGATCTGAGCTTCTGGAAATCGATCCGGAATGCCGCCACGTCGGCCGACGGCCGTTGGTTCGCCTACGTGCTGGCGCCGAACGAAGGCGACGGCGAGGTCGTGGTGCGACCAACCAGCGCGGGAGCCCGGGAATGGCGGTTCCCGATCGGCGAAGCGGTGGTCCAGCCGTTCAATCCGTTTGACCAGACGCCCCGAAGCGCCCCGCTGGTGATCTCCGGGGATGCCAAATGGACCGCGTTCTCGACCTACCCGACCGCTCAGGAAACCAAGAAGCTCACGAAAGACAAAAAGCCGATCCAGACCGGCCTCTTGGTGATCAATCTCGCCACGGGCGAGAAGCGGGATTTCGAGAAGATCCAGCGGTTCAGCTTTGCCGGGGAGCATCCGGCGTGGGTCGTGATGAAGCGCTATCCGGGCGAAGGGGCCTCGGCCTCGGACCTGGTGCTGCTTGACCTCCGGGCCGGCACGGTGAGCACGATTGGTTCGGTGGCCGACTACGCGCTGGACGAAACCGGCGGGTGGCTGGCCTGGACCACCGAAGCCAAAGATCTCGTCGGGAACGGGGTGCAGGTCCGGAACCTGGCCACCGACCAAGTCAAAACCCTCGAGAGCGAGAAAGCCGTCTATCGCCGGTTGGCCTGGGCCGATAGCGGGCTCGCGCTCGCGGTGCTACGAGGCCGGCCCGACAGTGCCCGGGGCGACACGGTGTACGCGGTGGTGGGGATTACCGGAGTCGGCGGCGGCAACACCAAAGTCGTCTATGATCCGAAACCGGAAGACGGCCTGCCCGCCGACCGCCGGATCAGTCCGGATCGGACCCCTCGGTGGACCGCCGACTTTGCGGCGCTGGCTTTTGGTGTCACCTCGCGCCGGAACGGCCCCGAGTCCAAAACCGGCCGGCCCGACGTGAAGCCGGTGGCCGGCACGCCCGGCATGATGCAAACCCCCGCCGGCGCCGGCGGCACCGACGATGACTTACCGACCCTGGTGATTTGGCACGGGAAAGAAGGCCGGCTCCAGTCGCAGCAGCAGGTCGAAGAGGGGCGCGACAAGGTCTTCTCTTCCTCGGCGCTCTACCGGGTGGCGGAGCGGAAGTTCTTGGCGCTCGCGGATGACGACCTTCGCGACGTGCAGCTGACCCCGCGGGACCGGTACGGGCTTGGGACCGACCGCCGGGCCTACGAGCGGCGGGACAACATCGACGGCAGCCAGCGCCGGGACTACTACGCGATCGACCTGAAGACCGGGACCAGAACGCCGATCAAGAAAACCGCCTTCTATCCGATCCGGCCGTCGCCGGACGGCACCAAGGCGCTCTACTACGACAACGGCGAGTATCACGTCTACGACTTCCTGACCGGGCAGACCAAGGCGATTACGCTGGGCGCGCCGATCTCATTCATCGACACCGAGGACGATCACAACGTGGACCGGCCGCCGGTCGACCCGCTAGGCTGGTCGGCCGACAGCCGGTTCGTCCTGTTGTTCGACAACTGGGATGTCTGGCGAGTGGCCGCGACGGGCGGGAGCTTCGTCAACCTGACCGGTACCGGCAAGCGTGACCGGATCCGATTTACCCGTCGGCTGGTCATCGACCCGAAGGAAAAGGGCATCGACTTGACCAAGCCGATGTATCTCCAGACCTATGGTGAGTGGACCAAGAAAGAGGGCCTGGCCCGGGTCATGCCGGCTAAACCCGGCGCCGAGATGCTGCTGGTTGGCGATGCCAAGTTCTTGGTGAGCCGGGCCCGGGATGCGGAGACCTGGGTGTACACCCGGCAAACCGTCCGCGAGTTCCCGGACTATTGGGTGGCCGATGCCAAGCTGGCCAACCCGGTTCGGTTGACCGATGCCAATCCTCAGCAGAAAGACTACGCCTGGGCATCCGGGGCTCAGTTGGTCAATTACGTGTCCGAGAAGGGCGATAGCCTGCAGGGCGCGCTCTATCTGCCGGCCAACTACGAACCCGGAAAGAAGTACCCAACCGTCGTCTATATCTACGAGAAACTCTCCCAGGGGCTCCACAACTACGCCGTCCCGAACGAGACCCGGGCGTTCAACCCGAGCATTTATACCAGCCGCGGGTACGCGGTGTTCCAGCCGGACATCGTGTACCGGATCAATGACCCGGGCATGTCGTCGGTGTGGTGCGTGGTGCCCGCCGTCAAAGCCGCCATCGCGACCGGTATCGTCGACCCGGCCAAGGTCGGGCTCCAGGGTCACTCCTGGGGTGGCTATCAGTCGTCGTTCCTGGCTACCCAGACCGGCACGCTGTTCAGTGGCATCGTGACCGGCGCCCCGTTGACGGATATGATCTCGATGTACAACTCGATCTACTGGAATACCGGCACCGCCGACATGGCGATTTTCGAGACCTCGCAGGGCCGGTTCAAGGGAAGCTACCTCGACAACCACGACGCCTATATCAGGAACTCGCCGGCGTTCTTCGTCAAGCAGGTGGAAACACCGGTGATGATCCTGCACAACGAGAAGGACGGCGCGGTCGATTTCAACCAGGGCATCACGTTCTTCAATACACTGCGGGAGCAGGACAAGGACGTGATCATGTTGCAGTACGTGGGCGAAAACCACGGACTGCAGCTCCCCAAGAACCAGAAGGACTACACGGTCCGGATGCAGGAGTACTTCGACCATTACCTGAAGGGGCTCCCGGCACCGGATTGGATGAAGGAGGGCGTACCCCGGCTCAAGATGGAGGAGCATTTGAAGAGCCGGCAGAAGAAACCCAAGGCCATTTCCTAGCGGGTCAGGGCCGCTCCGTCGGCGAGCGGGGGCCGGGGCCCGGCAACTCCGGCCAGACGCCCCCAGCCGCCTCGGCCTCGAGCAAGGCCTCGGCGGACCGATAGCGGTAGATGACCGGAGCTTGGTGCTGAAACAGGCCGCCGGTGTCGGCGGTCGGGCCGTAGGTTGAGTAGAGCGGCCGGTCGAGCAAACGGAGGTAGACGGTCAGCTGGGCCCGATGATGGGCGGTATGAACCAGCCGCCGGGCGAGGACCCAGGCCCGGGTCCGGGGCACGTCGAAGAACGTCGTCGGCTCCCCGAACCACTCCGGCTCCTTCGCGTCGAGCGCCGCGCGCCGCAATCGCGACACCTCGTCGTAGTGGCGAAGGAAGGAGATCCGGTCCTCGACGCGCGGCAACTCCGGCCGGCCGACGTCGATCCCGAGCATCCGGATCATCCATCCCTGCTCCGAGACGCATTGGTGCACCATGTGCTCCAGCGGCGTCCGGGCCAGGGGCGCCGGCCGGAAGCCGAGCTCGTCGTCCCGAAATTCGGCCCAGACCGAGAGGGTCTTGAGCCGCTCGGTCTCGTAGCTCTCGGCAAAGAAACTGAACGGATGCGGCATGATTACCTCTAGAGTATTTTAAGGCCCATGCATCCGAATGAACATGCCGCGCACAACCCCGATTTCCTGTGGCGAAATCCCGACCCCAAGCCCTCCTATGACGTTCTCATCGTCGGGGGCGGGTTGCACGGACTTTCGACAGCCTATTATCTGGCGAAGAACCACGGCATCACCAACGTGGCCGTCGTGGAACGCGCCTGGCTTGGGAACGGCAACGCGGTCCGGAACACCACGGTGGTCCGGTCCAATTATCTCCGGGACGAAAGCGCCGCGTTGTACGAACACGGGCTCAAGATCTGGGAGACCTGGGGCCAGGAGCTCGACTACGACCTGTTGTTCGACCAGCGGGGCGTCCTCAATTTGGCGCACGGCCAGTCGAACCTGCACACCGGCCAACGGAACACGTTCGCCAACCTGTTGAACGGGATCGACGCTGAAATCCTCGATGCTCAATCGGTCAAGGATTTCTGCCCGATCGTCAACATCTCCCCCGACGTTCGCTACCCGGTCGTGGGCGGCACCTTGCAGCGCCGCGGTGGGATTGCCCGCCACGACGCCGTGGTCTTCGCGCTGGCCCGGGCCGCGAACCGGCTCGGCGTGGACCTGCTCCAGAATTGCGAAGTAACCGGGTTTGAAAAGGACGGCGATCGCGTCACCGGGGTCGTCACGACCCGAGGCCGGATCGGCGCCAACCGGATCGGCTTGGTCGGGGCCGGCCGTTCGCCGCTCTTGGCCGCGATGGCCGGATTCGACTTGCCGATTCAGAGTTCGCCGCTCCAGGCCCTGGTGTCCGATATCGTCGAGCCGGTCCTCCCGTGCGTCGTCATGTCGGGCGCGGTCCACGTCTACCTGAGCCAGGCGCACAAAGGCGAGTTGGTGATGGGCGCCGGTCGCGATCCGTACACGTCCTACGCCCAGCGGGGCTCGTTCCACGTCATCGAGGACCAGATGGCCGCCGCGCTGGAGTTGTTTCCCATCTTCAGCCGGATCCACATGCTCCGGACCTGGGCCGGCATCGTCGACGTGGCGCCCGATGCCTCGCCGATCGTCGGCCTGACCCCGATTCGGGACCTGTTCGTCAACTGTGGTTGGGGCACCGGAGGGTTCAAGGCCACGCCCGGTTCCGGCTGGGTGTTTGCCGAGACCATCGCCACCGGCACCCCGCATCCCTTGGTCGTGCCGTTTTCTTTGGCCCGATTCGAAACCGGCGACCTGATCGACGAACACGGCGCAGCCGCCGTGGCGCACTAGGAATCCGACGATGCTGCAAATCCGTTGCCCTTGGTGCGGCCCCCGAGAGGAAACCGAATTCCACTACGGCGGCGAAGCTCACATCGCCTATCCGGGTTCCGACGTTGATGACGCCGCCTGGGCGAAGTTCCTCTTCTATCGCAACAACCCCGCGGGGGCCTTCGCCGAACGCTGGACCCACGTGGCCGGGTGCCGCCGATGGTTTCATGTCGTCCGGGACACGATGACGAGCGAGATCCTCGGCTCGTATTTGACGACCGAGAAGCCGGAGGATGCCCGATGAAACGGCTTCCAACCGGTGGGACGATCGACCGGACGAAAGAGCTGTCCTTCTCCTGGAATGGGCAATCGCTCCAGGCCCATCCCGGCGACACGCTGGCCTCGGCGCTCTTGGCCAACGGCATTGCCGTCATCGGATCGAGTGTCTCCCTCAAACGCCCGCGCGGGGTGATGAGCGCCGGCGCCGAAGAAGCCCATGCCTTCGCGCAACTTGGGGAAGGCGGCGCCTCCGAACCGCTGGCCCGCGCCACATCGGTCGAGGTGTTCGACGGCCTGGTGGCCCGGGGACTGTCCACTAAGGGAATTCTCCACGAAGGCGACGACCCAAGCCGGCCCGACCGGCGCACCGGACATTGCGACGTCCTCGTCATCGGCGGTGGCCCGACCGGTCTCGTCGCCGCGCGCACCGCCGCCTCGGGGGGCGCCCGGGTCATCTTGGCCGATCAACGGGCCACGCTCGGCGGCGCCCTCCCCGGCGACCGGGATTCGATTGACGGCCAGGACGCCGCGGCTTGGGTTGCCGCCATCGAAGCGGACCTCGAAGCCAACCCCGAAGTCCGGCTGCTTCGCCGGACCACTGCCGTGGTGGCGCTCGACCAAAACGGGATGATGCTCGTCGAACGCCGCCCGAACCCGAGGCTCTGGCAGATTCGGGCCCGGCAGATCATCCTCGCCACCGGCTCGCTCGAACGCCCGATCGTGTTTCAGGACAACGACCGGCCCGGGATCATGCTGGCTGCCGCGGTGCGCCGGTACCTCCACCAGTTTGCGCTGGTCCCGGAGCGGACCGTGGTGTTTACCACCAACGACGACGCCTATCGGACGGCGATCGATTTGGTGACGGCGGGCCAAACCGACGCCGCGGTCGTTGATCCTCGCCCGGAACCGACGGGCGCTTTAGCGGAGCGGGCCCGGGACGTTGGGATCCGGATCATCGCCGGTTCGGTGGTGACCGGGACCGACGCTGACGCCGCCGGTGTCTTGATCGCGGTGACGGTGGCGTCGCTGGCCGACGGCGAGGCCCAGCGGATCGAGTGTGACCTGCTGGCTGTTTCCGGTGGATTCGACCCCGCGCTCGACCTCCATCATCAGCGGCGCGGCGGCACCACCTGGAACGAATCGCTCGCCACGTTTGTGGCGACCGAGCCCGCCTCGGGCTATCGGGTCGCGGGGGCACTGGCCGGATCATTTGACCTGGCCGGCTGTCTTCGAACGGGAGTCGACGCGGGACAGGCGGCCGCCGCGGCCGCCGGCTTTCCCACCGCGGACCCCAAGGTGCCGGACACGGCCGCCATCCGGGTCCAACCGGCTGCTCCGATTTGGCAGATTCCCGCCCCCGACCAGGACGAGAGCCGGTCGTTCGTCGACTTGCATCGGGACGCGACGGTCGCGGGCGTCCACCGAGCCATGGGCGCCGGCATCCGCTCGGCCGAGCATCTCAAGCGCTACACCCTGATCGGCACCGGGGTGGAACAGGGCCGGACCTCGAAGGTCAATGCGGGGATGTTGGCGGCCCGGTATCAAGACGGCCCGATGGGCACCTCGAGCGCCCGGCCGCCGGTGGAACCGATTGCCTACTCGGTGCTGGCCGGCCGGGCCCGGGGCGCGATGTTCGAACCGGTCCGGACCACGCCGATTCACCCGGCCCACGTGGCCGCGGGCGCGGTCTTCGAGAATGTCGGACAGTGGAAGCGGCCCCGATACTACCCGCGGGCCGGCGAGTCCATGGCCGAGGCGGTCCAGCGGGAATGCCGCGCCGTGCGGCAGGGTGTGGCGATGATGGATGCCTCGACGTTAGGCAAGATCGACGTCCAAGGTCCCGATGCGGCCGAGTTCCTGGAGCGGCTCTACCTCAACAAGATCGCGAACCTGAAGCCCGGCCGGGCCCGGTACAGCGCGATGTGCCGGCTCGACGGCATCCTGTTCGACGACGGCGTCATCATGCGCCTCGCCGAGGACCGGTTTTTTGTCACCACGTCGACCAGTCATGCCGCCCCGGTCATGGAATGGATGGAGGAGTGGCTTCAGACCGAGTGGCCCGACCTTCGGGTCTGGCTGACCTCGATTACCGAGCAGTGGGCCACGATTGCCCTGGTGGGCCCCTTGGCGCGGACGGTCCTCGCGGCGGCCGACACCGATCTCGACCTGTCGGCGCCGGCGTTTCCCTTCATGGCGGTTCGGTCCGGAACCGTGGCCGGCATGGCGGCCCAGGTGGCCCGGGTCAGCTTCTCCGGGGAACTGGCCTTCGAGGTCAGCGTCCCAGGCTACCGCGGCGAAGCCCTCTGGAACACGCTGATGGCGGCGGGGATTTCTCATGGCATAGAGCCCTATGGGCTCGAGGCGCTGAGCCTGCTCCGCGCCGAGAAGGGCTTCCTCATTGTGGGCCAGGACACCGACGCGAGCACCACGCCCACCGACGCCGGACTCGGTTGGATGATGACCAAAGAGCGGGATTTCATCGGGAAACGGTCGCTCCGCCGAAAAGCCATGGTGGCCCCCGGCCGCCGGAGACTAGTCGGGTTCCTCCCCGCCGATCCGGCCATCGTGGTGCTCGAAGGAGCCCAGTTAGTCGAAGATCCGGCTCAGCCGAAGCCGATGACCATGATCGGCCACGTGACCTCGAGCTTCTGGAGCGCCACGTTAGGCCGGAGCTTCGGCTTGGCCATGGTCAAAGGAGGCGCCGGCCGCTTGGGCCAGACCTTGTACGCCTGCTCCGGTTCGGAATCGATGGCCGTCACCATCGTCGATCCGGTATTCTACGACCGGGAAGGAGCCCGCCGTGATGGCTAACCCCGCCGCCAGCCGGCTCACGCCCCTGCCCCGGCTGACCCAGATCGCGTTCCAGGTAACCGACCGCTCGGCTCCGCTGGTGGCCCGGGCCCTTGGGCTCGAGGCGTTGCCGGCAGCCAACCGGTTCGCCGCCGCCGAGGGCTGCAACGTGCTCTGGGTCAGCCCGACCGAGTTCCTGGCCATTGGCGAGATCAAGGCTCCGCTCGAAGCGACGCTTCGAGGCGCCATGCCCGCGGGGGAAGGCGCCGTGGTCGACGGGTCGGCCAACCGGGTCGGGTTCATGCTCGCTGGGCCGGACGCCCGCGACGTTCTGGCGGGCTCGTGTCCGCTCGATTTCCATCCCCGGGCCTTCCAGACCGGCTGTTGTGCCGGCACGCTCATCGCCAAGGCCCAAGCGCTGATTGCTCAGATCGACGAGGGGCCGACCTACCTGATCCTGGTCCGGCCCTCGTTTGCCTCGTATGTGAAAGCGTGGCTGCTCCCGTAAACAACGCGCGTTATATTCCGTCTATGCAACCCGCCCTCGCGTCATTCAAAGACAAGATCGGCCAGCCGATCGGCACCTCCCCGTGGTTCCTGATCGACCAGGCCAGGATTGACCTGTTCGCCAAGGCGACCGAAGACCCCGACCCGATGCATGTCGACCCGGCCTGGTGCGCGGCCAAGAGCCCGTTCAAGACCACGATTGCCTTCGGGTTCCTGACCACCTCGATGCTGACGTACTTCAGTCATCAGGCGCTTGGCTGGCTCGATCATCTCGGCGCGGACGAAGGCGGCTACGCGCTCAATTACGGCTTCGACCGGCTCCGGTTGGTCGAACCGGTGCCGGTCAACAGCCGGATCCGGGCCCACTTCACCCTGCTCGAATGGACCGAGACCCGGCCCGGCGAGGTGCGCTGCAAGTACGGCGTGTCGGTCGAAATCGAAGGCAGGACCCGCCCCGCCCTGGTGGCCGAATGGCTCGGGATGTGGATTACCGGCGAGGGGCACCGCCGGATCGCCACGAAGCACGGCGCCTAACGATGGCGCCGGCGTTTCGCCGCCCGCACCGGCCTCGGCCGGAATCGGAACGGCCCCCAGTGCTCCGCCTGATCAGCGACTACCCCCGCCATTGGGCCACGGCCCGTCCGGAGGCCGAAGCCGTCGTGTTCGGCGGCAACCGCTGGACCTATGGTGAGTTGGCCGACCGGGTCGACGCCTGCGCCAAAGCCCTCCTGGCCCACGGCATTCGCCCCGGCGACCGAGTCGCCACCTTATCGCCGCCGCACCCCGATTACTACGTCACCTTCCTCGCGTCGGTCTCGATCGGCGCCATCTGGCTGGGGCTCAACCCCCGCTACCAGATTCGGGAACTCGAGTACGTGGCCAACGACGCCACGCCGCGCCTGATCTTTGCCCGGACCGTGATCGGCGACCGGACCTACCACGAGGAACTCGCCGCCCTCACGGCCCGGGCCCCGTCGATCGAACGGGCGGTACTGCTCGACGCCGGCGGCAGCTACGCCGGGTTCATTGCCGGCGGCCGCCGGATCCCGGATGATGAACTCGCGGCCGCCCGAGCGGCCGTCGATCCCCGGGCGGCCTGTGTCATCGTGTACACCAGTGGCACGACCGGCCAGCCCAAGGGCGCGATGATCCATCAGGCCGGGTTGATCAAGGTGGCGCGGGTCCAGTATGCCATCTGGCCGATCGACCCGGCCCGGGCCCTGAACAACTTGCCGATCAACCACATCGGCTGTATCGGTGACATTACCTGCGACACCCTGGTGCCCGGCGGCACCTTGGTGTTCCAGGAGCAGTTCGATCCTGGGGCCATGCTCGAGGCAGTGGCGGCGGAGCGACTGACCTTGTTCGGCCACGTACCGACGGCGCTCCAGTTGATCGTGTCGCATCCGGCGTTCGAGGGGACCGATTTCTCGTCGGTTCAGTTGATCATCTGGGAAGGGGCCGCGGCCCCGGTCGAGTTGATCGAGCGTCTCAGGGCCAAGTGCGGCGAGCTCGCCAACGCCTACGGGATGACGGAGACGGTCGGCTCGGTGACCTTCACGTTCGACACCGATTCCGCCGACGTCCTGGCCAACTCGATCGGCTGGCCGGTGCCGGAGTATGACCTCCGGATCGCCACACCGGACGGCACCCCGGTCGCGACGGGCGAACCCGGCGAAGTCCAAGTCCACGGTGACTTCGTCACGTTAGGCTATTGGAACCGCCCTGAGGCCACGGCCGAGTTGTTCACCTCCGACGGCTGGATCCGGACCGGCGATCTGGCCGAGGAGCGCCCCGACGGCGCCTACCGCCTGATCGGCCGCTTGAAGGAGATGTTCAAGTCCGGCGGCTACAACGTCTATCCGAGGGAAATCGAGCAGGTCCTCGAATCTCACCCCGACGTCGCCATGGCCGCCGTCATCGGCGTGCCCGACCCGCTGTATCAGGAAGTCGGCCACGCCTTCATACTTCCGCATGCCGAGCGCCGAGCGCCGAGCGCCGAGTCGTTAGCCCTTCACTGCCGGTCATTGCTGGCGAACTACAAAGTCCCGAAACAATTCACCGTCACCTCCGAGTTTCCGATGCTTCCGATCGGCAAGGTCGACAAACAGGCCCTCAAGCGAATGGCGAGGTAGCGATGTGGATCCGCTGGGTGTTCCTTGCACTCCTGCCGGTGGGCGCGGCCGGGGCGCAACCGAACGGCAAGATCGATCTCGCCAAGATGCGACCAACCGGCCTGCTGGTCGATGCCTATAGCTACATGTCGCCGCCGCACAACGAGTACTACTTCCATCATATCGACCAGCTTGGCTTCCGGATCGACCGGGTCCGGCGATCGGGGCCAACGGTGCCGTTCGCGACCGGACCGGTGCTCGCCTTGCCGGATCTTGAAGGGTATTTCACCCGCAACCACGTCACCGGATTTCTGGTCCTCCGCCGGGACACGGTGCTCATCGAGCGGTACTTTCACGGAGCCGATCGGCGGTCTCGGTTCGTGTCGCAATCGGTCGGTAAGTCGATCGCGTCGATTCTGGTCGGGGTGGCGGTCGAGGAGGGCAAGATCCGGAGCATCGGCGATCCGGTCACCCAGTATTTGCCGGAGTTGGCTCCGAGCGGCTACCGGAGCGTCACCGTCAAGAATGTCCTTCATGGACGACGCTTCCTCTGGTAGTGTATCGCAAAGCCCGCGCCGAGACCAAGGGGAGACACGCAAGCCACGGGATGCCTGGGGATACCGATCATCATGACGCACCTACTCAACCAGCATTGGCCCGGCATCTGCGCGGCGATCGCGCTCGCCACCCTCCTGGTGCTCGTCATCCGCTACCAGGTCCACGCGTTTGCCGCGCTGCTCGTCGTCAGCCTCGGCCTCGGGCTCGCGGCGGGGCTGCCTCCCGCGACGGTGATCGATGCGGTCCACAAAGGCGTCGGCGACATCCT
>JANPEL010000098.1:0-5459 GCA_031431925.1 Gemmatimonadota bacterium | reverse complement strand
GCTGATGCTCCAGCTCGGCCTCGGCGTCACCTGGCACTAGTAAGGAGAGACCCTCAATGACTCGATACCCAATGGTGGCCGTCGCGGCGCTGCTCGGGGCCGGCTGCGGTGAAGTGTCTACGACCGGACTCGACCCGACGGCGCCGCAAAGCGTGGCCTTTCAGACCTGGAAGCCAGGCGTCGGCGACACCTGCCCGCTCTCGGTCCATCAGCAGTATTCCACCGTGGGACCGGACGGCAAGCTCTATCCGACCTGGCATCCGCCGGTCGATCCGGCCACGGGGTGTCAGTTCGGCCACGAACACGGGCGGGATCCTCATGGTTCCGAGCTGTTCTCAGAAATTGGCGACCTGCCGCTCGGCTTTGCCAACGAGCAGCTCGACACCTTCGATCCGACCGGCCGTCGGCACGAGGATCATGTCGGTCACAAGTACGAATGGGAGAACGACGTCCAGATGAACGTCGCCAATGGCGGCGGCGGGGTGTTGTCGGTCAAGTGCGATGTCCTGTACAAACTCCATCAAGGAACCCATTCGAAGGACGCCTTCACCAACAACCTTCATGAGGTGCAGTACTACGCCAAGTGCAACGACGGGTCCGAGGTCCGGATGATCATGATGGCGGCGATCGGCACGGCGGGTGAGTTTACCCGGACCTGCGACGGGGCCCGGATTCGGGTCGGTACCGCGTCCCCGGCCAACTCGCCGAACGGGGGCGGGCAGCGGGTCATTCCCGATATCGCGTGTGTCGAACGCCATTTGCTGGTGCCGAACGGGTCGACGTCCGATGCCCGAGCCGCCCTCCACGAGAGTTGGCAGCAGTCGTTGACTCTCAAAACCCCGGACGGCAAGACCCTGGCGCACATGAACCCTTACTTCCAGGTGTTTGCGCCCAGCCGGTTCCATGATCCAAGCAAGAGCGACATCACCGGCCGGTCCGTCGACATGTGCTACTTCACCGAGCCGAACGGCGACCAGGCCCGGGGCGGTCCCTGTGCGGCGGCGACCCAGAACGGCACCATTGCCGGGATTATTCAAACCGATCCCCGGTCGCCCTTCAACGGGGTTCGGCGGGTCATGGACATGAACTCGTTCGATCTCAACAACGCCGACGGCCCGACCACCTGGTACACCGATCCGTTTGGCCGGGGCGCCCGGACGACGCCGTTCCCGGGGTCGATCCGCCAGTACATCGCGAAGATCAACAATACCGGCCTCGATCTGTCGGGGCCGGGGATCGGCTCCAACCGGAATTACGGGGGCCCCGGGGTTCACGCGCCAAACTAGACGTTGCGAAAGGTTCGGGCGGTTCGCCATCATTCGGGGTCTCCAACGGGGCCCCGAATGTTGTTTGGGCCGTCTTTCCCTTCAATACCGAGCTTGCCATGACGACTCGCCGCCGCTTTCTCGCCGCCGCCCTCGCGGTTCCGCTGATCAACCGGGGCCGTTTCACGCTGTTCCGGGGCAGCGGAACCGAGTACACCGCCCGCTGTCTCAGTGTGATGGAACGGGCCCTCGTCGTCGACATGCTGAGCCCCCTGACGCTCAATTTTCCGTTGATGGGCAAGTGGAACGCGAAGCCGGAGCTGTTTGCCCAGGCGGACTTCGAGCGGTTTCGTTCGTCCGGCATCAATGTGTTCCACACCGCCGTCGGGACCGGCGGGGCCAATGCCTATGACAGCACCTACCAATTCATCGCCAACTGGAACGGGTTCCTGGCCGGCAACGACCGGTACTTCACCCGGATCGACTCGGCGGCCGACTTTGCGTCCGTCAAGGCGTCCGGGAAGCTCGGGGTCATGCTCGGCGTGCAGAACTCGGAGCATTTCCGCCGGCCGGCGGACGTCGACACGTTCTACGCCATGGGGCAGCGGGTCTCGCAACTCACCTACAATACCCGGAACCTGATCGGCAACGGCGCGACCGAGCGCCGCGACGAGGGGCTCAGCGATTTCGGGTTGTCGATCGTCGACCGGATGAACACGGTCGGGATGGCCGTCGATGTCTCGCACTGCGGCGATCAGACCTCGCTCGATGCGTTCGAGGTGTCGAAGAAGCCGGTCCTGGTGACCCATTCGAATGTCCGGGCGCTCAACCCCGGCCATCCGCGCTGCAAGCCGGATTCGGTCATCAAGGCGGTGGGCAAGGCGGAAAGCGTGATCGGTATTACCGGGGTCCGCAATTTCGTGAAGGGCAGCGAGCCGACCACCATCGAAGATCTGCTCAACCACTTCGATTATGTCGCGAAGATGATTGGCGTCGAACATGTCGGGATCGGGAGCGACATTGACCTCGACGGGTACGACGATATGCCACCGGAGGACTACAAGCGCCTCAAGGCCGGCTACAAGTCCGACTATGCCTTCCGCGACAAGATCGATATCGACGAAGTGGCCCATCCGAAGCGGATGTACGATCTGACGGACGGGTTGATCCGCCGGAAATACACCGACGACCAGATTCTCGGGATCTTGGGGGGCAACTTCCGGCGGGTGCTTTCGGGGATTTGGGTCTAAAAGCTGCTACAGTGATCGGCATGCTAAACGGCCATCCCAACACGACCCCCGCCGGGTTCGACCCAGCCCGGGACTTGCCGGCTGGGTTCTTCGAAGCCTATCGCGAACTCCACCGGGTCTTCAGCCCGCGACAGCAGGCCTTGGCTGCCGCGCGGGCCCGGGCCCTCGAGGCTGCCCACCAGGGCAACCTGCCGGTGCATCTGCCTCCGTCCGACGCGACCACCGGCGACTGGCGGATCACCGTCCCCGCCTGGTGCGCCGATCAGCGCAATCAGATGACCGGCCCGGCCGACGACGCCGAGCTCGTGGTCAAGATGCTCAACTCCGGCGCCCCCGGCGTCATGATCGATCTCGAAGATTCGATGGCGAATCGGTGGGAGAACACCCTCCGGGGGCACGCCAACGCGGTCGCCGCGCTCCACGGGACCCTCGGGTACGACGACGCCAAACGGAACGCTCGGATTTCGATCCAGCCGAGCGGGGTGGTGACGTGGGTCCGGGTCCGGGGGCTTCACCTCCATCAGGGTGGGATCATTCCCGGTGAGCTGACGTCGGCGTCGCTGTTCGACCTCGCGCTGCTGGTCCACAACCTCGATCCAGTCCGCCTCCGGCATCCGATCGCGATCTACGTTCCGAAATCGGAGTCGGCGGAGGAGGCCCTCTGGTGGCGGGACGTGTTCCAGCGCTTGGCCACCGACAAGGGGCTCCCACCGGACGCGATCAAATGCATGGCGTTGGTGGAGTCCCACCCGATGGCCTACCGGATGGAAGAGTTCCTCTTCCATCTCCGCGACCACATCCTGGGGCTCAACCTCGGCCGATGGGACTACATGGCGAGTTTGATCCACTTCAACTTGCCGAATCCGGGATGGGTGCTGCCCGACCGCAACACAATCCCCCATGATGTCGCGTTCTTCCAACGCCTTCGGGAGCTATTGCCTGATATCTGCCACAGGCGGGGCGCTCTGGCGATCGGGGGAATGACCGCCCTGTTCCCGTCTCGGGTCGATGCCGAGCTCAACCTCCGGGCCATGGCGACCCTGGAAAAAGACAAGCGGAACGAGGCGATGGCGCTGATGGATGGTGCCTGGACCGGTCATCCCGACCAGAACGCCGTGGCGGTGGCGGAGTTTCCGGCCCCCAATCAGGGCTTTCGCCGACCGGCCGGGCTCGATCGGTATCCCGACCTTCGACCGGAGCCGACTGGCGTCGGAGCCCACACTGAATCGGGCACCCGGGCCGCTGCGCGGGTCACGATTCAGTATCGGGCCGGAGTGCTTGCCGGTGACGGGGCCAGCCTGATCGAAGGCTACATGGAAGACCTCGCCACCGACCGGATCTATCGGTTGATGCTGGCACAGAGGGTGCTTCATCGGGATTCGGTTCCCGTGCTCGACGGGTCGGGGCGTCCGGTGCTGCATACGCCGGCCTACCTGACCCGAATCTACGACGAGGAACTCGAGGGGTTACTCGCGCGAGTCACGGGCGCCGAGGACCGCCAGCGCTATCGGCAGGCCCGTCTCGAAAGCGAGGCGATGATAGTGGCTGGACAACACGACCCGGTGTAGGCCCGACCAGAACGAGGCGGACATGATCGAGAAATTGAACCCCGTACACCATTCCATCGGTCGGGAAGCCGCCGACGCGGCGACGATTCAAGAGGAGTGGAACACCGAGAGCCGGTGGCGCGGGATTGTCCGGCCGTATTCGCCGGCTGACGTGCTCCGGCTTCGGGGGTCGGTCCGGATCGAACACACGCTGGCCCGGCTGGGCGCGGACCGCCTCTGGTCCTTGATGACCACCGAACCGTTCGTTCGGGCCCTCGGCGCTCTCACCGGCAACCAGGCGATGCAACAGGTCCGGGCTGGTCTCCAGGCGATCTATCTCTCGGGGTGGCAGGTGGCCGCCGATGCCAACCTGGCCGGCCAGATGTACCCCGACCAAAGCCTTTATCCGGCCAACAGCGTCCCCATGGTGGTCAAGCGGATCAACCAAGCGCTCCAGCGCGCCGATCAGATCGAGCATGGCGAAGGCCAGTCGGGGGTGCACTGGTTCGCGCCGATCGTTGCGGATGCCGAAGCGGGATTTGGCGGGCCGCTCAACTGCTTTGAACTGATGAAGTCGATGATCGAAGCCGGCGCGGCCGGAGTGCATTTCGAAGATCAACTGGCCAGCGAGAAGAAGTGCGGACACCTGGGCGGCAAGGTCCTGATCCCAACCCAAGCGGCGATCCGGAACCTGGTCGCGGCCCGGTTGGCGGCGGACGTCGAAGGCGTGCCCACCGTGCTCGTGGCGCGGACCGATGCCAACGGGGCGGCGCTGATTACCAGTGACGTCGACGAGCGGGACCAGGGCTTCTTGACCGGGGATCGGACCCCGGAGGGATTCTTCCGGGTTCGGCCCGGCCTGGATCAAGCCATTGCCCGCGGCCTGGCCTACGCCCCGATCGCCGATCTGATCTGGTGCGAGACCTCGACGCCCGACCTCGACGAAGCGCGCCGGTTTGCCGATGCCGTCCACGCCCAGTTCCCCGGCAAGATGCTGGCGTATAACTGCTCGCCGTCATTCAATTGGGAGAAGAAACTCGACGCCGCCACGATCGCGAAGTTCCAGGTCGAGCTCGGCGCCATGGGCTACAAGTTCCAGTTCGTGACCCTGGCTGGATTTCACGCCTTGAACCACTCGATGTTCGAACTGGCCCGGGGATACTCGACTCGCGGGATGTCGGCCTATGCCGAACTCCAGCGGGCCGAGTTCGCCTCCGAGGTCAACGGCTACACCGCCACCAAACATCAACGTGAAGTGGGCACCGGCTACTTCGACGACGTGGCCCAGGTCGTAAGCGGCGGCTCGTCGTCGACCTCGGCCCTCGCGGGTTCCACCGAAGCCGCGCAGTGCTGATCTCGGCTCTCGGCGCTCGGCACTCGGCACTCGGCGCCGAGTG
>JANPEL010000097.1:0-8261 GCA_031431925.1 Gemmatimonadota bacterium | reverse complement strand
CATCCACGCCGCGCTGACGACACTCGGGCATGCCGCCAACCTCGTCCCCTCGGATCGGCCATAGCCAATCGACGCGCAAGTAGTCTACACTCAATCCCCCTACGGCACCTATCTCGAAGTGACACCGCACTCCCGCCTCGTGTGGACCAATGAGGAAGGCGACGGCGGCAATACTGTCACCACGGTGACCTTCGAGGAACACGCCGGCAAGACGTTGTTGGTCGTGCACGATCTCTATCCCTCGGCAGAAGCGATGGACTCCGGATCGGCGGGCGCCTTGCCCGAGACGCTCGACCAACTGGACGAGCTTCTCGTCAGCCTGGGATCAAGCGTACCCACGTGACAGCCTAGGCTCGAGCGCCGCACCGCGGTGGTGGGCGGCGTCAGCCTGCCGAACGCACGGATGACCAAGGATCTGCCTGCCGGAGGCGCGCCTAGGACGGATCTACTCCTTGGGGTCGACGGGCGGAACTTCGGCGGCTGAGCAGGGTGTAGGCGTGAGGGGCTGGTCGGGTGCCAGATCGTCGTTGCCCTAGGGACGAGCGGGTTGGGTGGCTGTGGTGCGGAGGGTATGTCGTACTGGAATGAAGTGATATCTTGCATGGGGAGCGGTGTTTGGCGACCTCGTTGGCCGCGCACTGGCCGCATCCAACAAAGTTAGGCAGAACAAGCAAAGCAAGGAGAACGAGCGATGAAAGCTACTGGGTTGCTATTACTGGCTCCGCTACTGGTCGGCATTGTTGGATGCGACAACATCTCAAATTCTACCGCAAGCAGCCCGCTGAACGGAACCCGGTGGAATCTCACCGCCTGGACACTGAGTTCGCTGAACCCTGCTGACTTCACGATTACCGCCAATGTCGCCGATGGACAGATATCAGGCACCAGCGGTGTCAACACCTACAGCGGGCCGTATACACTCGGTTCGGGTAACGCCTTTTCAGTAGGGCCGCTGGTAAGCACGGAGATCGCCGGCTCGGAACCGGCTCAGCGGGCCGAGGACGCATATCTGACACTGCTCGCCCAAGCCAAGTCCTATAAAATGGCCGATGGCAAATTGACGCTTTACGACCAAGGCGGAAACGAGTCGCTAGTCTTCGATGTCGCGAGCCGTTAGGGGTCCGGGACAGACACGGATCAATAACGCGACTATCCCCGAACGACGAAAGGACTCTGGCATGATAGACTCGACTCAAATGCCCACACGACTCCGCATCCGTCCGCCGCGCCACGTCCGCCACATCGTTCTCGCCGCACTGGCGATCGTGTCAGCCTGCGGATCCCCTCCTGTCGAAAAGGCTCCCGCCGACAACCCTCCTGCGCCCGCAACGGAGAAGGGGGCCGTCGCGATCATTGGTACGGGCACGCTCGCCGGAGCCCTTGGACCGGCATTGGGTACCCAAGGGTATCGCGTGATCTACGGCAGTCGTGACCCCGGTCGTGACGCGGTACGCGCACTGGTGCAGCGATCCGGGCCTAACGCGTCGGTGGTCAGCCAGCCCGAGGCTGCGTCGCAGGCGCCAGTGGTCGTCCTCGCGGTCCCCGGTGAAGTGGTCGTTGACGTCGCGGGCACCTTGGGTGACCTAAGCGGCAAAGTGGTCGTCGACGTCAGCGGCGGCGACAAGAAGGTGGCGCCGGACGGCTACCAGGAACTCACATCCGACAGCGCGCGAGCGGAGCGCATTCAGTCCCGGCACCCGACCATGCGCGTGGTCAGGATCAACTTGCCGAACATCGTCTACTTCATGGACCCGCTGCTCACGAAGACGCGCGCCACGGTGTTCGTCGCGGGTAACGATCCAAAGGCGCGAGAGACGGTGGCCAACCTCATATTCGACCTCGGAGTCGATCCTTGGGACGCCGGGCCCCTGCGTTTCGCGCGTCTGTTCGACGCTTTCAATACCCTGGCAAGTATCCCTGGCCAGCAACGGCGTGCGGAGGGCTACCAGGTGGTGATGATGCCCACCGTTCCCTTCTCCTGTTTCTTCGACATGGTGCAATTCTTCAAGTTCGGAGAGCCCGTTGAGCTGAAGCACCTTCCGACGTTTCCGCGGCGCGAGCCGGCGCGGACCTGTGAGGAGTGGCAGCGCCAGCTTCCGCCGATGGGGCCAGCACCTCAGTGAATGAATAGCGTCGCCGTCGAATGCGGGGACTCCCTGAACCGGCCGCGATAGACGCTCGGACTCAAGTCCACCTTGAGACGAAAGTGATGCCGGAGCACCGCGGCCGAGACGAAGCCGGACTTCTGGGCCACGGCTTCGATTGAGAGGGTCGTCGTCTCGAGCAGATCCTTGGCCCGCCGCACCCGAAGGCCGGTAATCCACTCCAGGGGACTCTGTCCCGTGGTCGCGGCAAACCGGCGCGATAGCGTGCGCTTGCTGGTGTGCGCCTGCCGGGCGAGATCGGCCACGGAAATCGGCCGATGCAGCCGCCCGGCAGTCCAATGCAACAACTCCGACAACCACGGATGCGCCGCCTCGCCGACGGGCTGGTCGACGAACTGCGCCTGGCCGCCTTCGCGATGGGGCGCCACCACGGCTCGGCGCGCCACCGCATTGACGGCCGCCGTGCCAAAGTCCTTCCGAATGATGTGGAGGCAGAGGTCGATGCCGGCGGCGCTCCCGGCGGAGGTGAGGATGTCCCCTTCGTCGACATACAAGACATCGGGCTCGACCCGGACCAGCGGGTAGGTCGCCGCCATCGCGTCCGCAAAGCCCCAGTGCGTCGTGGCCCGCTTGCCGTTCAGGAGGCCGGTCGCGCCAAGCACGAACGAGCCCACACAGAGCGAGACCAGGCGGGCGCCGCGGTGGTGCGCCCGGATCAGCGCCCGGACGAGCGCGGGAGGCGGGGGCGCGATCGGCTTCGGCCATCCGGGGATGATGATCGTGTCGGCGTGCTGGAGGCCGCGGAGGCCCCGGGTTGGCGTGACGGTGACGCCGCCGATCGCCCGGACCGGGCGGCGATCCATGCCGCAGACGGAAAAGGCATACCACCGGTCGAGCTCCGGCCGAGCCAGCCCGAACATTTCGACGACGATGCCGAACTCGAAGGTGCAGAGGCCCTCGTAGGCCAGCGCGACGACGCGGTGCGGGGCGGGCGGGGGGCGCCGGGTTCTTTGATGTGGCACGATCTTGACGATAAGCGTCTTTTGGGCCACTGGCAACGACGGTCCGCGGCGCCCTATACTTTCGCCCCATGATGAACGACGCTCCCGCCTGGTTCGACCGGACGTTTTCGTCCCCGTTTCCCGTGGACCTGCTCCCCAATCTCCGCGCCCGCCTGGCTGGGGCCGCGGCGCGGCTGGATGAGGCGGTGCGCGGCCACCCGCCCGAGGCGCTGGCCCTCCGGCCGCCGGGGAAGTGGTCGGCGGAAGAGCAGGTCCGGCATCTCGTCGAAATCGAGTCGCTCTGGCTGGCGCGGGTCGAGGACTTCATCGCCTCGCGCGACCAGATGACCCCGGCCAACCTGACCCAACGGTGGCCGAAGGAGTCCGAGCCCGGTGCGGGCCCACTCGCTGCCGCCCTGCGGGAGTTTCGGACGGCTCGGACCCGGCTCCTACAGCGAGTGGACGGCCTGGACGCGTCCCGATTCACGCCGACCATCCCACACCCGCGCCTCCGGACGCCCATGGGTCTCGCGGACCATCTGTCCTTCGTCGCCGAGCACGACGACCACCACCTTGCCCAGATTCTGGCTCTGCTCGCCGCCACGCCGAACGATGCCGGCCCGACCGGCTGGCACCAGGAGTGGTTCCCAATTCACGGCGCGGCCTACCTCAATACCGCGGCCCAGGCACCCATGCCGCGAGTGGCGCATGACGCGGTCGCGGTGGCGCTCGACGCCAAGCGGTATCCCCATCACCAGCGCGATGCCGGCTGGTTCAACCTCACCAACCGGTTGCGGCAGTCGCTGGCGGGACTGATCGGGGCCGCGCCCGCCGACATTGCGCTGACCACGGGCGCGAGCAGCGGGCTCCAAGCCGTCGCGCTCGGACTCCCGTGGGCACCCGGCGACGAGATCGTCACTGCCAAGGGGGAGTTTCCGGTGCAGTACGCCACCTGGAAACCGCTCGAGGCGCGGGAGGGCGTGACCGTGACGATGGTCCAACCGGCGGGGCGCTTCCTGACCGCGGACGATCTGATCTCGGCCCTGACACCAAGGACCCGGGTGGTGTCGGTGAGTCACGTGCGGTTCGACGACGGCTCCCTGCTGGATGCGGCGCGGGTCGCGGCCGCCTGCCGTCAGCGCGGGGTGCTGTTCGTGCTCGATGTGACCCAGTCGTGTGGTGCCCTGCCGATCGAGGTCGAGGCCCTGGGCGCCGACTTCCTGGTGGGCGCGGGATACAAGTGGCTCTTGAGTCCCTATGGCACCGGATTCTTCTGGGTGAGGCCCGAGCTCGCGGGTACGGCCCGCTCGACGCCGTTCTATTGGATGGGCCAAGAGGTGGAGAGCTTTCTCGCCTTGAACATGGTGGACCCCGCGCCGGCGCTCTCGGCGAGGCGCTGGGACGCACCGGAAACCGCCAGCTACTTCAATCTCAACCTGACGGCCATGGAGGCATCGGTGGCGTTCGTCCAGAGGGTTGGCCCCACAACCGTGCGGGACCACAACCGGCACTTGATCGCCCGTCTGTTTGCCGGCCTGCCGGATGGCCTCACTCCCGCGAGCCCGCTCGACCCCGCGGAGCGCGGGCCGTACGGCTGTTTCGTCGCCCGGACGCGGGAGGAGACCACCGCCCTGCATCACAAATTGCTGCAGGCAAACGTCTTCGTGAGCCTTCGGGAAGGGCGGATTCGAGTGTCGCCGCATCTGTTCAACTCCGAACGAGACATCGACCGGCTGCTCGAGGTGGTGTCGTCATGACGGCGCCACCCGTGGTGCCCGGATACGTTCCGGTCTTCGCTTCATCTGTGCGGACCGGCAATCTGATCTATCTCTCCGGGCGCCTGGCCAAGAAGGACGGCCAGGTCTGGGTCGGCAAACTTGGCGGGGGCGTCACGGTGGAGGAGGGGAAGCGGGCCGCCCGGGGGGTCGCGATCGAACTGGTCGACGCTTTGCGCGCAGCGATCGGCAACCTGGACCAGTTGCGGCGGATCGTCAGGCTCGGCGTATTCGTGAACAGTACCGACCAGTTTACGGAGGCCCATGTGGTGGCCAATGGCGCGTCGGACCTGCTGCTGGAGGTCTTCGGCGACCGCGGGGCCCACACCCGCACGGCGCTCGGCGTGGCCCAGACGCCGTTCGGCGCCTGCGTGGAGATCGACCTGATCGCCGAGGTGGCGGACTCGGCCGAGGCCCGGGACCGCGCGGTTCGGCTCGCGACGGAATTCCTCACTCGGGTCTGGGGGCCGACCCACGACCTCGACGCCATCGACGAGCTGATGACCGAGGACTACAAGATCTGGTCGGGGGGTACGTTGATCTCGGGCCGGCCGGCGTTCAAGGAGTGGGTGCGGCAATTCCAGACCAAGTTCGGCAATGCGCACACCGAGATCCTGGAAACGTTTGCCAATGCCGCCGGCGACCGGGTGGTGTCCCGCTGGTTCAACACGGGCGTGAACCACGGGATGTTCGGTCTGGCTCCCGACGACCGGCCCGTGTCGTTCACCGGGATGTCGATCTGGCGGGTGGAGGACGGCCGGCTGGCTGAGTGTTGGGTTGAGCGGGCGGCGTTCGAGAGCTACCAGCGGCTCACCGGATGAGCGGCGCGACGCGCGGGCCTGACCGGAGCATGTTCGAGGATGATCCGCTCGAGGACTTCACGCGGCGAACGGTCACGCTCGACGCGATGGCGAAG
Source organism: Gemmatimonadota bacterium (assembly GCA_031431925.1). Lineage (GTDB taxonomy): Bacteria > Gemmatimonadota > Gemmatimonadetes > Gemmatimonadales > GWC2-71-9 > SHZU01. Next base: position 2,464 of record JANPEL010000097.1, on the reverse strand, counting down.
ACGGTCCATGTCGCCGGTACGGGTCCGGCCGTGATCGTGATGGCCGAGATGCCGGGGATCAGTCCGGAGGTCGCGCGGTTCAGCCGCTGGGTCCGAGACGCGGGGTTCACGGTGTATCTGCCGTCGCTGTTTGGCCAAGACGGCATCGTGGCCACGGCCGACGAAGGGGCGGCGGTGTTCCGGCGGGCGTGTGTGAGCGCCGAGTTCCGGGCGTTGACGGCGAATGCGTCGAGTCCGGTGACGCGGTGGCTCATGGCCTTGGCTCGAGTGGCGCACGCCGAGTGCGGCGGCCCGGGCGTTGGCGCGATCGGGATGTGCTTCACGGGGAATTTCGCCTTGACGATGATGCTCGAGCCGGCGATGCTGGCTCCGGTGCTGGCCCAGCCGACGTTGCCGCTGAATGACCCGGCCGGGCTCGAGATCGCGCCCGACGAACTGAAAGCCGTTCGGGAGCGGCTCGACCGCGAGAACCTGTCGGTGCTGGCGTATCGGTTTGCGGGCGACTCGTTCTGCCGGGCGGAGCGGTTCGCCGCGTACGCCGACGCGCTTGGCAGTCGATTCGTGGCGCGGGTGCTGCCGGACTCCGCGGCCAATCCGGACGTGCCGCCGTTCTTTGCCGCGCATGTGAAGAAGCCGCACAGCGTGGTGACCGCGCACCTGATCGATGAGGCGGGCCAGCCGACGATCGCGGCCCGCGACGAGATCCTCGCTTTCTTCCAGCGGCGCCTGGGCTCGTAACCCTCCCCCGGCGTGGTCCGAGAAGCTCCGCGGCGGCCCGCCTAGACCCCCTGACCTTGCCTCCTTCGCCAGTCATGCCGACCTTATAGACATGCCTCCGGAACCCGCCTATGACTATCGTCGGCTCACGATTGCCGAACGTCTGCAACTCGTTGAGGATATTTGGGATAGCATCGCGGCGGACGCCGACGAAACGAGCTTGCCGGTGAGCGACGAGGAAAAGGCCATGCTCGACGAGCGCCTTGCCGATTTGGAGGCCAACCCTGGGGACGGCGCGCCTTGGCCCGAAGTCCGGGCCCGGATCATCAACCGGCTCAAATAGGTGCCGGCGTTTTCCGTTCGGCCGCTCGCCGAGGCCGACGTCCAGGCGGCGTTTGACTGGTATGAGGCACAGGCCCAGGGCTTGGGGCACGAGTTCCTCCGGGCTCTCGATGTCTGCTACGCAACGATCGAACGCTGGCCCGAGTCGTACCCTGTCGTCTATCGACAATTCCGCCGGGCCTTGTTGCGGCGCTTTCCGTACCTGGTCTATTACCGGGCATCGGCCGCGGTGATCGAGGTGGTCGCCTGTGTGCACGGAAAGCAGCACCCGCGCCGCTGGAGGCGCAGGACTTGATGCCTAACAAATGGATCAAGCCGACAGCCGCCGGTGCGGCTGCAGCTTATCCATAGGTCGTTAGGCCGCCGTCGTCCGCGACCGGACGCTCACGCGGACACCGGCACCAGTCTTGTCGAGCATCGCGATCAGGGTATCGACGCTGAAACGCTCGATCTTGCCGCGATAGAGGTCGCTGATTCGCGGCTGCGAGACGTCAAGCAGGCGCGCGGCTTGGGCCTGAGTGGCACCCCGCGCCGTCAGCCGCTTGCGGAGCTGGATCATCAGGGTCGAGCGGAGCTGCAGGTTCGCGGCTTCGGCGGCGGGGAAGCCGAGGTCGGCGAAGACGTTCCCCGAGCCACGCGTCATCTTGATCGCCATGTTAGCCTCCTGGGCGCGAGCGCCGCTGAGCGAGTAGGGCGCGATGAATATATCCTGGCAAACCGTTCGCGGACGGCCGTCGGTCCGTCACCGTTTCCATGGCCGGGCCCAGCAACGAAAACGGCAGCCGATCGTCCCGCTCATCGACTGCCGTTTCCCTCATCTCCCGCCGAGCCCGTCACGCCGCGCTGGCCTCCGGCCCAACGTCCGGCGCCTTATCCGCCGGACTCGGCCACGCCACGTTTCGAGCGCTGATCCAGGCTCCGGCCAACTCCGGTTGCTCCTGAATTCGGTACAGCATCATCCCATCGAGCTGCTTCACCATCCGGAACAGTTCGGAGGCGAGGGCCTGCAACTCCGCTCGCGCCCCAGTGTGTTGCGCGAAGCATGAGCGGAGGGCGCCTGGCTCTACGGAAGCTCCGTTAGTCAGTCGATCGCGCCCCTCGGAAGGGAGGACCGGACGACGCTGGCAGCCGATAGGATCGCGAAATACGCCATGCGGTTGCCCCTGTCAATCGCGAACGCCCGGGCACCGATGACGTCAGGGAACCTGAGCCGACGTTTCGTTCGGCCGCTGCTGTCGACAGCTACCAACACGGCGGGGCCATACTCGGTCGTGTTGAGTAGAAGCCAAAGCACGCCATCTTCGAATGAGGCGTCGAAGACGTAGCGGAGGGCGTAGGTGCCCCCAGCGTCATTGAGCAGCGTGGCTCTTGCGCTGTCAACCGCCTCTTGGAGCACACTCGCCAT
>JANPEL010000096.1:0-6221 GCA_031431925.1 Gemmatimonadota bacterium | reverse complement strand
TGCTGTTGTCGCAAGCCGACCTCAAGGCTCCCCCGGTTAGCTTCCAGTCGGTTTCGAACCGGGCGGGCCCCGACGCCGCCACGACGATTGAATCGCCACCTGGCACCCCCGACGAATACGGCCAATCCCATGAAGATCCGCTGGACCTTCCTCGCGCTCTCACTTACGGTGCCGCCCCTCATGGCTCAAGTCACCAGTCCCGCCACCCGGTCCGGCCGCTCGACGGTCTACGCCCCCCGGGCCGCCGTGGCCACCAGTCAGCCGCTCGCGACCACCGCCGCGCTCGCCATCCTCGAACAGGGAGGCAACGCGATCGACGCCGCCGTCGCCGCGGCCGCGGTGCTCAACGTCACCGAACCCCACATGACCGGAATGGGCGGCGACATGTTCGCGATCCTCTGGTCGGCCAAGGAACAACGGCTGGTTGGCCTCGACGCCTCGGGCAAGTCGGGGTCGAAGGTCAACCTGGCCGCCGTGGTGGCCGCCGGAGAGACCACGGCGCCGTCCACCGGCCCCCGCGCGGTGACCGTGCCCGGCGCCCTGGCCGGCTGGAACGCCCTCCTCACCAAGTACGGCACCAAAACGTTAGGCGAAGTGCTCGCGCCGGCCATCCGGCTCGCCGAGGAGGGCTTTCCGGTCAGTCCGGTCATTGCCCAAGACTGGGCCACCGAGGTCGAGAAGCTCTTGAGCAACCCGGGCGCCCGCGCCACCTACCTGATCGACGGCCGGCGGGTCCCAACCCCGGGCGAGTGGTTCAAGAACCCCGACCAAGCCCGGACGTTCCGCCGGATTGCCGCGGGCGGCATCGGCGTGTTCTACGGCGGCGACTTGGGCCGGGAGTTCGTCACCGGCCTCGACCAGCTCGGCGGATACCTGACCCTCGAGGACCTCCGGGCCATGACGCCGCGGTGGGTCGAGCCGCTCTCGGTCAACTATAAGGGCTACACGCTCCACGAACTGCCGCCGGCCGGCCAAGGCATTGCCGCCCTCCAGATGCTCAAGATGCTGGAGACCATCGATCTCAAGTCGATGGGTCACAACTCGGCCCGCTATCTCCACACCCTGATCGAAGCCAAGAAGCTGGCCCACGCCGACCTCGCCAAGTACGTGGCCGATCCGGACTACATGACCGTCAAGCCGGCCGCCCTCCTCGACAGCGGCTATCTGGCCAAACGGGCCGACCGGATCGATCCAAGGCGCGCCGCCGACCGCCCCGCCCCCGGCGAGATCGCCACCGCGAGTGAAACCGTCTACCTGACCGTGGCCGACGCCGAGGGCAACATGGTGTCGTTCATCAACTCGATCTACAGCTATTTCGGATCCGGCGTGGTGATCCCGGGCACCGGGATCATGCTCCAGAACCGAGGCGCCGGATTCGTCCTGACCGAAGGCCATCCCAACCGGCTGGCGCCGAACAAACGGCCGCTCCACACCATCATTCCGGCCTTCGTGACCCGGCAGGGGCAGCCCTGGCTGTCCTACGGCGTGATGGGCGGAGATATGCAGCCGCAAGGGCACGTGCAGGTGTTGCTCAACCTGGTGGAGTTCGGGATGGATCCTCAGGAGGCGATCGAGGCCGCCCGGTTCCGGCACTTGGCCGGCCTCACGGTGTCGGTCGAGAACCTGCCGGAGGCCATTGCCCGGGAACTCACCGCGATGGGACATCAACTCCGCGACCCCAAGGGCATCGCGTTCGGAGGTGGGCAAGCCATCCTTAAGCTATCCCGGGGCTGGGCCGCCGGATCCGATCCGCGGAAAGACGGGATGGCGGCGGGGCGGTGATGCCGGAACCCACCCTTCGATCCCTGCTCCAAGACGCGGCCGAGCGGGGCATCCACTACCGCGAATCCCTGGAGACCCGCGGCGTGGCGCCGACCGCCGAGGCGCTCACGGCGCTCGACCGGTTCCGGCGCCCGCTCCCCGATGCGGGCACCAACGCTGACGCGGTCATTGCGGAGCTCGACCGGTTGGGTTCGCCGGCCACGACGACGATGTCCGGCGGGCGCTACTTCGGGTTCGTCAACGGCAGTTCCCTGCCCGTCACCGTGGCGTCGAATTGGCTGGCCACCGCCTGGGACCAGAACACCGCGCTCCATGCCATGTCGCCGGTGGCCGCGGTGCTCGAAGAAGTGGCGTTAGGCTGGACCCTCGACGCGCTCCGGCTTCCGGCCACGGCGGGCGGCGCCTTCGTCGTCGGAGCCACCATGGCTAACTTCACCGCCCTCGCGGCCGCCCGGCACGCCGTCCTCGAACGGGCCGGCTGGGATGTCGACAACAACGGCCTCTTCGGGGCCCCGCCCATCACCGTCATCGTCGGCGAGGAAGTCCACGCCACCGTCCGCCGGGTCCTGGGTCTGCTCGGACTCGGCCGGACCCGCACGGTCACGGTTCCGGTCGACGGCCAAGGCCGGATCCGGCCGAATGCGCTACCCCGGATCGACGGACCGACCATCGTCTGCATCCAGGCCGGCAACGTGAATACCGGCGCCTTCGATCCCGCCGCCGAGATCTGCGCCTGGGCCAAGCCGGATAACGCCTGGGTTCACGTCGATGGCGCGTTCGGGCTCTGGGCCCGGACGGTTCCCGCCCTCGCGGGGTTGGTCGAGGGCTATGATCTGGCGGACTCGTGGGCCACCGATGCCCACAAATGGCTCAACGTGCCCTATGACTGCGGCATCGCCATGGTAAAGGACGGCTCGGCGCTTCGGGCCGCGATGGCCATGACCGCCGCCTACCTGCCACCATCGGCGGTTCGCGATCCGATGCACTACTCGCCCGACGGCTCCCGGCGGGCCCGGGCCGTCGATGTCTGGGCGGCCTTCCGGCACCTGGGCCGCCACGGGGTCGCGGCACTGGTCGAGCGGTGCTGTCGGCATGCCGCCCGGATGGCGGCCGCCCTTCGGGACGCCGGGCACCAGGTGTTGAACGATGTCGAGCTCAACCAAGTGTTGGTAGCTTTCGGCTCCGACGCCAGGACCAACCGGGTGATTGCCGCCGTCCAGGCCGCCGGGGTCTGCTGGTGCGGCGGAACCCGATGGCAGGGCCGGGATGCGATGCGGATCAGCGTCTCGTCCTGGGCAACCACGGATACCGATGTCGATGAGTCCATCCGTTCGATCCTCAATGCGGCAGCCGACCAACGATGAAGATGAATGCCGATCGTGTGCACTGGCTCACTGTGGCCACCGTTGGGCTGGCGCTGGCGGGCTGCCGGCCGGCGCCCGATTTCCTCCCGGTAACCACCGTCAAGGAACTGATGAGCTCGGTCGTGTATCCGGCCGCCGAGCTCTATTGGGATGCCGTCGGCACGGTGGATGATTCAACCGGGTCCACGAGCTACGGGCCGGAGACCCCCGAGGAATGGGCGGTCGTGAGGAACAACGCGCTCGTCGTGGCGGAATCGGGCAATCTGTTGATGATGGGCCCGCGGGCCCCTGACCGGGGCCAGTGGATGGCGTTTTCCCGAGCCATGGTGACAGCCGGGAAGCAGGCGGCCTCAGCGGCCGCTGCCCAAGATACCGCCGCGGTCTTCAACGCCGGTGCCGTGCTCTACGAAACCTGCAGCCGATGCCACGAGAAGTACCTGGTGAAGAAGTAGCCTCGCTCATGTTCGAGTTTCTTGTCTGGCTGGCCGAAACCGGACCGAGCATCGCGCTTCGCGAATCGCTCTACGCCTGGCCGTTCGTCGAATCGGCTCACGTGCTGACGTTGGCGCTCTTTGCCGGTACCGCCATCATGCTCGACCTCCGGCTTCTCGGCCTGGCGCTTCGGCCGGTGCCGGTCGCCGTCCTCACCAGCCGGATGCTACCCTGGACCCGGGCCGGATTTGCCGCCATGGTCCTGACCGGGATGCTGTTGTTCTACGCCAATCCGGCGCACTACTACCAGAATGTGTTCTTCCGGATCAAAGTGGTGCTGCTGGCGGTGGTCGCGCTCAACATCTGGCTGTTCCACTCCCGGATTCATCGCCGGGTATCGGAGTGGAGCCGCGATCCGGTCACGCCCCGGGCCGCCCGGATCGCGGCGATCGTGTCGCTCGCCTCCTGGGCCGGGATCGTGGTGGCCGGGCGCCTGATCGCCTACAACTGGTTTGACTGCGACATCCAGCCCCAATCCGATTTCATCAACTGGATCGCCGGGTGTGTGATCCAACCCCCGGCTCAATAGGAACCGGACGCGATGGGCCTGGCGTTCTTTCAGTGGTGCGAGGGCACCTTCATCGGCGAGACCGTCCGAACCTCGATCTGGCTCTTTCCGATCATCGAGGCCTTCCACCTCCTCGGCCTGAGCCTGTTAGGCGGAGCGGTGTTGGTGCTCGACCTCCGGCTGGTCGGCGTCATGCTTGGGTCAGAACCAATCGCCGAGCTGGCCCGATCGACCCGGCGTTGGGTCGTCGCGGGGGTGACCGCCATGGTCCTGACGGGGGTGCCGCTGTTCTTGTCGGAGGCGGTGAAGTGCTACTACAACCCGTCGTTTTGGGTCAAGATGGCCACGCTGCCGGTGGCCATCGGGTTCACGATTGCGGTCCGGCGGTGGATTGCGAGGACGCCGCCCGCCGCCACCTCGCCCCGGACTCGGCTGGCCGGGGCAACCTCGATGCTGCTCTGGTTCACGGTCGCGGCCGCGGGCCGGTGGATCGGCTTCTCGTCCTGATCAGCGGGGCGGCGTCTTCGGCGGCGCCTCGTTCTTGTCGCGGCCGTCGGTCGGCGCGCCGGTTCCGGACGATCCCATGAAGAACTTCCGGCCGTCGGTGAGGGTCACGTCCCGGCCGTTGGCCCGCTTGAGCGAGTGGTCTTTGGCCTGGTAGCCGTCCACGATCAACTCCGTCCCATAGGTCAACGATTGCCGGGAGAGCCCCCGGCGGAGCAGCGTGTTCGGGGTCCCGCCCTCGACCATCCACACCTCACTCGACCCGTCCGGTTTCTTCACGTCGATGTGAATCCAGGCGTGCGGGTTGACCCATTCGAGTTTGACCACTTTCCCTTGGAGCCGGATCGGCGCATCGCGGTCGAACTCGGCGCCAAACGCATGATGAGCCACGAGCGGCGCGGCCACGCCCGCGAGCAGGATGCCGGCCCCAATGGCCACCGGAGAGATTCGCATCGGATCGTCCTTTCTACGGAGACTTCTTCGCGGCTTCCCGTTCCAACGCCCGGGCACCGCTCAACACATTCGACAACGCGTAGTTTCCTTCGTGACAGGCGTACTCATAAATCTGTTCCTTGAGCGCCGTAAACGGCACCTCGCCGCTCCACGGCGCGGTGTACGTGGCCGGATCATCCACCGTAAACCGATAGAGGATGGTGCCCTGCTCCGCTCGGTGGAACCGCTCGACCACCTTGAGGTTCTCGTTGGTGGCCCGAAAGATCTGCGACGGATGGAAGTTGGTCGTTTCGACCACCAGGGTATCGCCGACCCAGCGGCCGTGGGAATCACCCATCCAAGGCCGAATGTCCTTCGGAAGCCGGGGCCGGTCGCCGAGGGGAATGATCCGGGCGTCGTGGACCATTTCCGTCAGGATCATGACGTGATCCTTGGTCTGCACGATGGTGTAGTTGTTGTTGTAGAAATAGTTCGGCAGCATCGGCGGACCGGCGTTCGAGCCGAACGACATAATGCAGCGTTCCGCGAGCGGGCGGTTCTCGGGGTTGTCATACTCCCCGAACTGGCGGGCCCGCCCCATGACCGCGCCGATTCGGGCCCGGCCGTCAGGGGTGAGGGCCGGAATCTTGCCGTTCGGCGGGTCGACGACCAACGAGCTTCGGAACTCACCGTTGACGACGGCGACCCGGTCTCCGGCGTCGATCCAGAGGTAGTTATAGCCGCCCACACCGCCGGCCGCGCCAACCGAGCCGTCGCCGCCTTTCGGCGGTGCCACCCGATCGGGGTCGCTCGGCTTCAAGGCACGCTCGATGGTGTCGGCCCGGATCTTCTCGAGCCGCGTCATCTGCTCCGCGGTAAGGGCCCGCTCCAGCCCGCTTGGCCGTTCGATCGGGGTAATGGTCCCGTTGGTCCAGTTGCCCTGGAGATCGGGCCGGCCGTCGGGAGTGCGCGGCGTCTTCCAGGGCCGGGCCGCGGCTTTGGGCGCTTGGGCATGCCCGGCCACAACACCATGGCCGAGGCCGATCGCGACGATCAGCAAAACGAGACGAGGGGTGAGCGGGCGCATCGCGGCTGCCTTACTTGATGGGGTTCTTCCGAAGGTGGCCGTAGAGCAGTTC
>JANPEL010000095.1:0-1915 GCA_031431925.1 Gemmatimonadota bacterium | reverse complement strand
GCGTGGCAATGGCACGGTCGTCGACTGCGCCGGGGCGCCGCGCCTCTATGCCGGCCGGCCGACCCCGAGCTGGAACGGCAGCTTCAGCGCGACGTTCACGATCGGCAAGCGGCTCCGGATCCTCGGCCTCGTCGATGCCCTTGGCGGCAACACCGTGCTGGTCGGCGACGTGGCCGGCATTCACTCGTTCTTCCTGAGTTCGAAGCAGGTCCTCGAGGGAACCAACCAAGTCCTGTCCGGGTACCTCGGTTTGGCGATCCTGCAGGGCGACGGCAACGCGATCGGCGCCACCGGCCTCACCAAGGGCGGCTTTGCCCGGTTACGGACGGTTTCGGCGTCGTATGATTTCCCGGCCAGGATCGCGAGGTTCTTCGGAGCGTCTCGGGGATCCTTCACGCTGGCGGCCGAGAACATGGCATTGCTCTGGCGGGCCCAGAAGGACATCTACGGTGTCAAGTGGATCGATCCCGAGATCACGCCGAACCGGAACAGCGACGCAGTCGGAAACTTTGGCTATACCCAAGAGTCGTGGCCGCAGATGGCGCGGATTCGCACCACCGTCCGATTCACCTTCTAACGGCGACTACCACACGGAGATGATGAGCGATATGAACATCCAACTATTTCATCGCGTCGGGGCGACCGCTGCCGTGGTCGCCGCCGGGTTCGGTCTCGGAGCGTGCGGCAGTCTGCTCGATGTCGAATTCCCGGGGCAGATTCCCGCGGAGAACATCAACAATCCGAGCCTCGCGCCGGTCCTGGCGCGGAGCGTCATCGGCGATCTCGAATGCGCCTATAACAATTATTCGGCGGGCAACGCGGCCCACTCCGACGAGTATGAAAGCTCGAACGGGAACGTACCCGGCGTTAATTGGGGCAGCCGGGCCATTTCGGCGGGTGAGGACGACTATGCTCTCGGTCCCTGCGAAAACAGCTCCTACTTCGGCATGCCCTCGACCCTCGGGACGGCCCGGTACCAGTCGGAGGACATTTTTGCGAAGCTTTCGGCTTGGACGGACGCCGAGGTGTCCGGACGGACGAATCTGATGGCCCAAGTTCGGGCCTACGGGGCCTATTCGTACCTGCTCATGGGCGAGACGTTCTGCCAAGTCGCGTTCGACGGCAAGGCGCCCGAGGCACCGGCGGCGGCGTTGGCGAAGGCGGAGGCCCAGTTCGCGGAAGCCATCACGCTGGCCACGACGGCCGGGAACACCGACATCGTCAACCTGGCCCGGGTCGGTTTGGCCCGTGCCAAGATGGATCTCAAGAAGTGGTCGGAAGCGGCGACCGCGGCGGCCTTGGTGCCGGTCGGCTACGAGAAGATGGCGGATCGGGGCGCTGAAACCTCCCGGCGCTACAACAAGTTCTTCTTTTTCATGACCGACGGTGGCTACTTCACGGTGGCTACCGAGCTTCGGGCCACCGCGAATCCCCAATCCCCGAGCTACGATCCTCGGTACGACATCGCGGACGCCGGCAAGGGAGCGTTTACTCCGCAGATTCGGCTCTGGTACACCAAGAAGTACCCGTCGCTTAGCACCCCGATTCGGTTGGCCAGCGGGCGGGAGGCTCAGCTGATCCTGGCCGAGGCCAAGACGTATCCGGGTTCGCAGTTGGACGTAGCCGGTGCTTTGGGGATCCTCAATGCCCGCCGCCTCCAGGTGGGGCTGTCGGCGATCCCGGCGAGTACGGACCCGGTCGTGGTCCGAAACGCGGTCATCAGGGAACGCCGGGCCGAGTTGTCATTCGAAGGCGGCCACCGGACCAATGATCTGCTCCGGTACGCGCTGCCATGGAAGGGCGCCAACGGCTCGACCAAGATCGCCAACGAGTTCGACGGCCGGGCGTACGGCGCGACGACCTGCTGGCCGCTCCCGACCAAGGAAGCCAACGGGGCCTGATCGGTTCCGGAGGG
>JANPEL010000094.1:0-14631 GCA_031431925.1 Gemmatimonadota bacterium | reverse complement strand
AGGTCACCGGCCAAATCGAACGGGCTCTGATCCGCGCCGTGCTCCAGGCCGACCACCAGGAAGCCCTTGCCCTGGCCGCCCGTACCGAGCGGCTCCTGGCGGCCACCGGCGACGCCCCGGCCACCCGACGCGTCGAGGACGTCCATGCCACCCGCCGGCTGTTGTTGGAAGGGTACCGGACGCTGAAGGAGACCGCGCCGGACCGGCTCGACCGGTTGATCCACCGGATCGACCGACTCGAAGCCGCCTTTCGGAGCGCCAACCTCGACCCCGGGCACCCGCTCCCCCGGGCCGTGACCGGGGCCGGCGTGGTCCGGTCGGCGCTCTGGCTGGTCTTTCGGATCGTCGGGTTTCTGCCGCTCGCCCTTCCGGGATTGGTGCTGCACTACCCGGCCTATTGGGCCATCGGGCACCTAGCGGCCCGGTACGCCGGGGCCCACGACGACGTCCTCGCGACCGCCAAGATTATCGGGGCTGTGCTGCTCTTCCCGCTGACCTGGATTGGCGCCGGCTTCCTGGCCGGGATGACGGGGGGCCCGGCGGCGGGCGTCATGGTCGCTCTGGGGGCGCCGCTCTCCGGCTACGCGGCCCTCAAGCTGGTGGAACGGTTCGACCGTTTCGTTACCGGCACTCGCGCCATCGGGCTCTATCTGGCCCGCCCCGAACAGGTCCGGCAGTTGAGCGCCGAACGGGACCGGCTTCGCGATGACCTGGCGGCTTTGGGAAGAACGTTAGGCATCGTGGTCTAGTGGTCAGACTACTCGGTTCGGGGGTTCCCGGCCCGAAAAGAACGCCTCCAAATTTTCGGCGACGGTCAAGCCCATGGCGGTCCGGGTCTCGACCGTCGCGCTCCCCAAATGGGGCAGCAGCACCACCCGGTCGAGCGCCAAGAGCGCCGGGGCCACCGCCGGTTCGTCGCGGTAAACGTCGAACCCGGCGCCGCCGAGCCGACCGTGTTGAATCGCGTCGGCCACCGCGAGTTCGTCGACCAGCCCGCCGCGAGCGGTGTTGATCAGCACCGCATCGGGCCGCATCAACCCCAGCCGCCGGCGGTCCACCATGCCCTCGGTCTCGGGGGTGGCGGGACAGTGAAGCGACACGACATCGGCGTCCCGAAACAGATCGTCCAGGTCGAGCCGGACCGCCCCCAACTCGGCGACCACATCGGCCCGAAGCGGCGAGCGGCCGGCGTACCGGATATCCATGCCGAACCCGTGGCGGGCCCGCCGGGCCACGGCCAGGCCGATCCGCCCCATCCCGACGATGCCTAACGTCCGGCCCGACATCCGGTGGCCCAGATGATGGGTCGGCCGCCAGCCGAGCCACCCGCCGGACCGGATCAGCCGTTCGCCCTCCCCGAGACGGCGAAAGGCCATCAGGATCAGCGCCAAGGTCAAATCGGCGGTGCAGTCCGTGAGCACATCGGGTGTGTTCGTCACGACAACCCGCTGGCGCCGGGCGGCCGCGAGGTCGATCAGGTTTACCCCCACGCCGAAGTTGGCGACCACCCGAATCCGGCGCCCGCTCGCGGCGAAAACAGACTCAGGGAGCCGATCGGTCACGGTCGTGACCAGGCCGTCGTACTGGGTGCTGAGCTCAACCAATTGCTCGGGCGGCAGATCCCGGTCGTCGGTATTCCAGTCGATCGCGAACCGGCCCGCCAAGCGTCGCTCCGCCTCGGCCGGGAGCCGGTGGAGTCCATAGATCCGGGGAATATGCTCGGTCATCCGACCGTCACTCGGGTGAGGGATGGAGGTATATTGCCCGCCGTGTCTCGCCGACTCGACCAACTCCGCCACGACGCCATCTCAATGTACGACGCCGCCATCCGCGGTGTCGAACCCAGCCGGGCCCTGACCCAGGCGCTCGCCACCACACCGCCCCCGGAGCGGGTCCGGTTGATCGCCCTGGGCAAGGCGTCCTACGCGATGGCCGCTGCCGCGGTCCAGCACCTCGACCGTCTCGACGTGCCGATTGCCGGCGGCTTGGTCGTGACGCCCGACGCGGGGAGCCCGCCCGATCCCCGGCTGATCCGGGTCGCCGGTGATCATCCGCTCCCCGGCCGGAACTCGACGGCCGCCGCGGGCGCCCTGGCCGTCGCGGTCGCCGAGATCGAGCCCCGCGAGGACGTCTGGGTCCTGCTGTCGGGAGGCACCACCAGCCTGATCGGCGCCCCGGTATCCGAAGTATCGCCGACGGAATACCTGGTGCTCATCCGGGCCCTCGGCCAAGCCGGTCTCCCGATCGGCGACTTGAACCGGGTTCGGAAGCGGTTTTCCCAGTGGGGGGCCGGCCGCTTGGCCCACGCCCTCCGCGCCGCGACGCTCCGGGTGTTTGCGTTGTCCGACGTCCCCGGCGACGACTTGGCCGATATCGGGTCCGGCCCGACCGCGCCGGATCCGTCCACCGCCGGCGAGATCCGGCGAATCCTCCAGCGGGTACCGCAATCCGTGACCGTGCCCGACTTCGCATGGCGCGTGCTCGACCGGGTGGAACGGGGCGACCTGCCCGAAACGCCGAAGCCCGCCGACTCGGCCTTTGCCGGCGTCCGGTCCCGGGTGATCGGATCGAACGCGGTCGCGCGGGTCCACGCCGCGGAGCGAGCCCGGGCGTTAGGCTACCAGGTCGTCGACACCGACACCCTGCTCACCGGCGAAGCCGCCGAGGCCGGACGGACCCTCGGCCGGCTCGTGGCGGCGGACGCCGGCGGGCCCCGGGCCTGGATTTGGGGCGGCGAAACCACGGTCTCGTTGGAAGAGGATCACGGACTGGGCGGGCGCTGCCAAGAATTAGCGCTCGCCGCGGCGGAGGTCCTGGCGGCCACCGCGAGCGATCAAGACATCGTCCTGCTCGCGGGGGGCACTGATGGCCGAGACGGTCCGACCGAGGCGGGCGGCGCGGTTGTCGATCGCCACAGTTGGGCCGCCATCAGGGCAGCGGGCCTCGACCCCAGTCGGGCGCTGGCTCGCCACGATGCCCATCCCGCCCTTGCCAGCATCGGCGGACTCCTCCGCCCCGGTCTGACCGGCACCAACGTCATGGATATCGTGATCGCGGTAACGGGCGACGCAAGGGACCTACAGGGGAAGGCGCCCCTTCGGGAGCCGAAAATCGGCGCCGAGCAGGACTGTGAGATCGACCCGGAGCAGCGAATCGGGCTCCGACCGAACCCGCGCTCCGCCGAGTAGCCGGGCCAGTTCATGCCCCCGAACCACACTTCCCCGCCGAACCAATACGGTGGTCGAGTCCGGCCGGGCGGACGAGGTCCCGACGAAGATCACGTCGACTCCTCGCTCCCGAAGCAACCGGGCTGCCTGTCTGGCCAGGCCGCTCCGCGAGGTGCCGTTTCGAACCTCGATGACAATCCCCGGTAGCGCGGCGGGAGCCTGGGCACCGACGAGGTCCGCCGCACCGGCTCCCCGCCACACCAGCGCTGCCGCCACCACCCCCGCCAGGGCCACGACCGCGATGGCGGCTACCCGGCGCCTGCCAGCGAATTCCATAAACGAACCGTCGAATCGGGAAGGGTCCATCCGGAGCGAATCAAATCCGACAGCCGCCGTCGCACCACTTCGAAGTACACCGCATCGAACTCGGTCGGCAGGCGCTCGGCCAACGCGGCCCGGGCAGCGCGGTCGAATTCCCGGCCGGGTTCGAGAAAGTCGGCGCAGTAGAGGACTTGGCCGGCCCGGTCCCAGTCGGCGGAGCCAACCGAGTGAAACCGAACCGCGTCGAGCACGCCCCGGTCGGTTTCCCCTTCCGCCAGCGCGCGAGCCGCGGCGGCCGGCCCATGCCAGAGGTCAATCGGACCGACCGCATCGGGCGCCCACCGCGCCAACTCGGTTGGGTCGGCATCCCGGAGCGCATCGTGCAGCCAGGCGGCCCGAAGCCACCGATGCCGCTCGGACTCGGGTACCCGCATAGCGACGGCCCAGTGATCGACGAGCCCGACGACCCGCTGCACATGGGCGAGGCGATCCGGCCCCATGGCGGCCCAGGCCGGGATCACGATCCGCGCTCGGCAAGAATCACGTTGTCGATCAATCGGGTGGTGCCCACCCGCGCCGCGACGGCCGCGATCGCCCCGGGAACCACCGCGTCGAGGGCGTCGAGCCGCGCCGGATCGACGATCACCGCGTAGTCGATGCGGACCGCCGGCACCCTCGCCAACACCTCGCGTCCAACCTCGAGCAACGCGGCGCCGCCTCGCACGCCAGCCAACCAGGCGGACTCCACCGTCTGAAGCATCCGGGAAAGCACCAAGGCCTGCTGACGTTCGGGAGGGGAGAGGAACCGGTTCCGACTGCTCAGGGCCAAACCGTCGGCGTCCCGAACCGTGGGGACCACCACGACCTCGATCGGCCAGTCGAGATCGGCCACCATCCGCCGAACGAGCACGGCTTGCTGAATGTCTTTTTGCCCGAAACACGCCACATCCGGCCCGACCAGGTGGAAGAGTTTGGCAACCACCGTGAGCACACCGGCAAAATGGCCGGGCCGAACCGCCCCTTCGAGGACGCCGGCCATTGGTCCGGGGTCGATCGTGACCAGGGGCAGAGCCGGGTAGATCTCGGCCACCGCCGGGGCGTACACCACGTCGACGCCGCGCCCACCCAGCAACCCCCGATCGCGCTCGAGATCGCGGGGATAACGGGCCAGGTCCTCCTCCGGACCGAACTGCAGCGGATTGACGAAGATGGTGGCCACCACCCGATCGGCCCGCTGCTTGGCTTGGTCGACCAACGCCAGGTGGCCTTCGTGGAGGGCACCCATCGTGGGCACCAGCGCCGTCCGGAGCCCCGCTAGGCGCCATTCCGCGAGGATTCGTCGGAGTCCAGCCGCCGTGGTCACCGCCTCCACGGCTCAGCCCTCGACGGCAAAATGGCGGGCCAAGCTCTTGAGGTCGCCGGCCACCCGCTGGAGCTCGGCGATCGCTGAGTCGAGTTCGGCCTGCCCACGGCTCGCCTCCGCCGCTTGGCCCGCGAGGGATTCCGTCTCACCCCTCATCCGGACCGAGGTTTCGGCCAACTGCCGGATCTGATCGGCGAGCCGGCGGCTTCCCTGCTCCTGCTCCGCTTCCGATTCCGCGATGGTTCGGGCATGCTCGCCCGCTTCCTGGGTGGCTTGGACGATCGCGTCGAGCGCTCCGGCGGCCTCGTTGCTGACCTGGCCGACGCCGGCAACGAGCTCTTCGCCGCGGGCCATCTGCTCGGCAATGGCGGCGGTTTCCCGGGAGATGTCGGCCGCCAAGCCGGCGGCTTCTTCGCTCGCTTTGGCGCTTTGAATCGCGAGCTGTTGGATCTCCTGGGCCACCACCGCAAAGCCGCGACCCGCGTCTCCGGCCCTGGTGGCTTCGATCGAGGCATTCAGGGCGATCAGGTTCGTCAGTTCCGCCAATTCCTGGATCGAGCTGAGGAACCCCCGGATCCGGCTGGTCGTGGCGCCTAACGCCGTGACTTGGCGCGAGCTGTCCCCGACGAACGCCTGGACCCGAACCAGCCGTTCGATCGCCTCGCCGATTCCCAAGCGGTGCTTGGCCGCGTCGGTGGCCGCCCGCTGGCTGACCCGGGCGGCGCGGGCCCCCGCCGTCGCCGCTCGCTCGGCCCGCGCCGACAGCTGAGTGGTCGTGTCGAGACCGTGGCGCGCAAACGACTCTTGCGTGGCGGCTTCCCGCCGCATGTTCTCGGACGCCGAGGCCAAGGCCATCGCCGAGGATCGAAGGGAGTTGGTGGCCCGGGCCAGCGCCTGCGACTGGGCCCCGATCTGCTCGACCGTTTCGAAGAGCGGCCGCCGGAGCTCGGCAATGTGGATCGCGGTGGACAGTTGGGTCCCGATGGCCGAGATGGCGGCCAAATCCCGGGCCCGGTAGTGATACCGCTTGTGGTATTCGAGTTCGAGCGTCCCCAACGCTTGATCCGCGAACCGCAACGGCTGGATGACCAGGGTGCGCACCGCCTCGTTGCCATCGAGCCCCGGCCGCTGCCGGGTGTCCTCGACGACCAGCAATTCGCCCCGCTCGATGGCCTGGCGCCTGAGCGGCTCGAATCCGCGATCCGGATCGCCGCGGTCGGGCCGACCACTGGTGGCCCGATACGCCAGCGCGGGGGCGGCCGCGCCACGGTAAACCCGAAAATCGCCCCAGTCGAGCAACCGGTACGCCAACTCCTCCAGCTGTTCGAATGACAACCGGAGGCTGACGTTGCTGGTGATGGTCGATTGCATCATGTGGACCTTATTCAGGTCCTCGGCGGCGATCGCCTCCTCGAGCAACATTCGGGTGAGGAACCCGAGCACCCCGAGCGCGATCGCGACCGGAAACCACCCGGCCGGCGCCAGCGAGGTAATGGCCCAGACGACAATCGCTGCGGCGAGCACCGATACCAAAAAGGACACAACCTCCCACCGGAGCAGGAACCCGCGGTCGTCGGCCGTCAGCTTGCCCCGGACCAGCAACGAAAAGTAGAACAAGGCCCGGGTCATGAAGAAATACACCCCGGCGAACACCGCCGCGGCCGGGAGAAACTCGAGGTGAAGCGTCGCGAGACCAATCCACTGCACCGTCGCGGCGTAAAACCCGTATGCAATCGCAAAGCCGAGCACTTCGCGGCCGGCATTGACCGCGGTGGCCCAGGGCGTTTTCCGAAGCACCGCCCAATCGGTCACCACGGTCCCGACCCAGAGGCCGATCGCGACACTCGCCGCCGGGGCGGCCGCCGCGCCGACCAGGGCCGCCACGCCGGTCTGGGTCAGGTAGGAGAACTTGCTGAGCCGGACCGGCGCCGACCGGAGGAGCACGACGCTGAGGGCCAGGGCCAGCGGAACCCCAGGATCGAGGAGCCACCGAAAATCCAGCACCGCCCCCGCCACCGTGACGGCGAGTCCTCCGACGGCAAGCACCGAGGCGTACCGAAGGACGAAACGCTCCGCGCCGCTCTGCACCGGGGCGGCGGTCAGACGAAAAAATCTCCGGGAACGAGGGCATACCGCTCCGGGTTCGTCACCTTCACGATGGACCGGAGAAACAGCCCCTCGGGCGACCGCTCCTGGAGGTCAACCGCGATACCCGGCGGCAACACAATCCCGCCGTTGGCGTCGATCGCGATCCGGACCATCGGCCGGTTGAGATGCTCCCGATCGGTGGCGGTCGTGGCCACTAGGGCCACCTCGAACGTATCGAGAATCACACAGGTGCCGATCGGATACACCCCGATCAGGTTGATCAGCGCCTTGACGATCATGGGGTCATAGCCGCGCCGGGGATTGCTCCACATTTCCTTCAGCACCTGATCCGGTTCGATGGGCGTGGTCTGGTACGACCGGCGGGTCGTCGCGGCATCGAACCCGTCGGCTACGGCCACGATCCGCGAAAACAAACCCAAGGTCCGGGGCCGGATATGCCGAGGGTACCCAGTCAAATCGGTCTTCATATGGTGTTCGTGGGCCACCAGAATCGGCCGGTACGGGATCTCGTCGTAGCCCCGGAGACTGAACAGGGTCATCGCGCCGCGCCACGGATGCGCCTGCATCTCGCGCCACTCGGCGTCCTCGAGGCTCGAGGTCTTGTTGGTGATCTCGATCGGAACCCGGGCTTTGCCGATATCGTGCAGCAGCGCGGTCATCCCAAGGTCGTAGAGCTGCAACTTGCTGAAGCCGATTTTCCGACCGAGCGCCACGGCGAAGATGCACACGTTGACCGAGTGCATGAAGGTGTACTCATCGTAGTCTCGAAGGGTGGTCAGACCCATGATTGACGTTTCGTTGACCAGGACTTGGTCGACGATCATTTGGACCGCCCGTTTCACCTTCTTGAGGCTCGACGTGCGGCCCATCCGGACCGAGTTGACGACCTCTTTGGTGACCGCAACGCCTTGGGCGTAGGTTCGTTTGGCCACTTCTTTCGCCTCGCGTTCGCCGCCGATATCCTCCGCGGTTTCCGAACTGGGCTCGAGGTCGATGTTGGGCACGTTGGCCGAGCCCAATCGTTCGATCAGCGCGACGTACCGGTCTTCCAACGGCTGCGCCGCCAGACTGAGCATGATGCTCAGGAACGCGAGCCACTCACGGCGTTCGACCCCGCTGTGCACCCGCATGACCCCGATGTCAAACGCCCGGAAGATGGAGAGCACGCCGCTGAACGCCGCAAAGTTGTCGAGCTCGAGCCGAAGCCGGACCGAGTTGAGGAACAGGAAATCGCCCGAGAGCCGGAGCTCGATATCGGCCTCGGCGGCCAGGAACGCGGCCGAACCGTTTTGGAGTTCGTCGAGCGTCTTCTGCACGGTCGCGTTTTCGACCGGATAGAGCTTGAGAGACCGGAGGGTCGAGTGCAACGTCAGGAGCAACCCCCGGCCGGACGACCGGATAAACGCCTCGTCACCCGCTTCGCGAGCCCCTGGGTGTTTCGATCGGTCGTCGGTCATTCGGTCCACTCCCGGAGCGCCCGGGCCGCGGCATTACGCACGGAAAGTTCCTTGTCGTTCGCGGCCCGCTCGAGCAGGCCGCGGGCCTGCTCGTTACGGATCTTCGCGATGGCATAGGCGGCGCAGGTTCGGGTCTCCGGCGATTCCTTCCGCTTGAAGAGCCCTCTCGGTTCGAGGATGTCTCCGAGCAGCCCGAGCGCCGACGGCCCCGCCACGACCGCATAGGCCTCGAAGAACTGGCGCTTTTCGGCTCGCTCGAGTTCATGCGGCGCCCGGCCCTGGACCACGGCCTCGAGTCGCTTCAACGAGCCCTTGAAGCCGCGCGCCGCGACGACGCTGACCGCCGCCAACCGAACCGCCCGGTCCGGATCATCAAGGCCCCGCTCGAGCAGGGCCAGCGCGCCCGGTGTCCCGAGCGTGCCGAGCGTTTCCACGGCGGCCAACCGAATCGGGTCCTCCTTGTGGCCGAGCAGATCACCCAGTTGGGCCACGGCCGGCTGAAGACCGATCCGCCGGCAAACCTGAATCGCGCCCAGCAACCCGGCGGACGTCCGGTCCCGAAGCAAGTCGAGGAAGTCGTCCAGATGGGCGCGAGCGATCCGGTCGGCGGCAGTCTCGAGGACGGCCCGGGCCCGGGCGTTCCGGACCTTCGGCAGGTGGGCCAGCAACGGCTCGAGGGCCGGGACCCGAAGCTCCTTCAACAATTCAGTCATGTCGTCATCTTGGGCCATCCCGGCGGCCTCGTCGACGACTTGGAGCATCTGGGCCAGAATCGCCGGTTCGCTGAGCCGGTTCTCGAACGAGTCGAGCTTCCCGCGAACCGCCGCATCCAGGACCCCGGCCCGGCTGCCGATCAACCGAAGTTCGCGAAGGATCCAGGCGACCGTCCGGAATTCCCCCCGGCTCAGCAGGTTCGGAAACATTGACTCGAGAATCGTGATGATTTCTTCCCGAACCGCCAAGACCGGCTGGGTCTCGAAGATGTCGAACAACGCCGCCAACGCCGAGGTCCGGATATCCTGGGTGTATTCGTCGTCGACCTGCTGCTTCAGTGCGTTGATCTCGTTTTCATCGAGGAAGTAGAGGGTGGCATCGAACTCATCGAGATCGATCATCCCCGGACCGACCGTCCCAAGTTCGTCGCGAACTTTCTGTTGGGTCTGGGCCTGCTGGTAGGGATCCGGCCCGGCCATCCCCATGTCGACCGCCTGGGGATCGAGAATCGTCAGGGTGTCGGTAATGACCTCCGCAAAACGGTAGTCGATCAGGGAATAATTATGCTCCCAGAGGAGCGTCAGGAGATCGTCGCCCGCGTCGGCCGCCAGCAGGCGGGCCCGGACCACCGTCTGCAGAAATACCGCGAGCTCTTCTTCTTCGGCGCCCGGGCGAAGGGTCAGAATTCGAAGGCCATCTTTGTAGAGGGTCCAGGCAAAGCTCTCCGACTTGGTGGGCTGGTGATACACCACCTGATCTTCCCAGATCAAATCGGTCTCGACCACCCGGATGGTGAGCTCGGGAACGGACGACCAGATCGGATGAAACGCCGACCGGATCCCGTCGACGGAGCGCTGATAGATCGGATTGTTGGGGAGATACATCTGAAATGCCCGCACCGCCTTGACGATGGCGCGGATCAGTTCCTCGATTGCCTGCGGCGGAACCGGCAGGGCTGCCGCCTCCGCGGAATCGATGTCGGTGGTCAGTCTCTCCCCCAGGTCAGTCCGGACGACCTCCGCTCGGGCCGAATTGGCGGCCCCGGCGGCGGAAGTCACCAAGATAAGTAGTTGCCAAGTTCCATGGCGACAACGACCTCCGGGTTGCGGTTCGGGTCGCGTTCGGGTACTTTGGGATAGTTTCGGGTCTGGCGTTGAGCCCCGTGCCCCAAGGAGACCACCCATGGCCATGACCAAGCGTCAAAAAGAGATCTTGAGCTACCTAGAGCTCCACATCCGCGACCACGGCTATGCGCCGAGTTTTGAGGAAATCGCGGAGCATTTCGGGTTCCAGTCGCTGGCGACGGTTCACGAGCATCTGACCAATCTGGAACGAAAAGGCTACATCCGGCGCACTTACAACGAGAGCCGGTCGATCGAAGTCCTGCCGCCGAAGGGCACGGCGGGGGCCACCGAGATTCCGCTCCTGGGCCTCGTGGCGGCCGGAGCCCCGATCGAGGCGGTCGTCCACGGCGAGACCCTCTCGGTACCCGACCAGATGCTGAGCCGCCGGGGCCCCAACTACGCCCTCAAGGTCCGGGGCGATTCCATGATCGACGATCACATCGTCGACGGCGATTTTGTCGTCATCCACGGCCGGCAAGCGGCCGACAACGGCGAGATGGTCATCGCCTTGGTCAACGGGGCTGAGGCGACGGTCAAACGGTACTACCGGGAGGCCGGCGGGTGGGTCAGGCTCCAGCCGGCCAACCCGAACGTCCAACCCCTCCGTTTTCCGGAATCCGATGTCATGATTCAAGGGGTCGTGGTCGGGGTCATTCGCCGGTACCAATAGTCCCGCGAGCCGCCAAGGGGAGGGTCGGCTCGACCTCTCCCGACGTCCTACCGTCAGAGCCGTCGTCCGCCTAAATTCCATTCCTCATGCCGCGAACGTTTCTCGCGACGCTCCAATTTGATGGCACTGCCTTCGTCGGTTGGCAGCGGCAGCGTGAAGGTCGCACGGTACAAGCTGAGTTGGAGGCCGTTCTTGGGCGGCTCGCGGGCCAATCGGTGCGCGCGCACGCGGCAGGACGGACCGACGCCGGGGTCCATGCTTTGGGTTTAGGGGTAAGTATGACCCTCCCCGATCGCTGGACCCCGGCTCTGTTGAATCGAGCGTTGAATGCGCTGCTGCCGGCCGATTGTTTCGTGGGCGAGGTGCGGGAAACGGTGGCCGATTTTCAGGCCCGCCGGGCGGCCACGGAGCGGCGCTACCGGTACCTGATCGGCACCGACCGACTGTCGCGGTCGCCGTTCCGCCGGCGCTACGAGTGGCCGCTCGGAATCGCCCTCGACGCCGGCCGGCTCGATGTGGCCGCCGGGCGGATCATGGGAACGCACGATTTCAAGGCGTTTTCGGTGCTCCGATCGAAGCGGCCCCATACCCGATGCGAGATTCGGGAAGCCCGCTGGGCACTCCGGCCCGCCGATCAGGGCATGGAATTCACGATTCGGGCCGACCGGTTCCTCCATCATATGGTGAGGATGCTGGTCGGTACGATGGTGGATGTGGCCCTCGGGCGTCGGGCGCTCGCCGACATGGACCGACTCTTGGCCTTGGACCCCGGTGTGCGGACCAGTCCGCCGGCACCGGCGCAAGGCCTCTACTTCATCACCGCGGTGTACCCAGACGAATGGTTCGCGCTTCCTTCCGGCTCCTAATCTCCTCCGTCGTGCTGGGGGCGGCGTCCGTGGCCTGCTCCGCCAAGCCGGCCATGCCCCCGCTCGTCGATTCGGCCAACGCCCAGCGATCGGCGCAGAACCAGGCGCTCACGACCTCCCGCCGGACCGCGATCGTCGATGCGGCCGCCCGGGTCGCGCGGTCCGTCGTCTCAATCAGCGTGGTCTCCCGACGACAGGTGCCGGCCGGCGACCCGATGGACTTCTTCTCGTTTTTTGTCCCCCGGAGCCAGGAACGCCAGATCCAGGGGTACGGCACCGGCTTCGTCGTCCGCCCGGGCGGCATCATTATCACCAACCAGCATGTCGTCGACAACGCCGACTCGATCACCGTCTCGCTCGCCGATGGCCGGGATTTCACGGCTCGCCTCCTCGGCGAAGACCCGACGACCGACATCGCGGTCTTGAAAATCACCGAGGACCTGCCGGTCGCCGCCATCGGCAAGAGCACCGACATCCTGATCGGTGAGTGGGTCGTAGCGTTAGGCAATCCGTACACCTACCTCTTGGGCAACTCGGAGCCGACCGTCACCGCCGGCGTCGTCAGCGCCACCCGGCGAAACGTGCTACCGAACAACACCCAGTCGGGCCTCTATCTCGACATGATTCAGACCGATGCCTCGATCAATCCCGGCATCTCGGGCGGTCCGCTGACCAATTCCCTGGGCGAGGTCATCGGAGTCAACTCCTTCATCTTCTCCAACTCCGGCGGATCGATCGGCCTCGGCTTCGCGATTCCGATCGAGCGGGCCATCCGGGTCGCCGACGAGATCGTCAAGAGCGGCGCGGTCCGCCGAGCCTGGACCGGGCTCACGGTCGGCGATGCCAGTTCGATGCGGGACTGGAAGAGCGCCGGCGGGGTCCGGATCGCCGAAGTGACCCCAGCGGGCCCGGCCGCGCGAGCCGGCCTCGAGGCGGGCGCCGTCCTGGTCGAGGCTGCCGGACGCCAGCTCCGGAACTACCTTGACTGGGAGGCCGTCAAGCTCGACCTCCACGTCGGCGATACCGTGGCGGTTCGCTTCAAGCGAACGCCGGCCGGCGCGGTCGAGTCCCGGCGGATCATCACCGGTGATTTGCCGAGCGTCACGGCCGCCCGGGTCAGCGTCATTAGCGGCCTCGAGTTGATCACCGTGACGCCCGGGGTCCAGGCCGAGCGGCAAATCCGTTCCGATCGGGGCGCCCTGATCTTCCGGATTACCGATGAAGTCAGCCGGGCCACCGGGCTTCGCGAGGGCGACGTCATTCGATGGATCAATCGACGGCCCATTGCCACCGCCGCCGAGGTCAAGAGTGAACTCGGAGCACTCGGATCCCAACAGGCCTTCACTATCACGTTCGAGCGGCAGGGAAATTTGGCGTCGACTACCTTGAGCTTCCGATGACCGACGACGCCCGCTACCAATCGCCCCTCGGAAGCCGCTACGCCTCGGCGGCCATGCAGCGCCTCTGGAGCGAGCGGCACAAGATCGGCCTCTGGCGACGAATTTGGCTGGCCCTGGCCGAGACGGAGCGGGAATTGGGCCTCGACATCCCGGCCGCGGCCCTCGAGGAGATCACCGCCCACCTCGATGACTGCGACTTGGCGGTCGCGGCAACGTACGAGCGCCGATTCCGGCACGACGTCATGGCGCACGTCCATGCCCTGGGCGATCAAGCTCCAGCGGCCCGGCCGTATCTCCATCTCGGCGCCACCAGCGCGTTCGTCACCGACAATGCCGACATGATCGTGATCCGCGAGAGTCTTCAGCTCCTCCTCGGCCGGTTGGTGGCGTTGGCCCGCGCCCTCGGACAATTTGCCGATCGGTACGCGGCCCTCCCGTGCCTGGCCTACACCCACTTCCAGCCGGCCCAGCTCACCACCGTCGGGAAGCGCGCCACCCTCTGGGCCCAAGACTTCGCCCTCGATCTCGAGGAACTCACCCACCGGCTCGGCACCCTCCGCACCAGGGGGTGCAAGGGCACCACCGGCACCCAGGCGTCCTTTCTCGAACTGTTCGGCGGCGACCACCACAAGGTCCGGGAGTTGGACCGCCAGGTGACTCGACGGCTGGGGTTTTCCGCCTCGATGCCGGTCACCGGCCAGACCTACAGCCGGAAGCTCGACAGTATGGCGCTGGATGTTCTGAGCGGCATTGCTCAATCCGCCTCCAAGATGGCCTCCGATCTGCGTCTGCTACAGCACGAAGGCGAGTTGCTCGAGCCGTTCGAGGCGGAGCAGATCGGTTCGAGTGCGATGGCCTACAAGCGAAACCCGATGCGGGCCGAACGCATCAACGCGCTGGCCCGGTTCGTCATTTCCCTGACCGGCAACACGGCCCACACGGCCGCCACCCAGTGGCTCGAACGGACCCTGGACGACAGCGCCAACCGGCGGTTGACGTTGCCCGAGGCATTCCTCGCCACCGACGCGATTCTGGTGTTGGCCACCAACATCGCCAGCGGGATCGAGGTCCGCGAACCGGTCATCGGTCGCCACGTGGCCGATCAGATGCCCTTCATGGCGACGGAGCGCTGGATGATGCTTGGTGTTCAGGCCGGGGGCGACCGCCAGGCGCTCCACGAGATCATTCGCCAGGCCAGTCACCTGGTGTCCAAGCAGGTCAGCGAGGGTGGACCGAACGACCTTCTGGAGCGGCTCTCGGGCGCCCCCGAGTTTGCCTCGCTCGGGGCCGACCGACTCCGCGCCGAACTCGATCCGGCCCGGTACGTTGGACGGGCGCCGGAGCAAACCCGCGAATTCCTGGATGAGTACCTCACGCCCCTGCTCGCCACCGCCTCGGCGCTCGCGGCCGAGGCCCCCGCCGCGGAGGTGACGGTATGAC
>JANPEL010000093.1:0-3174 GCA_031431925.1 Gemmatimonadota bacterium | reverse complement strand
ATCGACGACGCGGTTTGGCACCTCGATGTCGGCTTGTCACATCCTGGGGCTGGAGAAGGTCCCAAGGGTCCGGCTGTTCGCCGGTTAAAGTGGCACATGAGCTGGGTTCAGAACGTCGTGAGACAGTTCGGTCTGTATCCGCTGTGGGCGTGGGATTGTTGAGGGGAGTCGTCCTTAGTACGAGAGGACCGGGACGAAACGAACTCCCGTGTACGGGCTGTCCCGCCAGGGGCATCGCCCGGTAGCGACGTCGTGCGCAGATAACCGCTGAATGCATCTAAGTGGGAAACTGTCCCCAAGATGAACAATCCTGGACCGTAAGGTTCCTAAAGGGCCCTGGGAGACTACCAGGTTGATAGGGCGCAGATGTACGGGCTGCAAGGCCTTCAGTCGAGCGCTACTAATCGCCCGTGAAGTTTGATCTCTTCCATTGGTTTTGATTCCGGGTGGGTTTGATACCCACCCCTACCTACGACATCATCCAGTTCTCTCGATTGCCGATCTTTGGGCGCCCCGTAGGGCGCCCCTATCGGTGGTTGACTCGAGGCCGGTGTGGTCACACGTCGTCCGAACCTTCCTCCCCTGGTATACAGGGGCGAAGACGGATTGCAGACCGCATACCGCTCGAACCATCAACCCCGGTAGCGTAAGATTGGCTGACGACTAGCGCGCAGGGGCCACACCCGTTCCCATTCCGAACACGGTCGTTAAGCCCTGTAGCGCCGATGGTACTACGACTGAGAGGTCGTGGGAGAGTAGGCCGTCGTCAGCCACCCCCCTTGAGGCCCCGTGATCTTCGGATTGCGGGGCCTCATTGTTTTTCCCCAGAGGTTGCCCTTGCCTGGACCCCGCGGCTCTGACGACCTTTGACGGCTGAACGACCGACCTGCCCACCACCCGCCTGGACCCGATCCATGACCCACTCCGTCGATTCCCTGACCGGCCCCGAGATCATCGCACTGACCAAGCGGCACACGCTCTACGAGTGGTCCGCTCAGTCCAAGGTCGATCCGATTGCCATCGCCCGCGCCGAGGGGATCTATTTCTGGACCCCGGAAGGGAAGCGCTTCTTCGATTTCAATAGCCAGCTGATGTCGGTCAACATCGGCCACGGCGACCGGCGGGTGGTCGACGCGATCACTCAACAGTTGACGACCTTGGCGTATGCCAACCCTTTCATGGCCACGGAACCCCGGGCCCGGCTGGGCGCGAAGCTGGCCGAACTGTGCCCAGGTGACATCGATACCTTTTTCTTCACCAATGGCGGCGCCGAGGCCAATGAGAACGCCGTGAAGCTGGCCCGGTTCTACACCGGTCGCCACAAGATCATGGCCCGGTATCGCTCGTATCATGGCGCAACCGCCGGCGCGATTACCCTGACCGGCGACCCTCGGCGGTGGGCCGCCGAACCCGGGATGCCCGGCGTGATTCGCTTTCCGGACGAATACCACGGGATTCAGCGCGGGTGGGATCCCGTGGACCGGTCGCTCGCGGCGATCGAGGAAATCATCCAGCTCGAAGGCCCGAGCACGATTGCCGGCCTGATTCTCGAGACGGTGACGGGTACGAACGGGATTCTGATTCCCCAACCGGGCTACTTGGAAGGGATTCGGGCCCTCTGTACCAAATACGGGATCCTGATGATCGCCGACGAAGTGATGTCCGGCTTCGGGCGCACCGGGAAATGGTTTGCCGTCGATCATTGGAATGTGGTGCCGGATCTCATCACCATGGCCAAAGGACTCACGAGCAGCTATCTGCCGCTTGGGGCCCTCGGGATGCGCCGCCATCTGGCCGAACACTTCAACGATAAGGTGTTCTACGGCGGTCTCACCTACAACAGCCACCCGACCTGCTGCGCGGCGGCGCTCGCGACCATCGACGTCATGGAAGACGACCAGTTGGTGGAGAACGCGGCCCGGGTCGGCGGCGTCATGCAACAGCTGCTGGCGGAACTCGCCGCCAAGCACCGGTCCGTCGGCGCGGTCCGGTCGATCGGCCTCTTCGGGATCATCGAGCTGGTTCGGAACCGCCCAACGATGGAGCCGATGGCCCCGTTCAACGGCACCTCGGAGGAGATGGGCGCGCTCAACCGCTTCTTTCGGGAAGAGGGCCTCTACACGATGGTCCGCTGGAACTACTTTTTCACCAACCCACCGCTCTGCATCACTGAGGCCGAACTCCGGGAAGGGTTTGCGATCATCGACCGGGGCCTCGACATCACGGATCGCGCGGTGCCGGGTTGAGATCGCTGGGCTTCCTGCTGGCGGCCGTGATGGCGGTCGGGGCGACGCCTGCATCTGCCCAACTGCCCGGTCAGAGCGTCTACGAAGGTCGGAAGAATCTGCGGGAGGAGGCCCGCGCTCGGGCGTTCGAGGAGGTTAAGCCGGTGTTGGCTGATTGGAGCGACCAGATCTCCGGCCGGAACCAGAAACGGCTCGACAAGCTCCTGATGGATGCCGTGATGTTTTCGCCGCTCGGCCTGTTGGCCGAGGGGCGCCCGGCGGTGGGTGATTCTTTGACCGGTTGGCTGCCCCGGATCAGCGGCTACCACCTCACGCCGCTCGATTTCGACGCGAGCGGGAACCTGGCCTATGTGATTGGGGCCCTCCGGTACGATCGAATAGATGCCGATGGGGTTGCCAAGATGATCGAAGCCGAATGGGTCATGGTCCTGTATCTCTGGGGACGATCCTGGAAGGTTCGCAGCTATCTCGAGCGCCCCGGCGTCGGCGGCTGATAGAGCTGGTCCCGCCGGACGCCGACCAACCCCGCCTGCTTCGACCGCTCGTCGACTACGGTGAGCCGGCGGGCCATCGCGGGGGAAATCAGGGTGACGAACCGGCGGTCATTCAGGGCATCCCCGATCGCCTCCAGCGCGGCGTCATCCCACATCCAACCCCGGGCATCGAACCGCGCCAAATCAAGCGGGTAAGCGTAGGCCCGGAGGGTCCGTTCGCCGAGCGCGTTGAAGTGCCCCTCGAAGTAGGACATGACCAACTCGCGAATCCCCCGGTAGACCGGTTCTCGCGATCGGAGCCCCGAGTAGTTCGACTTGGCGATGGCCCCGAGCAACCCGCCGTGTCGGTAGATCGCGATCAGGTGATCGTCGTCTCGGTCGTTCGGGAGCAAGTCCACCAAGATCCCGCGGTGCCCCAGCCGGCGGAGCGCCAT
>JANPEL010000092.1:0-25024 GCA_031431925.1 Gemmatimonadota bacterium | reverse complement strand
CATCTGCCGCTCCACGGCGCGCTCGGCCGAATTGATGTCGGCCGCGGTGATCGTGGCCCGGTCGCGGAGGAGGGGCTTGACCTCGGTCAACGCGCCGCCCAACACCTTGGCGACGTGGCTGGCCTGATTCTTTTCAGCGAGAGCAATGGCCTGGTCGAGCTGCTCTTCCTGAATGGCGCGCGAGAATTGGGGAGCGAATTTCCGGGTGGCGGCGGTGCTCTTGCTGATCTTGATCAACTTGCCGATCGCGATGGTCAGCGAGAAGAACGACATACCCAACAATAGCCACACGATGAAACGGGCGAAGGTGTTCGCGTGCTCATAGAGAACCAGAATATCAATGCCCATCTTGCGACTCCTTACTCGTGAGGTTTAGCTGCAAAGTGATTGAGGCGATCCCGTATCGCCGTCAGGACCCAATCGTGAACGACACCCGCTGCTGCACTAGCTGACGGACCGGCGATCCCTTGATCTTGGCCGGCTTGAAGGTCGAGGCAAGGATCGCTTCCCGAGCCGGTTCTTCGAACGCCTTGTTCGTGCTCCGGAGGATCCGGAACGACTCCCGCTCGGCTCTTCCATCGATGCCAACCACATACTGTACGTCGACGCTGCCGGCAATACCGGCCTGCTGGAGCACCGGCGGATACCGCGGCTTCTGGAAGTTGATCGGCGAGACCGGATCATCCACTTCAGCTTCCAGGAACGTCTCCGTCGTGGACACCGGACCGGTGCCGCCGACGATGCCGGCCGCCACGCCGCCCTCGACGCCTTTACCGCTGAAATCCTTGGCGTCGAACCGCTCGTTCAGATTGACCGGCGGGATGTCCTTCGGGATTTCCGTCGGCGGCATGACCGTCTGGAAGCCCATCGGCGGCGGATTCTGGGTGACGATCGCGTCCGGAGGCGGCGTCGTCGGCGGCGGGGGGGGCGGTGGTTCCGGCGGCTTCAGGAACACCATGGTGGTGTCCTGGAGGATTGCCTTGAGCGTTTCCGCTGCGCCCGAGGTGGCCTGCAGGGCGCCGTAAATCACGACGACGTGAAGCACCGCCGACGTAATCGTCTGGCCAACGGTTCGCTGCTTCTGGGGCTTCGATTCAATCAGGTTTTCGAACATCCAGGCGCCTCCGATAAAGGAGTCAACGGTTACGTATCACAATCAAGCAGGGCCGGGTTGCACTCGGCTGACCGCCAGATGACAAAACGATAACAGAACGATTAGCTGGTGGATGACGCGACAGACGGCAAAGACCTCGGCAACGATACGGTAAATACGGTTCCTTTACCAGGTCGGCTTTGGACCGCGATCGAACCACCGTGGGCTTCGGCGATCCACTTGGTAATCGCGAGACCGAGACCGGTGCCGGCCCGCTCGTCGTCGCGAGTGCGAGCGGGGTCGGCGCGCCAGAACCGATCGAAGACGTGTGCCAGATCGCCGGCGGCGATTCCGATGCCGGTATCGCTGACCACCAATTGGACGGCGAAGCCCAGATCGGCGAGCTCGACGCCGATTTCTCCACCCTCTTGGGTGTACTTGACCGCGTTGGTGACCAGATTGAGGATGAGCTGGCGAACCCGGGTCTTATCGACGGCCAGGATCACGGGCACCTCGGGGATCGCGGTTCGAATACTCAGGCTCTTGGCCTCGCCGAGGATCTGGGCGGTCTCGGCCGCCTCGCTGACAATGTCCCGGAGGTCGAGATCGGCGACGGCCAGCGGCGCCCGGCCTTCGTCGGCCCGCGCGAGCATCAAGAGGCTGTCGACCAGCTCCGACATCCGGTTGATCTCTTCGAGCGACTCATCGAGCGGCTGAAGGCTCTCGGAGGGCACCTTCGGGTTGGTGAGAGCGCGCTCGACCCCAACCCGAAGGACCATGAGCGGCGTCTTGAGCTCATGACTCGCCTCGGCGACGAACCGTTGCTGCGCCGCGAAGCTCTGCTCCAGCCGGGCAAACATGCCGTTGGCCGCGTGGGACATCCGGGCGAGTTCATCGGTACTCCCCGGATCGACCGGAAGCCGGCGATGGAGGCTCCGCCCGTCGGTAATCGCGGTCAGCTCATCGATGGTCGATTCGAGCGGCTTGAGACTGGTGCTCGCCAACCAGGACCCGGTCAAGATCGAAATGAGCAGCAAAAACGGGGCGATCACCAACATCGACCGGGCCAAGGCGGCAGGCCCGAACAGCACCTCATCGACGCCGGCGCCCACCAGCATCGATTGGAGCGAGGGATCGGCCCCGGTCACCTCCGCGATGTAGTACCGGATGGCCGGGCGGCCCGGAATCACGTTGGCGGTTCCGAAGATCGGCCGCGACCCCGCGGCATCGGCCAGATCGCGGAGCTGGTTCACCGCCAGCGAGTCGAGGCTGCCGGTTGGATCGATCGAGAGGATCGTGCTGCCGTCGTGGCCGACCAGCACCAGGTAGTGGCGGAACCGCTGGAAGAACGGCTGGACGCTTTCCATGACCGGAGGCAGCCGGCCCATCGTCCGGGTGAGGTCCCGCATGAACTGCAAGGTGAGGTCGGCCTCGACCTCGAGCCGGCTGTCGAGCTCAGTGAGGTTGGCCTGGCGGCGATCGAGGTAGAGCACGGTACCGAAAATGGCGACCGTCAGCGACAACGCGACGATGTATCCGATCGTGAGCCGCTGGCGGATGGATCGCATCGATCAGGCCTTGACCACGTACCCGATGCCGCGAACGGTATGGAGGGTTTTTCGATCGTGGCCGGCGTCAAGTTTCTTGCGGAGCCGGTTGATCACCACATCCACGATGTTGGTGCCGGGATCGAAGTGGTAGTCCCAGGCGTACTCGGTGATCAGGGTCCGGGACATCACTCGCCCGGGATGGCGCATCAGATACTCCAAGACCGTGTATTCTTTCGGAGTCAGGTCGAGCAGCTTTCCGCTCCGGCGGACCTCTCGGGTCGCCGTATCCAGTTCCAGTTCGCCGACCACGAGGCGGGTCGAGCGCAACTGGGGAGGGCGGCGAGCGATCGCCTCGACCCGGGCCAGCAGCTCCTCGAAGGCGAAGGGCTTGGTCACATAGTCGTCCGCTCCGGCCCGGAGCGCCTGGACCTTGTGGTCGACGGCATCCTGGGCGGTCAGCACCAGAATTGGCGTCGTGACACCCCGATCCCTGAGGGTGCGGAGCACTTCGTACCCGGTCATGCCCGGCAACCGCAGGTCCAGAATCACGAGGTCATAATGGCCCCCTGACACCAGGCGAAGGGCTTCGAGGCCGTCATCAACCAGATCGGCGTGGTACCCCTGCTCTTCCATTCCGCGTTTGACGTACTGGCCGACGATCCGATCGTCTTCCACGACCAAGAGCTTCACGGGCCGCCTCCGGCGTCAGTTGGCAGGACCACCGTGAATACGCTCCCGAGCCCAAACGCACTCTCGACATCGATCCGGCCCCGGTGATCCTGAATGATGCCGTAGGCGATCGACAGCCCCAATCCCGTCCCCTGTCCGGGCGGCTTCGTGGTGTAGAACGGCTCGAAGATCTTGGCCACTTCGGCGGCGGGAATGCCGAGCCCGGTGTCCCGGACCTCGATCAAGGCTTCCGCGCCGGCCGCTGCCAGCCGAGTGGTGAGGGTGAGGGTGCCGCCGTCGACCATGGCGTCGACCGCATTGAGCAGCAACGCCATCAGGACCTGGATCAACTGCTCGTCATTGGCCTGCACGGTGAGATCGCCGGCATGGAGCTCGGTTGTGACGGTCAGGCGCTTGAATCGCTTGTGGTGTTTGAGGAGGAACAGAGTCCGTTCGACCACGTCATTGATGCGGACCGAGTTCTTGGGCCGAGTCGAGGAATGGCGGCTGAACTCGAGGAGCCCGTCCACGATCTTGCTGCAGCGCTGGACCTCTTTGTCGATGATGTCGAGGAACTCTTTGACGCTGGCGTCGGCGTGGCTGCTGAGCCGGGCGTCGACGGCGGCCGCGCACGCCGCGATGGTCGCCAGGGGATTGTTGATCTCATGCATGACCCCCGCCGCGAGTTGGCCGACCGCGGCGAGTTTTTCCTGCCGGAGGATTTGGTGCTGGACGTTTCTGGCCTCCGTCACGTCCTCGCCGATGGTAATGACATGAGTGATGTCGGCTCCTTCGAGCCGCATCGGCACCCGCGACATCAGATAGACTCGCCGCTCCCCACCATGCCCCACGACGATTTCCGCCTGGCGGCTCTGGCCGGTTTCAAAGACCTGATCAAACTCTTCCTTCAACTGGTCGGCCGGTTGGCGGGTCAACACCTGGAACACCGAACGGCCGACCACGTCATCCCGCCGGACGCCCTGGGTGCCGGTTTCTCGTTTCCGATTCCAGAATTGAATCCGGTACGATCGGTCGACCACATAGAGGCCGACCGGGAGGCTGTCGATCACAAAGCCGGTAAAGCGCCGCTGCTCAGAGATCTCGCGAGACCGGCTGGCCACCTCGAGGGCCAGATCTTCGGCCAAGGTCATCGAGTCGAGGAAGGGGGCCAGCAGGTTCTGGAGGACGTCGACCACCGCGACCAGCACGTCCGGCTGGCCCGGGTCCCGCTCGATTTCGAGCACCCCGAGCCGCAAGCCGGCGTGAATCAGCGGAACCCGTAACGTGTCAGGAGGCGCCGGCGGGAGCTCGTCGAGGGTCGGGGCGAACGCCAGCCGGGGGGGGCTCGCAATCCCGGCGCACCGATTGGCACTGGCCTCGCGGTGCCAGATGCAGACAGAACGGAATTGGTGGCCCTGTTGGATGGCCCCGGCAACCGACGCCAGCGTATCGTCTGGCGGAAGGCCGCTGTTGATGATCCGGGCCACCCGGCCCAGCAGGTCCAAGGCGGTACCGCCAAGCGAAGTCTGCACGCGAGAGGGACTCACGGCCTTAAATTAACCCCACGGCCCCGATCCGGCCCGACCGATTCCACCCGAGGAGCGCTCCACATGGGACTTGCCCTAGTCATTCTGTTCGTCGTGGCCGGGTTTGCGATCCTGACCTATAACGGGCTGACCAGCCTCCGAGCCACCGCCGACAACGCGTGGGCTGATATCGACGTCCAGCTGAAGCGTCGCCACGACCTGATCCCCTCGCTGGTTGCCGCGGTGCAAGGGCACGCCGGCTACGAACGGAGCACGCTCGAGGCGGTCGTCGCCGCCCGCCAGCGGGCCGCCTCCGCCACGGGCCCCCGGGCAGCCGGCGAAGCGGAGGGCGTCCTGGCCGGATCAGTCCACCAGTTGCTGGCCTTGGCCGAGGCCTACCCCGATCTCAAAGCCGCCGAGAGTTTTCTCGCACTCCAACAGAACTTGACCGAGATCGAGGACCAGGTCCAGCAGGCCCGCCGGTACTACAACGCCGTGGTCCGGGACCTCAACACCAAGATCCAGCAGTTTCCGTCGAACCTGCTGGCCCGCCCGCTCGGATTCGCCGAGCGAGAGTCGTTCGGCATCGATGAAGCCGAACGGGCAGCTCCCCGGATTGACCTCGGACGGGGCGCATGATCGGACTCCTCATCGCCCTCGGGCTCGGGTTAGCGGTGCCCCTCCATGCCCAGGAGCGGTCGCTTGCGATCGAACGGTTCGACGCCGCCATTACGGTGAACCGTGACGGAACCATCGACGTGGTTGAAACGATTACCGCGCGCTTCACGGGCTCCTGGAACGGGTTGTTCCGAACCATCCCGGTCGAGTACCGGACGCCGCAGGGCTTCAACTGGACCATCCGGCTCGATTTGATCGACGCGACCGACGAGCAAGGCCGGGTGCTCAAGACCGAAGCGGCGCGCGAACGGCATTACCTCAAATACAAGGTGTGGGTCCCCGGCGCCCTCGATGCCACCAAGACCATCGTCCTCCGGTACCGGGCCAAGAACGGGCTTCGGTTTTTCGAGGATCACGATGAGCTGTATTGGAACGCGACCGGCGATGAATGGGACGTTCCGATCCAATCGGCGAGCGCCACCATTATCCTGCCACCGGACGCTGCCGGCATTCGGGCCACCGCCTTCAACGGGTCCTACGGTGCCACCTCCCGCGATGCCTCGGTGACCACCGAGGGCACCACGACCCGAGTCACCCTGCCGGCGCCACTCGCCTTCCGGGAAGGCCTGACCGTGGTGGTCGGATGGAACAAGGGCCTGGTGTCGGAGCCGACGACCGGCGATCGGGCGCTCGGTTTTCTGGCGGCCAATTGGCCGCTCCTGATTCCGATCCCGGTGTTTTTCGGGATGTTTGCCCTGTGGCGGCGCCGCGGGCGGGATCCAAAACGGCGTCCGATCAGCGTGCAGTACGACCCCCCGCCCGGAATGTCGCCAGCCGAGGCCGGGACGTTGCTGGACAATTCCGCCGATATGAGGGACATCACGGGCACCTTGATCGACTTGGCCGTCCGGGGATATCTCAAGATCGAGGAAAAAGAAGAGAAAGCCCTCTTCGGGCTGATCAGCAAAGACGAGTTCGTCTTTCACCGCCAGCCCGTCCCGGCCGGCTCGACGGTCCTGAAGGAGCATGAACGCGCCGTCCTCGACGGCATCTTTGGCGGGAGCGGCCGGTCCACGGTCGAGCTCTCCGACCTCGAGAACAGTTTCTACAAGACCCTTCCGACGATCCGGAACGGCATCTTCGCGGAACTCGTGGCCAAGAAGTACTACCGGACCCGACCCGACTCGGTTCATGGCGCCGCGATGTTCGGCGCGCTGGCACTCGGCGCGGCCATTGGCATCGGCGGCGCGATCCTGTCACCTCATGTCAACCTCACCCCGGTGCCGTTCATCGTGGCGGGTGCCCTCTCGGCCATCATCGCGGGAATCTTTGGCTACTTCATGCCGGCCCGCACCGAAGCGGGCGTCCGGGCGCTCGAACGGGTGCTCGGGTTTGAAGAGTTCTTGGAGCGGGTCGAGGGCGACCGGATGCGGGACTTCGTCAAGACGCCGGAGCTCTTCGAGCGATGTCTGCCGTTTGCGATGGCGTTTGGGGTCGAGAAACAGTGGGCCAAGGCGTTCCAGGGGATCTACACCACACCGCCAACGTGGTATGCCGGCGCGAACTATTCCTCGTTCAACGCCGCGAGCTTCTCGAACCGGCTCTCGACGATGTCGACCCGGGCCGAATCGGCGATGACGTCGGCCCCTCGAAGCTCGAGCGGTTCGGGATTCAGTGGCGGGTCGTCTGGTGGCGGCGGCGGCGGGGGAGGCGGGGGCGGGTTCTAGGCCCCAAGGAATAGGGTCACTTCGTGTTCGCCGGCGGCGGTGAAGATGGCCCGCTCCGACGGCAGCGGCACCTCATCTACCGCCACCCGGGCCACGCCAAAATGACCGGGGAGCCCGAGGGCCACGGCAATCGGCGGGCCGAACATCACGGCCAGGCGTACCGTGACCCATTCGGCCCGGGCCCGGATGTCCACGTCGACCAGGGTCCGGTGGACCCGGAGCCGGCGGACGACCAACGTGCGCCATCCGTCGGGAAGCCAAGGGACGAGTTCGAGCCGCCCGCCGACCCCGTCAGATTGAGCACCGAGCAAGCCGCCGACCACCCGCTCCAGAAAATTGGCTGGGTCCATCACCGCATCCGACCGAACCCGGCGCCAGAGCCGGGCATCGGCGAGCAAGTCCGCGATCTCGGCTTCGGTCCAGTCCCTGATTCGCGTGCCGGCCGGTCCGACCCGCAACTGTCCCCCGACGCGGCCCAGCGCCCAAGCCACCGCTTGGTCGAGGGCTGCCTCGGGGGACGAGACCGCCGAGTAGTGCCGGCTTAGCTGCTCAGCCAAGCGCCTTGATCTGGGTCAGGAGATCGGCGGTGTCACGCTTGTGGCCAAGTTCGGCCTCTTCGTGGGTCCACCGAACGGTGCCCTTTTTGTCGATCAACACATAGGCCCGTTTGCTGAAGAACTTGTCCTCGATGAGCGTGCCGTACTTCCGGGTGACCTCCCGCTTGAAATCGCTCAAGAGATCCACGGCCATCTTCTCCTTGGCTTTGAATTCCTTGAGGGTCGGGACCGAATCGACGCTGATCGGCAACACGACCGTGTCGGCGGATTGAAACTGGGAGTAATCCTCGGAGAACGCGCACATCTCGGCGGTACACACGCCGGTAAAGGCCAACGGGAAAAACGCGAGCAGGACGTTCTTGCCCTGGAGCGCCGAGAGCTTGACCTCGGCCGCACCGGTCGAGGGCAACGCGAAATCGGGGGCAGCGGAACCGAGAGCGGGTAGCGACATGTTAGGCAGCCCGCTTCGCGACGAGCGTCCAGTTGACCGTCGACCACCACGCCCCGAGATACTCGGCCCGGCGGTTCTGGTACTTGAGATAGTAGGCGTGTTCCCAGACATCGCAGCCCAAGAGCACTTTCTTGCCGTCCATGACCGGACAGTCCTGGTTCGGCGAGCTCTCAATGGCCAGGCCGGCGGCTCCTTGCGTCAGCCACGCCCAGCCGCTGCCGAAGCGGGTCATCCCGGCCTTCTGGAACTGTTCCTTGAACTTGTCGAAGCCGCCGAACGCGGTGTCGATGGACTGCGCCAGGTCGCCGGTCGGGGTCGAGGCACCGCCCGGCGTCATCAGCTCCCAGAACAGGGTGTGATTGTAGTGGCCGCCGCCGTTGTTCCGGACCGCGGTCCGAATGGCCTCGGGCACCTGGCTCAAATTCCCGATCAGCTGCTCGATCGGGAGCTTGTCGAGGTCCGGGTAATCCTTGAGCGCGGCATTCAAATTGTTGACGTACGCGTCATGGTGTTTGTCGTGGTGAATCCGCATCGTCGGCTCGTCAATGTGCGGTTCAAGGGCGGTGTAGGCGTAGGGCAGTGGCGGCAGAGTATGCGGCATCGATTGGCTCCAACCAGAAATTATTGAATTCCGACCAAAATCTAAGGGATTCGGTCCGCCAATAATGGCGACCCCGAGCGCTTGAAGCAACGGGCGGCGGCGGAGCACGCGACTACCTCGAGGTGACGGTGAACCGGATCAGCACGCCCTCGACGAATTCGACGTCGAAACGGCGGTCTTTGCTGAGGTAGACCGAGCGGCTGACCTTGAGGGTCCCCTCGGCGCGAGTGGCGATCGACTCCGGCCGGCCCAAGAGGGCATCGACCTCGTCCGCCAACATTCCTTTGCGGAGGCCGGCCGCCGGGGCGGCCCCTTCCCCGTGCAGCCCGGGGCGCTTCGTCTTCGAGGCGAGCACTGGGGAAAAGTCCAGGTACTCGGCGAGGGCCCGCATCACGCCATCCGGGGTCATGGCCTCGTCGGGCACCACCGGCTTGAAGCGGAGATTGAACCGCGAGCCGCTCTCACCTCGGCGGGACCGCACGTTGGCGTCCTTCATTTGCTGGGCCTGCGCTACCGCGGCCCGGTTGGCCGCATCGGTCCGGGCCCGGTCTTTTCGGAGCCCATCGAGGTCCTCCTGGGCCTTCTTCTTCGCGGCGGGATCGGTGAGCCCCGGCAACGCCTTCTCGAGATTCTTTTCGCGGGCACTTTTGTCGGCTGACGCGGTCGCCACGTGGGTCCCGGTTTCGTCTCCGAAAGTCCCGTAGCCGCCCCC
Organism: Gemmatimonadota bacterium; assembly: GCA_031431925.1. GTDB lineage: Bacteria > Gemmatimonadota > Gemmatimonadetes > Gemmatimonadales > GWC2-71-9 > SHZU01. The sequence goes on along the minus strand of JANPEL010000092.1, from coordinate 15,520 downwards.
GCCCAACTGGAACTCAATCAGGTCCTTCTTGACCCGGATCTTGGTGATGAGCATCTCCTGGCCCCGGCGGATCGAGGTCCCGAATTGTTTGAGCCGCGTGGCGACTCGGGGAAAATCCACGGGCTGCGAGGTGCCTGGGTAGACGTCGATCCCGTCGTCGGTCCCGGGCATTTCGATCTTGACAACCACCGATTTCCCCTCGAAGAATCGCCGAAGCGACTCCTCCGATTGAGCCATTGCCGGCGAGGTTCCCGCCAGGATGCCGATCGCCGCGAGCAGAGCCAACCGCATGGTGTTCTCCTGGTTCAAGACACGGGTTTCCGGTCCAGCTGCTGGATGGTCTTGATCGAAGCCGGCCGCTCCTTCTTGAGCCTAGCCGCCACCTTCTCGGCGGTTTCGATGACCCGGAGCACGTTCTCACCCGCGAGCTTCCGGAGGTCGGATTCACTCCATCCTCGGCGGGCCAATTCCGCGAACAGCGCCGGGAAGGTCCCGACATCTTCGAGGCCCTCGATCACATCGTCGATCCCATCAAAGTCGCTGCCGATTCCTACGTGATCGACACCGGCCATTTTTCGGACATAGTCGATCGAGTTGGCAACCTCGGCGAGAGTGACTTTCGGGGCCGGATTGGCAGCGTCCCACATCTTCATGTCACGAGCCCGATCCGCTCCAGCCTGCCGGGCCAACTCCGCCTGTTTGGCCGACCGGGCCTTGTCGTGGTCATAGAGCCGCTGGGACACAAAGGAGGTCACAAAGGGCACCATGACCACGCCGCCGTTCTTCGAAACCCGGGCCAAAATCGAATCGGGCACGTTCCGGGGGTGGTTCGACATGACCCGGGCCCCGGAATGCGAGAAAATGACCGGGGCGTCCGTCACGTTCAAGGCATCACTCATGACCCCGGGCGACACGTGTGACAGATCGAGCAGCATCCCGAGCCGGTTCATTTCGCGGACCACTTCTTCGCCGAACCGGGTCAGGCCCCCGTGGGTCGGCTGGTCAAGCGCGGCATCAGCCCAGTCAAGGGTCACGTTGTGGGTCAACGTCATGTAGCGGGCGCCGAGGTCGAAGTAGGCGCGGAGGGCACCGAGCGAGTTCTCGATGGCGTGGCCCCCCTCCATGCCAAGCATCGAGCCGATCCGGCCCTCGGCAAAGGCCTGCCGGAGACAGAGGGCGGTGGTGCAGTATTGGAGCCGGTCAGGATATCGTTCGATGATCCGTTTCGCGACGTCGATCTGCTCGAGCTGGACCCGGGCGTACCCGGAGTCCTTGATCTCGCCCGGGATGTAGACCGACCAGAACTGGCCCCCGAGCATCCCCTGCTTGAGGCGATCGAAATCGGTATGCCCCCCGGTCCGGCCGCGGAGGTTGTAGCCGACGACATCCATGGCCAGCCCGGCTTTGTCTTCCCGGAGGCGCCAGGGCAAGTCGTTGTGGCCGTCGATGAGGGGGGTGGTCGCCAGGACCTTCTTCGCCAGGGTCAGGTACTGATCGTCCTGGGCCGCCAGGGGGGCCGCGACGACGCCCGTGAGCACGAGAAGCAGTTTGAAGCGACGCATGAACGAATCCGTAGGCAAGGGTCAACACCGGACCACCACCTCAATTCTAGCTCCTTCCACATCCAAGGAGAACGCTGCACCCGTCTGCCGGAGGCCGTGACGCGATCGCTCAGCCTTCGGCCGTGGCTCCGGTTCGCAGCACTGCGTCCATATCGTAACCCGAGGCAGCCAAGCGGCGGCGGCGGATGGCGTAGTAGGCCGCCCCGGCGGCCAGGACCGCGAGATACCCCGCCGAGATGACCAGGTTGTCGAGGAAGCCCATGGCGAAAAATCCGGCCGACATCACCAGCAGCAGGGTGACCACGACCGTCCGGCTGGCGCCCTCGAGCCGGAAGCCGGCCGCCGCCCATTCGGCCGGCATGGCCTTGGACATCCGGAGTAGGGCGAGGCCCTGGAGCACCTGCAGAATCATGACGCCCATGACGGCCATCATGGCGTACTGGCGAATCGTCCCGCCGAGCAGCACCGCCACGATCGAGAGGACCGTCATGAGCCCCACCGCCTGGGCCGGGACACCGGCCCGATTTCGGGCGGCCAGTCCCGCGGGAAAAACCCGGGCCCGGGCCATCGCCAAAATATCCCGCGAGTGGATCAGCAGCATCCCGTTGATCGAGGTGGCCGCGGCCAGGACCGCAGCGATCGCGATCACGCCGCCGATCCACGACGGCAGAAACACCTCGGCCGCCCGAGCCACCGGCGCACTCGTCTCCTTGAGGCTCTGCCAGGGCAGGAGCGCCGGAACGGCGAACGACACCAGGGCGTAGCTGGTGAGCACGACGGCAAATCCGATCAGCAGGGTGAGCGGAATGGTCCGGGCGGGGTTCTTGATCTCGCCGCCGAGTTCGGTGATGACGGTGATCCCGGCATAGGAGAAAAAGGCCAGGACCGCGCCGTTCGCCACCGGACCGAATCCGTTTGGCATGAACGGCGTGATCAGTTCCGGCTTGGCGTTGGCGGCTCCTCCAATGCCGAACCCGAACATGATGACCAAGAACCCGATGGTCATGGCAATCTGAACCGACACGGTGAGTTGTACGGTCGTCAGATTCAGCACCGCAAACACCACCACCGACGCGAGGGCCACCGAGCGCCGGTCGACCGCGGGCCAGAAGTAGGCGACGTAGTCGGCCAGGCCATAGGCGACCAACGCAATACTCACCACCACCGAGACCACGGTGATCCAGACCCCAAGGAACCCGTAGACCGGGGCCAGGGTCCGGGCAACGGCGACGTTGCCGGCGCCGCTCACGTGCACCGCGCTCCCGATCGAGGCACCAACCAGACAGGAGATGGCCGCCAGTCCGCCGGCAATGAGGTAGGAGAGGACCGCCGCGGGGCCCGCCTCGGCCGCGAGCTGGCCCGGCAGGACGAAGATCGAGGCCCCGATCACGTACCCGACCAGGGTAAACACGGCGCCGCCGAGGCCAATGGTGCGTTGGCTGGTATGGTCGGTCATCGGGTAGTTTCTCCACGGGGGATGCGGGGTGGCCCAACCGCTTGACGCCTGAACATAACGGTTGTTGTTTTCTCGGGTACCCTCTCTGGGATAATCATGGCTTCCGACCGGATTCTCTTCGAATCGACCGGCCCCCATACCGCCCTGATCCGGTTCAACCGGCCGGACCGGCTCAACGCCATGGACCGGGCATCCATGGCCGACCTCCACGCGCTGGTGGGGCGACTGGCGCTGGAGCCTGGGCTCCGCTCGGTGGTCATCACCGGCACCGGCCGGGCCTTCAGTGCCGGCGCCGACTTGAAAGAAATGGATGCCACGCCCCAGCGGGAGGCCCTGGTCCGGGATGCCCACCGCCAGCTCCATCAATTTCAGGATCTGACTCGGCGGATGGTCGAGAGCCCGGTAATCTTCATTGCCGCCATGAACGGGATTGCCGTCGGCGTGGGCGCGGAGTTGGCCTTGGCCTCCGATATCCGGATTGGAACGGATGCCACGGAATTGATGTTGTCCGAAGTCACGCGGGGGCTGTTTGAAACCAACGGCGTGATGCACTACCTGCCGAGGATCGTCGGCCATGGCCGGGCCGCGCAGTGGCTGCTGACCGGCGAGCGGGTGCCGGCGCCGACCTTGCTGGCTGCGGGACTGATTACCGAACTGGTACCCGCCGACCAGCTTCTGGGCCGAGCGACCGCGCTCGCCACGACGGTGGCGGGCAACGCGCCGATCTCGGTCCGGCTGATCAAGAAACTGCTGCGGCGGACCTGGGAAGTGGACCTCGAAGCGATGCTGCAGTATGAGGTCGATGGCATGATGGCCTGCATGGCCAGCGAGGATATCGAAGAAGGCCTTCGCGCCTTCATGGAAAAGCGACCACCGGTATGGAAAGGTGTCTGAGATGAATCGAATCGGACGGGGACTCGTCCTTGGTATTCTGGCCGCCACCCCGCTCGCGGCCCAGCAACCCGAGCCGCTCCAAAGCTGCCCCGCCCCGGCGAATGCCGGGGCGGTCGAGGTGGCGCGGACCTCGGTGTACGTTCCCATGAACGACGGGGTTCGGCTGGCCGTCGACATCAATTTGCCCAAGGGCCTTCCGGCCGGCGCCAAACTCCCCACAATTTTGGTATCGACGCGCTATTGGCGGGCTGCTGAGGGCCAGCCGGCGGGCCCGAACGAGCGGTTCTTCTTGTCCCGGGGCTATGCCTACGTCTATGCGGACGTCCGGGGCACCGGCGCCTCGTTCGGGCAGTGGTACTATCCCTGGGCTCCCCGGGAGGTCCAAGACATCGCCGAATTGGTAACCTGGATTGCCAAGCAACCGTGGTCCGACGGCCAGGTCGGCTCGATCGGCACGTCGTACACCGGGAATACCGCGCAGTTGGTGGCCGCGGCAAACCACCCGGGCGTCAAGGCCGTAGTGCCCCGGTTCATGGACTTCGATGCCTACGCGGATTTGACCTATCCCGGGGGCGTCACCAACCAGATGTTGCTCCGAGACTGGGGCACGATGGTCTACGCCATGGACATGAACAAAGTCCCGGATGCCCCGATGGGGGTCAGGCGGGTCGACGCGGACACCGACGGCAAACTCCTGGCCGGGGCGGTGGCGGATCACCAGAAGAACCCGCCCCTGCATCTGGCCATGGACAGTGCGATCGTCTATCGGGACGACGTCGTGAAGCAGTTCGGCGGAGCGACCAACGACATGTCGGGCACCTACCGGTATCGCGACCCGGTGGAACGGTCGCGGGTGCCGATTTTCGGCTGGGCCGGCTGGCTCGACGCCGGCACGTCGCAGGGCGTCCTCAACCGGTTCCTCAACTGGTCCAATCCCCAGATCGTGGTCATCGGTCCGTGGAGCCACGGCGGGGGGTTCCACACCAGCCCCTTCTTCCCCGCCGACCGACCGACCGAACCAAGTTCCCTCCGCCAAACCGAGCAGGCCACCTGCTTCTTCGACCAACACATGAAGGGCAAGCCGAACCAGATGGCCGAGAAGGCCATCATCTACTACACGTTAGGCGAGGACAGGTGGAAGAAGACGACCACCTGGCCGGTGGCCGGGACGACCGCCCGCCGGTTCTACCTGGCCGGCGACAAGGGCCTGGCCGCGGCGAAGCCGGCCAGTGGCGCCGACCGATATCAGGTTGACTTCGACGTCAGCACCGGGACCCGGAACCGGTGGTACACCCAGTTAGGCGGGGCGGATGTGGTCTATCCGGATCGATCGGCCCAAGATGCCCGGATGCTGGCCTATACCTCGCCGCCACTCGACCGGGACCTCGAGGTCACCGGGCACCCCGTCGTCACGCTCGAGGTGGCCTCGACCGCCCCGGACGGCAACGTCTTCGTCTACCTGGAAGATGTCTCGCCGGAGGGCGTGTCGACCTACGTGACCGAGGGGATGTTACGGACGCTGCATCGTAAGGTGTCCACCGGGAAGGCGCCGTACCGGACCCTCTATCCGTACCGGAGCTTCGAGCGGAAAGACGGCCAGCCGATGATCCCGGGGCAGCCGGCCACGCTGACCTTCCAGTTGATCCCGACCTCGGTGTTGTTCAAGGCGGGCCATCGGATCCGCATTGCGGTGGCCGGCGCCGACAAGGAAACGTTCCAACGCCTCCCGTCGAGCGGGAACGTCACTCTGACGGTGCGGCACGGCGGTTCGTTCATCGACCTTCCGGTAGTGCCGCGCAGTGCGCTCCAAACCCAATCCGCTCCGCCCCGCCAGGCCCCCGAACCGGCCGGGAACCCCGAAGGGTCCTACGAATGGAAAATGGACCTCTCGGGCATCTTGATGAACGGCGGGTTCACGGTCTACCGGCGGCCGGACGGGAGCTGGGGCTCCCACGGCAACGTGGGCGGCCCCGCCGGCGAGCCGCTCCTCAGCAAGGTCGTGACCTTCGAGCGGAACGTGCTCGAGCTCACGTTCGCCGGCGCCGCCGGTGAAATGCTCTTTCGGATTGGGTCCGAGGGGGGCAAGTACACCGGCCAGCTAACCCTGGCCGATCTGGGCGTCGCCGCCGACATCACCGTCGAGAAGACCGGTAGTTAGCGGCGGCCGCCCAACCCGGTCATTTGATTGCTTCCCGGAGCTCAAGGTTGGCTTCGATTTCCTTCCGGGTCCGCCACGCATCGCGCATGGCTTTCTTGGAGTACAATTCGAGCTGATCGCCGATGTGCTTGGACCCCGGCTGGGTCGAGTTGCCGTAGGCGGTCAGCACCTTGGCCCGGACCGGATTCGAGAACTCGACGGCCTGGTAGTAGGTATCGCCGCCGATATTGGTGAACTTCCCGTCCTTATCCGGAGCATAGTAGGCCACCCGGAAGACTCCAAATGGGTCACCACTCGCCCCGTTGCCGGGGAAATCGTGTTGGCCGGAGCGGAGCCGCATGACGTCGCCGTACGGACGATCGAGGGCCCCGACGGATTTTTCGGTTTCCTTCGCCGCCAGACTGAGCGCCTCCGCGGCTTGGGCCGGGTTGGCCAGCCCGGCCGGCGTGGTCAAGGCCGAGTCGGGCCGCCAGGGCCTGGCAAAGAGGTTTCCTTTGGAGGCCTTGAAGAGCGCCAGGACCCAATTCTGAAACAGCACCGTGCCCCGACTCCCGACGTCAGCGCTCCGGTCCCACTTCTCGAGCACCTCGGCGGCCCGTTTGGCATCAGCGTCACCCCGGGTCCGAGCGGCGTCGAGGAGCTCAGGCAGGAGGCGGTCGGCCAATCCCATCCGGGTCGAGTGCTTGTACTCGATCAGTTCCTCCAGGGTCACACTCGAATCGGCCAGCTGCATCGCGGCTGACCGTTGAGGCCGGAAGCTCATCTCTCGGGGCGAGACGTAGGCGGCGAACGAATCCGGATTGAAGATCCGCGGGAAGCTCACCGTCCACGGTGGATCGTTGGCGTTCTGGAACCACCCGGTGACCGGATCCATCAGGTGAGGCAGCTCCTGGTAGGGTAACATCTCGCTCCACACCAAGGCGGAGCTGTCACCTCGGACCGGGCCGGACCAATAGGCGAAGTCGCCCCGGCTTCGTTTCGGGGTCTTCCCGCCGAAGAAGTAATAGATGTGGCCGTCCTGACTGGCCGCCATGACGTTGAAGAACGGGACATGGATCTCCTTGACGATGCCCTCGAACTCCGCCATCGACTTGGCCGCCCCCATCTTCCACCATTGGTCCCAAGCATTGGGATCGTCGAGCCCGGCCACCCGGACCGCGAGGGCGGTCGTGGCGTCCTCGCTGAACACCGGGCCCTGGATGGATTCTTTGACCAGCAGGGTATCGGTTCGAACCGAACCACCGGCCCCCTTCACCGGGATCAACTCCGTCCGGCTGACGAATGGCTGCTCGGCGCCGTCGTAGCGGTAACCAGCGCCCTGCTTGACGAGCCGGTAGACATCGACCCCGTCTTGGGTGTTGACGGTGTGCGACCACCCGACGAAATCGTTGAAGCCAATGGCCGGGGTCGGCATCCCGACCAGGCTCGTGCCGTAGAAATTCCGATCGCCGGTTACCAGATGCGCCTCGAAGAACAGATAGAGATCTTTCCACGGCAGGTGGGGGTTCCCGAGCAGCAACGCGTTCCCGGTGGCGGACCGCTTGGGGCTGATAGCCCACATGTTGGAACCGGGCGGCGCGTCGTTGTTCATGGTCTCGGGCAGGTCGGCTTGGCCGAAGAACATGAACAGGAAGTTGATCACCCGCTGCCCGTGGGCCAGCGCATCCTGGGCCGTTACGGGTAGAACGACCTTGACGCTGTCGACGATCCGGTCGGGATGCTGCTCGGCGTACTGATTGAAGCCGGCGGCGAAGGCGTCGAGATTGGCCCGGTAGGCTGGATTCACCTGCTGATACCACTGGGCCGCCCGGTCGGGGATCGCCATGGTCCGGACGAACCGATCGGTCCGGAGGTTGGCCTCCCCCCAATACTCCGAGGCCCGCCCCCGGGCTTCACCGTACAGTTTGAGGACGAGATTGCCGTGGGCCGCCGCCTGGGCGTAGCCGAAGGCCTTGAAGGCCTCGACATCGTTCGTGGCGTAGATGTGGGGAACGCCCCAGGTGTCCCAGAGAATTTCAGTCTTGGCCGGAGCCTCCGAGCCGGCACAGCCGGCCGCCAAGGTCAGACCCAGGAGAAGTCGCTTCATGGTTATTGGGTCCATTGGTGATGGCGGAATTGCTCGCGGAGCACCTTCTTGTCGAACTTGCCGACGCTGGTCTTCGGCACCGACTCGATGAAGACCACGTCGTTCGGCAGCCACCAAGTCGCGAACCGATCCTTGATGGCGGCGATGATGTCGCCGGCGGTGAGCGTGATGCCCGGCTTCTGGACCACACACGCCAACGGCCGCTCCTCCCACTTGGGGTGATAGATCCCAACGACCGCCGCTTCGAGGACACCGGGATGCATCATGATGGCATTTTCGAGCTCGACGCTCGAGATCCACTCGCCGCCGCTCTTGACGACATCCTTGGTCCGGTCAACGAGCTGGAGGTACCCTTCGGGGTCAATGGTGGAGACGTCCCCGGTCCGGAACCAACCATCCTGAAAACACTCGGCGCTCCGCGGATCGTGGTGATAGCCCTTGACGATCCAGGGGCCCCGAATCTGGAGCTCGCCGAACGCGACCCCGTCCCAGGGCAACTCCTTCCCCGCCTCGTTGACGATCCGGACTTCGACAAAGGGGGCCGGGGTGCCCTGTTTCAACCGATACTGCAGTTCTTGTTCGGCCGGCAGGTTCTGGAGATGCGGTTTGATGACGCAGAGGCTGCCGAGCGGAGTGGTCTCGGTCATGCCCCACGCGTGGGTAATCCAGACCCCGAAATCGTTCCGGAACCCTTCCATGAGCGAGCGGGGGCAGGCCGATCCGCCGACGGCGATGCTCTTGAGCGAGGAGACGTCGTGCTGGTCCCGATGGGCCTTGAGGTACTGGTATAGGGCGCCGATGATCGTCGGCACGCCACCGATGAACGAGACTCCCTCGCTCTCGATCAGCTCCGCGACGTCCTGGGGCTGAAGGAACGGACCAGGCCAGACCATTTTGGCGCCGGTCATGACCCCGGCGTACGGCAAGCCCCAGGCGTTGGCATGGAACAGCGGCACGATGGCCAGAATGGCGTCGACGGCCCGGAGGTTCATCATATCGGCGCCGACCTGCACCATGGTGTGGAGCACGATCGCGCGGTGGGAGTACACCACACCCTTGGGGTTGCCGGTGGTGCCTGAGGTATAGCACATCGCGGCGGCCGAGTTTTCGTCGATGGCCGGGTAGCCTTGCGCGGGCTCCGACTCGGCCAGCAGGTGTTCGTAGTCGAGCCCGACGGCCGGGTCGACCGGTTTGCCATCGTCCGGAATGACGATGACGTGTTCGATCGTGCTGAGTTGAGGCCGGATCTTCTGAAAGAGGGGCAGCAACGAAGCGTCCACGCAGACGACTTTGTCGGCGGCGTGGTTGGCGATGTAGATCAGCTGATCGGGGAACAACCGGACATTGAGGGTATGAATGACGGCCCCCATACACGGCACCGCGAAGTAGATCTCGAAATGTCGGTAGGAATTCCACGCGAACGTCGCCACCCGATCGCCGGGTTTCACGCCGAGTTTGGCCAAGGCGGTTCGGAGCCGGTCCACGCGGTCGACGTATTCTTTGTAGGTGTACCGGTGCATCCCGCCGGGGGTTCGGCTCACGATTTCTCGGCGGCCGTGGAGGCGCCGGGCCCGCTCGAGCATGGTGGTGAGGTTGAGCTGCCAATCCATCATCAAGCCGTCCATGGAGCCTTCCTATTGTTTGGCGTAGGCTTCGGCGTCGCGGAGCATCCGGTCGAGCACGGCCCGGTCGAGGAGCCGCCCGCGAAGCATGACTGTTTGAATGGCCTTCACGTTCCGAATATCAGCGAGCGGGTCGGCGCTCAGCAGCACCATACTCGCGATCTTGCCCGGCTCGATGGTCCCGACGTCGGGCTGGTTCATGGCCTGGGCGGCGTTCCGGGTGGCCGCCTGCAACGCGCCCTGGGTGGTCAATCCCATCTCGACCAACGCCGCGAGCTCCCGATGAAGACTGAACCCGGGCACCAGCGGCATGACTGGGGCGTCGGTGCCTGCTACGAACTTGGCTTTGGCCTCGACCAAGGCCCGAAAAGTCCGGAGCGTGTTGGCCCAGCGGGTCCGGCCCAGGGCGAGGTCGGCCGCGGTCGGGGTTGCGAGCGGTGGCTCGCCGTCTTCGAATGCCCGGGCCACCTTCGGTACGAACCGGAGCTCGGGGAGATCGCGCGCTTTCGGCTCGTTCTTGAGCAGTTGGGTTTGCATGACCACCAGGGTCGGGTCGAACCAAACCTCCGCGGCGGCCGCGTCCTTGGCGAACCGCAAGGCCGTGGTCCAATCGTAGCTCGCATTCGCCGAGTCGACCACGGCAAACCGGTGGGCGAGGTAGGGCCAGATCCGGAAGCGGGCTTTGGCGGTGTCGGCGTAGCGCGTCATCGCGGCCACCAGCCACGCTCCGAGGGTTGGTCCCCGGCTCGAATTGGCCAGATCGATGCCCCAACTGTGCTCGATGGTTCGTTGGCCGGAGTCGACGGCCTCTTTCGCGGAAACGCTATCGGGCACATGGCCTCCGACCACGAGGCCTCGGTGCCGGGCTTGGTCAAGAATGGCGAAGTAGGCCGCCCGAGGCGTCAAGGAATGGACCTTGATCAGGTCGACGCCGATCTCCGCGAGCGAGTCGACGACCCGCCGGGCCACCTCCGGGGTCGGCACGGCCAGCCGTCCTGCCGGCCACGCCTTGGTGGCCATCGGACTGTCGAGCATGGGGCCCGCAATCAAGAGGTCGGGCCCGAGCATCCGCCCCGCCCGGACCTCCTGGCGGACGTAGCCGCTTTCCTTGAGGTCGCCGCCGACTTCGCGGATCGTGGTAACCCCGTTGGCAAGGAAGAGGGGCATGGCCCGCTCGCGATAGCCGGCGAGATGCACGTGCATGTCCCAGAGCCCGGGGATCAGGTACATCCCCTTGCCGTCGATCTTGGTGGCCGGGGTCCCGACTTTGAGCTTCCCGGTGCGCCCAACGGCCACGATCCGGTCGCCGTCGACGGCGACACTCATGCCGGATTGGGCCGGGGCGTCGGTGCCGTCGATCAGGGTGACGTTCTCGATCAACACCGCGACGGGAGGCCGCTCCGCGCCACCGCAGGCCGTCAGGAGTCCCGCAAGCAGCCAGGCCGCGATCGGTTTCACCGGGGCTCCGGTTCTCATTGGGGGCGGTCGAACGTCCCCACCGGCTTGGTGTCGCGCCGATACATCTCGGGCACGAGCCAGTAGGTGTCCCCAAACTTTCGGGTTCCGGGCCAGATCTCGTCGAGCGAGTTCGCGTCGTACAACGCGCCGGCCTTCATCACGTACTGGATGGCGGCCGTGTTCCGGATGTCATCGAGCGGATTGGCATTCAGGATCATCAGGTCGGCCAGTTTGCCGACCGAGATCGAGCCCAGATCATCCTCGAGCCCCAGGAAAATGGCGCCATGCATGCTGGCGATTTCGAGCGCCATCATATTCCCGGTTGCTTTGGCCGCCATCCAGACGTCCCAATGACTCCCCAGCCCCGGTTGCTGCCCGTGGGAGCCCACCGCCGAATACCCGCCGGCCGCGATAATGTCGGCGATCTGCTGGGCTTGGATGCCCATCGAGTAGTCGGTTTCCGGCCGCTTGATGAACCGGCGGGTGTGCGGAATCAACTGGCGCCATGGCGTCCACTTCTGCTGCTTGGCATCGAGCCAGATCGGACTTTCCTGCCAGAAGTACTCCTCGTTCCAGCCGCCGAAGCCGCTGACCAGCGGGGTATGGGAGTAGACCGACCGGGTCTTGCCCATGAAGGTGGTGAAGTCCCGATAGAGCGGCGACTGGACGGTGACGTGTTCGAAGCCGGTGTGCCCGTCCATCGCCATGCCGACTTTGTGATTGAGATCCGCGCTGCCTTCGGAGGTAACCCGAAGGCCCAGTTCGCGGGCCGCGTCGACCGCCCACTGGCGCTGTTGGCGGGTGGGCTGGAGGTACTGTTTGAGCAGCATGGCCCCCCAGGACATCCGCCGCTTGACCTCCGTAACGGCAATGTCCCGGCTGGTCACCTCGTTGGTGCCCGGTGAATCGCCGGCGGTCAGGGCTTCGGCTACGCTGAAGACCCGGGGCCCCACCGTCTCACCGGCTTCGATCAGCTCAGCGGTTGGAAAGGCCGCGGTCGAGGAGGTCGACGGGTCGCTGGTCGTGGTGACGCCGTACGCCAGGTAGACGGCCGATTCGAAGTTGTGCTTCGGCATCATCCCGACATGTTCGCGGTGATGATGGGCGTGCATGTCGACCCACCCGGGAATGATGGTCTTGCCCGAGACGCTGACGACCCGGTCGGCGCCTCGGGTACTGCAGGACCCCACACACGTGATCCGGCCCGCCTTGATGAGGATGGTGCCGTTCGGAATGACCCGCTGGTTCTCCAGCGTGACGATCCGGGCGCCGGTCAGGGCGATGGTGCCGGCCGGGATTGCCCGCGGACTCGACAGCTTGATGGTGACGGAGTCGGTTTTGCCGGTGGTGACATCGTGGGAGAAGAACCGGTTGGCGCTGGCATAGTCGACGGCACCGGCATGCCGCCACCTCGGATACAACCCGCCCACGGTCGAGAGCGGCACCGCGGTGAACGATCCGCCGGTCTTGGCAATCAGCGGGACCTGATCACCGGCGCCACCGGGGGGCAGCGGAGCCAGGTAGATGTTGTTGCCCTGATTGAACGCGATCCACTTGCCATCGGGCGAGACGGCCGCATCGGCCGAATTCTTGACGGTGGCGTGGATCCTCCGATCGGTGCCGTCCATCCGGACGGACGCGACCTGGAGCCCGGCGGGTTTCGTCTGGCCGTAGTAGAGCCGGCCGTCGGTTCCGACGGTGACCCGCACGTCGTCGGGGCCGCTGCCGGCGACGACGACCTGGGTGACGTCCGTTTCCTGGCCGCCGGCGACTGGGACCCGAACCAGGTCGTAGTACGGATTCCGAACCAGCGTCGAGCCCCTGACCGTGGCGCCCGACCCCCGGGCTACCACGATCTCTCGGCCATCCGGAGTCCAGGCGGGGTTCAGATACTCACCGGCATCGGACGTCAGGCGGACCGGGGTGCCTCCCGCCGCCGGTACCCGCCACAGCGCGCCACTGCGGGCGTCGTCGACCGTCGTGAAGGCAATCGACTGTCCGTCGGGCGACCAGGCCGGCTGGAACTCCTGCGGTTCAAACCCGGCCGGCGTCAGGCGCCGCGGGGTCCCCGTCGGGAGGTCCATCAGATAGATTCGGCCGAGCGCCTGGAACGCGAGGGTCCGGCCGGTGGGCGATGCACTGGCCCACCGAACAAACCGCACATCAAACGCGCCGTCAGAAAGCTTGTTCTTGGTCCACACTTGTTCCGAGATGGTCCGGTGGACCCGAGCGGAGAACGGAATGGTGGACACCCGCCCGCTCGCCACATCGACGCGGCGGATCTTGCCCCCTTGATGGAGGACAATGCTCCGGCCGTCGGCCACCCAGCGATAGCCGGGGTAGGTGCCGTTGAGCGGGATGCTCTCCTCAGACAGGTCCATCTCGACGGGGTCCATCAGGAGCCGCTCGGTGCCGACGCGGAGGTCGCGAATCCACAGCGCCGACCGGGGCCCGAACACTTGGCCTTTGAACTCGAGGGTTCCGCCCGGAACCTTCCGCATGAACGCGAGGTAGCGCCCATCCGGACTCGGCTCGGCGGCGTAGGCCCCGCCGCTGGTGGAGCGGTCCTGCTGCTGCGACTCGCCGGCGGTAATCGGCCGGACCTCGCCGGTCTTGAGATCGTAGCGGTGGATTTGGATCGTGCCCTTGAGCACGTCTTCTTGGCCCCAGAATCCGGTGGGTTGGGCGGTGTAAACTTCATAGTAGAGAAACCGGCCGTCGGCCGAGGTTGTGGGCCGGGAGGGCATCTTGCCCGGGGCACCTTTCACCAGTTCGATGCCTTGGCCGCCACTCCGGTGATACATCACCAGCGACCGGCCGGCGAATCCAGCCTCCTTGATCACGATGAGATACTGGCCGTCGGCCGTCCACACCGGTGAGCGCATCAGGCCCGTTGGTTCGAGCGCCACGGAGCGGGGGTTCCCGCCATCGGCATCCATGATCCAGAGGTTGTTCTGGCCCTTCCGGTCCGAGATGAAGGCGATCGTCTTGCCGTCGGGCGAGAACCGGGGATGGAAGTTGACCGCGATCCCGGCGCCCTGGGTCAGGCTCTCGGCCGGCCCACCCGTGGCCGGCACCCGATAGATCTGACTCAACAGGTCGAACACGACCCACTTGCCGTCGGAGGAAACGTCGAGCGAGGTCCAGGTCCCCTCGTCGACCGTGAAGTCGATGTCGCGGGTCCGGCCCCGGGGCTTGGTGACGTCCCAGCTCGTATCCGGCGGGGCTTGGGCGGCGAGGGGCTGAACGACAGAGACCAGCGTCAAGACCAGCCCGCAGCGGATCGCAACTTTGAGCATGATTCCTCGAGGTACCAAAAGAAAAGGAGGCCGGAAGCAGCTCCGGCCCCCCAAAACTATGTCAATTGCCCAATACCACCATCCCGCCTCACGCCCCGTTGATTTCCTTGGTCGGGTGCGGCCAGCAGGTGGTGGGCCCGTACGAGCGGTTGGTAAACGGGTTGGCACCGACCTTCCAGGCGATGTTCTTCCGGAGGAGGTCGTTCAGCCGGTGACCGCCCTCGAACGACAGTTCCTTCCGCCGTTCTTCGATGACGTGGGCCACGGCTTCGGCCTGGGTAGTGGCCACGAGAGGCGGCAACCCGACCGCCGGGACCGCACGCCGAGCGTTGATGATCGCCATCGCATTGGCCACCTGACCCTGCTCGGCCAAGGCCTCGGCCAGAATCAACCGCGCTTCGATGTAGCTGGCCAAGCGCATCGGCGAGTTGAGGCCGTTGTACTTAGTCGTCCTCCACAACCGGACCTCGGCGTTAAACGATCCCCGCCCCGCGTCGGCCACCAGCACCCGAGGGTCGTTCACTGCGCGGTAGGCGGTGGCGACGGTGTAGGCGCCAATCTGATCGGCGAGACGCCACAGTTTGTTCCAGCGCCGGGGGCTCTCGGCCCCGCGGTCGACGTTCTTGGAGTAGTCGACCGCCACGGCCTGGGCCGCGGTCGCCGCCTCGGCATACTTCTTCAAGTCCAACTTGACCCTGGCCAGGCCGACCCGGGCCAGGTTCAGGATGTCCTGGTTGCCCGCCGTGGTGGCGAGCGTAATGGCCTCGCCGAGTTTGGTTTCAGCGGTCGTCAGGGCAACAGTCTTGGATTGGCGGGGCCCGCCATCAAACGCCACCTCGCAGAAGCCCTCGCCCATCAGCAGGTAGGCGTAGCCGCCGTACGTTCGGACGGTCGCCATCAGTCCGGCGCGGCCGACGACTTGGGCGTCGGTCCACCCATTCAGCCGATTGTAAATGTCTTCGGCCTGGAACCGGGCGGTGTGAAG
>JANPEL010000091.1:0-5111 GCA_031431925.1 Gemmatimonadota bacterium | reverse complement strand
CCCGCGCCAGCCGTGTTCACGACACCCGAGAAGCCTGCCGCCGAGTTGGCCGAGCAGACCGGGGCCGAAACCCGGGTTCCGAAGTTGATCGTGCCCTGGAAGGCGCCAATCCGGTCGGCGGCCGCGCCGTTGTTCAGCGGGTCGTTCCGAACGGTGAGGTCAATGCCGACCGTGAGCGTGATGCTGCCGGCCGCCGGAGTGCTCCAGGCGTAGGTCAGCGGATAGTTCGGCAACGGGCAGGTGATGGAAACCGCCGCCGCCGCCACCGAGCCACCCGTGGTCAGACCGGAGTAGCTGGAGGTGCTCGCCCCGGTGAAGGAGCAGCCCGCCGGGAGGTTGGCGAACGACACCGCGCCGTTGCCGGCCCCCGCGCCGACACCGACATTGACCGCCGAGGCGCTGTAGGCGCCGGCTGCCAACGGGTTGACCGTGACCGGGCTGGTACCAGACGCGGCCGGGGTGATGGTGACCTGCACGCCGGTCAAGCTCGGCGAGCCGCTGCCAGCCGCGAAGTTGATCGCGCCGGTAACGGTACCGGTCGGGGCGTTACAGGTGACGACGAAGCTGACCGGGATCGGATCCGGGCTCGCCGGGCTCACCGTGATGCTCTGGCTGGCCGGAGCGGTACAACCGGCCGGCGGGGTGTACGCAACGGTCCGCGGACCGGCGCCGATACCAGCGATCGAGTAGTTACCAGCCGACGGGGCCTGGCTGAAGCCGCCGGTGATGGTGACCGAGCCGCCGGTCAACGGTCCGAGCTGCGGCGAGGTAACGGTACCAGCGACGGTCCGGGTAATGGCCGCGCCGGAGTTCTGGAGGTCGGCGGCCACGATCATCTTGGCGCGGAAGTTCGACACGGTCGGATCGATGTCGAACCCGACTTGCGAGGTGGTGGAGGTCCCGCCGGCGACCAGCGGCACGGCGTAGGTTTCGTACCGATAGCAGTCGTTCGAGCCGACCGGGCAACCGGTATCGTTGAACCAGTTGTGCGGCGCGCCGTCAAACTGGACGGACGGGGTGACGCCACCGGTGTTCGGCAGTTCGACGATCACGTCGTTGCCGGTCGTGGAGACGCCGCCGGACGTCGTGGTGACGACGTTTTCGAACGGGAACATGAACAACCCGGTGGCCGCCGCGGGCGGCGTCGGGAAGGTCGGGGTGATCAACTGAACGCTGGTCAACAAGTTGGTAATGGCGACATCGAACGTGACGCGGACCTTGTTCGGCGGCGCGCCGCCGGCGCCGACACCGGTCGCGGCGTAGTTGCTGGCCGTCAGAGCAATGACGTCAGCGCCGACCAACGACAACTCCACCTGACCGTTGACGTCGAGATCGAGCCCGGCGGCCTTGGCAATCGCGGCCGACGGCGGGGTGATCCGGACGGTCTTCTTGGCGGTATTGACGTCGAACAGCCACGCCAACGACCGGACCTGGGGGTTGACCTTCGGATCCTGGGGAAGGACCGGATCGGCCGGGGTGTTGAGGGACTCGCCAGAACAGGCAGCAAGCGCAACGACGGCGGTGGACAAAACCGACCGAACCATGCTCTTGATGCCGCTTCGGCGCTGAAGCGGGGTGACCTGCATGCTACCTCCAGTGGGGTTGGGGATGGATCTCGCTTCGCACGAACTCGCGGCTCATCGAAGCGGCATCAAGTTGCGCCGCACGATGCACACTGCTAGTACGACAGCGTCCCAGGCAGGTCACGACGCGCCGCCGACCTTGTGACGGCGCGTTGACAGTTGACGAGAACCGGGAGTCGCTGACGTATTGTTCATGGTGGAAGTGCAGCGAACTTCTCCTCCGGACCCGACAGGTTGCCGATCATTCCGTAACAACTGAGGTGGTAGTTTTCGCCCGACTTGGATACCCATTCTTTACGCTGACCCCCTCAACAAGGCGACCGCCCGAAAGCGGTCGCCAATGGGCCCCGCGGGCACCGGCTACGGGAGCGGTGCCACCTGGATATCGACCAGAGACCCGATATCGTTTCCGGCCAGATCGCCGAACAGGAGGGTCCCGTTGGCCCACGAGACGGTCGTCGGCCCGGCCCCGGTGACGTCGAACGTGCACGAGAACAACGTCACCAGCCCACTGGCGCCGGCGGTATTGAAAAGCACCGCCACGACGTTGTTGGCACCGTTGGTGTTGATCACGCCGTTCATGCCGCTGGCCCCCGACCCCGGACTGCAGGCCGGCGCCGAGAGCCGGGTCGGATAGTTGAGCCTTCCTTCGAAGGCGCCGATCCGGTCCGGGCCGGTCCCGTTGTTCGTCGGGCTATTGAACGCGGCCATGTCGATCTTGACGGTCATGGTCACCTTGCCGGCCGCGATCGAACCCCACGTCAGCGTGAACGGGTACTTGTTGGCCGGGGGCGCGGAGGAACACGTCAGCTGAATCGACGGGGCCGTGGCCGTGCCGCCGCCAGTCAGGCCGGTATAGTTGACCGTCGTCGTGCCGGTGCAACCGGTCGGCAAATTAGTGAGCGCCACCGATCCGCCCCCGGTCCCGACCGGAACCCCAGTCCGAGTGTACTGATTGGAGGCGGTGGGGTTGGTGGTCAGCGCGGCCCCACCGGACGGCGTAATGGTCACGACGGCCGCGGTGAGCGAGGGGGTGGCGCTGCCCGAGGCAAAGGTGATGGCCCCGGTCACCGTACCGGTCGCGGGAGGTGCGGTGCAGGTCAGGCTGAAGTTGACGCCGGTCACCGCCGTGCTCGCGACCGTGACGGACTGGCTGGGCGGCGTCTGGCACGCCGCGGGCACCGTCGTCACGACGGCGCTATAGGTCCCGGGTGCCACGCCGCCAATGGTGTACGCGCCGGTGCTTCCGGTCACGCCGCTCAAGCCGCCTGGACTCAGCGTCACGGTGGCGCCGGCCACGCCGCCGGTCGACGACGTCACCGATCCCGAGACCGTGGTGGTGCCTTGGGGCGCCTGACACGTGACCGTAAAATCCAGGCCGGTGACCGGCGCCGCGCCGGCCGCGACGGACTGGGCCGCCGGCGCGGTGCAGGTTGCCGGCAGGTTGGCGAGCGTGGCCGAGTAGGTCCCCGCGGCAACGCCGCTGATGGTATACGACCCGGTGGATCCCGTGGTCGCGTTGAGCCCGCCGGGCGAGAGGCTGACCCGGACCCCGGTCAGCGATCCGACCTGCGGGGAAGAGACCCGGCCCGCCACGGTCGTCGGGGTCGGACCGGAACCGCCACCGACGGTATACGTGGGATCCTCGATCTTGACCCGCGATCGGTAACTGAACGATCCGGTCGAGGACGGCCCGGTGATGGCGCCCAGATAGGTCGTCACCGGGCTCTGCTGGCCGGCGGTCCCGATCACCTTGAGCACGACCTGAGCGATCGACACCAGCCCGGTCGATTGAGCCGGCGCCGCGGTCCCGCGGAAGATCAGCACGCCGCGGCTCAACGCCTGGGTGAAGTTCACCGAGCCGGTGCCCGACGTCCGATTGAACGCAAAAAACTGGAGAACCGCCGGATCCCATTTCAGCGAATCGACGACCCAGTCCTGGAGCTGCTCCTGGCCCGGGGTTTCCGAAATGTCGGTCCGGAGGTCCAGACTGAGGTTGAGCGGAATGGTCTGGGTGCCGGCGTTGAACGCCCCGAACGTCGACTGCCAGGTAAACGGCGTGGGGACGTTGCCGCCGCCACCGGCATTGATGGTCACGGTAGCTTGGGCGGTATCGCGAGCGCCCTGGTCGTCCGTCACGATCAACGTGGCCGAATAGGAACCGGCCGCGGCGTAGGAATGGCCGGTGGTGGAACCGGTCGACGACTGCCCGTCCCCGAAATCCCAGGCGTAGGCCACAATGGAGCCGTCGGCATCGGTGGACCCCGCGGCCGTCAGCGTCACCGTCTGACCGACGGTGCCGGCATAAGGCCCGTTGGCTACGGCCACCGGCGGCTGGTTGGTGGCTGGGGGCGGCGGCGGGCTTCCCTGCCCGACCACCAGCGTGTCCTCAGTTCGCCGAACCCGATCGTCGAGCGCGGACCCGTCCGGTGCGGCCAGTGTCAATCCGATCGTTCGGGTCGCCGCCCGGTTCCCGGTCGCACCGACAATGGTGTAGTGAGCGTTGACGAGCGGTACCAACCCCTTTGCCGCCGTCGTTCTCGTTGCCACCGCGAGGAACTGGCCTGGCGTGTTGGCGTTGACGATCAGGTTCCAGCCCGTGGTGCCCGACACGACGCTATCGAGCCGAACGACCGCCACCGGCGTTTGAATGGCAAACTGGAAACCCCGAACGTCGGCAGCCGCATCCTGGCGGAGATCCAGGGAAACGCCGAGGACGGTACGGGACCCGGTTGGGCCGACGTCCGGGCTCCACGCTGCGCCGAAGATGAACGGGCGATTCGCGCTGCCACCGTCGCCCGAGCAGTTGATCTTGAACTCCTCGATCAGGCTTCCCAGGGCGGTGACCCGAAGCCCGTCCCGCTGCCGGGTCCCCTCGACCGTACACAGAGCCGCCACATTGTCCAAGACCACGGAGTAGAGGCCCGGCCGGAGGTTATCGAAACCGAACTGCCCGCCCTGGGGCCCCACATCGCGAGTGAGTACTACGGCGCGTTCCGCCGCCGGGAGGGTGGCATCATCCGCGAGACCCGACAGCACGACCTTGAATCCATTGGCGTCGACGGTGTCGCCGCTGGTCACGATCTTCGCCGTCAATTGGCCTCGGCTCCGGTCGCGGCATCGGACCGAGAACGCCACTTGGGCGATGGTGCCGAGACCCTGATCGGTGACCGCGACCACGCGGGGCGACACCCCTTCGAGGGCGCAGTTCGGCGCGATATCCTCGACCGCCACGGAATAGAGACCGGGCGGCAACGGCTGGAACCGCTGGGTTCCCTGGACCTCGAGCGGCAACGATTGGTTGATCGCGCCACCCTTGACGGTGACCCGATACCCGCTCGAATCGATCGACTTGTCCGGGTCCCCGCCGAGGAGCGAACTGGCCGAGACGTCGATCCCCGGCTCGGGCGCGGTTTCGCCGCCCGCGACGGGCGTCACCCCGAGCAGCTGGCCCAGGTCGTTGTAGGCGGACAGCCGATATCCGTAAATCGTTGCCGGATCGAGATCCCGATCGAGGTACGTGGTCTG
>JANPEL010000090.1:0-6092 GCA_031431925.1 Gemmatimonadota bacterium | reverse complement strand
AGGTTCCGGATGTCGGTCTTGACCGAGGCCAGTTTGGCCTTGTCCTTGGTGGCCGCGAACTTCGGGATCGCGATGGCCGCCAAAATGCCGATGATGACGACGACGATCAACAACTCGATCAGAGTAAAGCCCTTACGATTGCGCATGTCCTGCCTCCACAATAGGGTTCCTGCTTCGGGTGACTTCAAGTGTCGTGGGTCTTTCAATGGCACCCTTTGAGCCAAACGCAAGGGCTTTGGTTAAGTTGCTTGCCAGTCATACCTTACCCCAGATCTGCCGAGCGGCCGCTGCGCCAAGACCACAGCGACGACCGGGGGTTTTTGCGAAGTCTTCAACACCGTGAAACCAATGACCCGCACGACGCTGCTCAAAATCAGCCTGGTGGGGCTCTGCCTTGGCTCGACGGTGACGAACCTCGGGAACGGGTTCTCCCAAGACGACATGCCGGTCATCGAGAAGAACCCCCTGGTCCATAGCTTGGCCGAGCCCTGGTCGTTCTTCACCCAGTCGTATTGGCCCAAACCGTTCCCCCCGGCCCTCTATCGCCCGCTCGCCACCACCGGGTTCGCCACCCAGTGGACCCTCGGGGGAGGCAAGCCCTGGGTGTTTCGGGCGGTTAGCATCGCGATGTATGCGGCCGCTGGGTTGGCGCTGTTTCACCTCGCCGGCCTGCTGCTCCCGCCGGTGGCGGCGTGGTTGGTGGCCGCATTTTTCATGGTGCACCCGGTCCACGTCGAGGCGGTGGCGGTGGCGGTCAACCAATCCGAGATCATGGTGGGCCTCCTGAGCGTGGTGACCGTAGCCCTCTACCTCGGAATCCGCCGAACCCACGATTTTCAACCCCGGCACGCGGCGGCCCTCTTTGGTCTCTATCTGACCGCGACCTTGTTCAAGGAGACCGGTTTGATGGTGATCGGCCTGATCGTGGCCGCCGAACTGACCGTGGTGAAGGATGCCCGGCCAATTCGGGAACGGATTGCGGAAATCCGTCCAATGCTGCTGATCATGCTGCTTGGGGCGGCCACCTTTTTTGCCATTCGCACCTTTGCACTCGGCGGCGACCCGGTCGGAACCTTCACCGCCGAGGCGCTGGATGGCCTCTCGATCGGCGGACGGACGCTCACGATGCTGGCGGTGGTGCCGCATTGGTATCGGCTCCTGCTCTGGCCGGCCCATCTCCAGGGCGACTATGCCCCCCGCGAAATCGAAGCCGCCACGACCTGGGGCCTCGGACAGACCCAGGGCCTGCTCTTAGTCGGGCTCGCGATCATCGTGGCCCTTGCCTGCTGGCGGCGGCTTCCAGTCGTGACGCTCGGTCTCCTCTGGGTGGCCATCGGGATCTTCCCTGTCAGCAACATTCTGGTGCCGACCGGCATTGCCCTGGCGGAACGGACGCTGTTCCTGCCGAGCATCGGGATGATGTTGGTCGTTGGCGGGCTGGCCGCGCCATTGCTCGACCGGTTGAAGACCCGGGGGCCGCAGATCGCGGCCGGAGTCGCGGTCGCGGCCATCCTGATCATGGGCGCTACCCGGAGCGCCAGCCGGCAACGGGTCTGGAAGGACCAGTTCACCTTCTGGTACCAGACCAGCATTGACGCCCCGCTCTCATACCGGGCCCACCATGCCTTGGCGCAGTTGCTGTTCCAGGTCGGATCGCGAAGTTGGGCCGAGCGGGAGTACAAGGCCGCGATTGCCCTCTACCCGAAACAGTGGGGGGCCTACTTCGACCTCGCCAACAAACTCCGCCTGAACGGGATGTGCGAGCAGGCGGCCCGGTACTATCGCCAAACCTTGTTGATCGAACCGGAGCAGGAGGCCGCCCGCACCAGTCTGATTGCCTGCCTGTTCTATATGGGGAAGTACGGGGAAGCCCGGGCCGAGGCGCGGGAGGGAATGGCCTACGCCAGCCGGCCCGCTCGGGCCCGGGTGTTCCAAACCTTGCTCCGGGTCTCGGATAGCGCCGCCGCGGTCGGCGCCGCCCCGGGGACGGTCCGGATTTCCCTGACACCGCAGGATTCGATGCCGTGAAGGGCCCCCGCGGCGCCCGGTTCCTGCTGCTCGGCCTCGTCCTGATTTCAACCGGCCGGTCGTTAGGCAACGGCTTCGCGTTCGACGACGTTCCCATCATCCTCGAGAACGCCCAGGTCCACGCGTTCTCGCCCCCCTGGGTGTATGCCGGGCAGAGCTACTGGCCCCCGAAAAACTTGGGCGACGCGTACCGGCCGTGGACCGTCTGGTGGTTCGCGATCCAATGGGCGGCCTCGGGCGGCGCCCCGGCGGTCTTTCATCTCGTCAATCTGGCCCTGACGGCGGCCGTGACGCTGGCGGTGTATGGACTGGCCCTCGCCCTAATGCCGCCGTTCGGCGCGGTGGCGGCCGCCGCGCTGTTCGCGGTCCATCCGCTCCATGTCGAGGCGACCGGCAACGTGGTCGGTCAAGCCGAACTCTGGATGACCTTGTTCTCGGTGCTGGGAGCGCTGGTCTACCTCCGGGCCCGGCGGCACGGGGCCATCGGAGCCGGGGCGCGGTGGAGCCTGGCCGCCCTGGTTGTGCTGGCCGGCGCGTCGAAGGAACAAGGCGTGGTTCTCCCCGGACTCCTCGGGCTAGTTGAGCTTCTGGCGTTCCCCGGCGTCCGGTGGCGCGACCGACTCCGTCTGGTCGGGCCGACGTTTGGGATCGTCGGCCTCGCGGCGGTGGCCTTCCTGATCGGCCGGTACGCCGTGCTCGGCGATCTCGGCGGCGGGCCGCCAGCCGCCGGCCTCGAACGGCTCGGGATTTTCGGCCGGATCGTGGTCATGGCACCGTTGGCTGTCGACTGGGCCCGGCTCCTGGTTTGGCCGGCCAGCTTATCCGCTCAGTACAGTCCGCCGGCGTATGGTGGTCCGCTGAATCCAATCCAGGCCGGGCTCGGCGCTGGCGTCGTGATCGCGGCGGTCGCCGCGGGGTGGCGGGCCTGGCGGCGGCAGCCGGCCCTGGCGCTCGGTTTGGGATGGATCGGGCTCGCGATTCTCCCGGTCAGCAACGGGTTGTTTCCAACCGGAGTTCTGATTGCCGAGCGAACCTTGTTCCTGCCAAGCGTCGGGGTCGGATTGATCGCCGGATGCTTGTTCAGGCGACCAAGCTGGCTGTCGGGCGGAGTGCTGGTGGTCCTGCTCGGATTGGGCGCGGCGCGGAGCTTCTCGCGCCAAGCGGTCTGGCGTGACGGACCGACTCTGTTCGCCCAGACGATCGCCGATCAACCCGACGGATACCGGGGGTTCTTCATCTTCGGGCGGGAACTGACCCGGATGGGACAATCGGACCGGGCCGCCGCCATGTATCGGCGGGCCGGCGACCTCTACAGCGGCGACCACCGGGTCTTCGAAGAGTGGGGCCAAGTCCTTCGGGCCAGCCGCCAGTGCGCCGCGGCCATTCCAATCTTCGAACGAGGGGTCGCGGCCGCGCCGGCCGGCACGGTTGCCCGAAGCCGGCTGTTCGAGTGTTTAATGACCGAGCGGCGATTTCGTGAGGCGCTCGTGGTGGCGCGAACCGGGGTTGGATTGGGCTCGACCGAGTTTTCAGCGGCCGTGATTCGGGCCACCAACGCCCTGGCAACCAGCCGATCGGCGCCGGATGTGCCATGACCCGGCACCCCTCAAACCGGGCCTGAGCCAGTGTATTTTCGGATCAGAATTCGTCCCATCGAACCCGAGTCGAACGGACCGTCTCTTTGAGCCAGGAATCAGGTAAGCGGGATTTCATTCGCGACGCGGTCGCCGAGGATGTGGCCAGTGGACGGTTTGGCCGTCCGGTCTGCACCCGGTTCCCACCGGAGCCGAACGGATTTCCTCATATCGGGCACGCCAAGTCGATTTGTCTCAACTTCGGCATTGCCCGAGAGTTCGGCGGCACGGTCAATCTCCGGTTCGACGACACCAACCCGTCGACCGAAGACCTCAAGTACGTCGAAGCCATCAAGCGTGACATTCAGTGGCTGGGGTTCCAGTGGGACAACGAGTGCTACGCCAGCGACTATTTCGGGAAACTCTATGAGTTCGCGATCGGGCTGATCACCAAGGGCTTGGCCTACGTCGATAGCGAAACCGAGGACGAGATTCGCCTCCACCGCGGGACCGTGACCGTCCCCGGGACCCCGAGCCGGTGCCGAGACCGCACCGTGGCGGAAAATCTCGATCTCCTGGCCCGGATGAAGGCCGGCGAGTTTCCGGATGGGGCGCACGTCGTCCGGGCCAAGATCGATCTGGCCCACCCCAACATGATCATGCGCGACCCGCTCTTGATCCGGATCCGGCACGCCCACCACTACCGGCACGGCGACGATTGGTGCATCTACCCGCTGTACGATTTTGCCCACGGCCTGTCCGACGCGATCGAGGGTATCACCCATTCGCTCTGCACCCTCGAGTTCAAAGACAACCGCGACATCTACGATTGGCTGGTTCGCCAGGTCGGCTTTGAACGTCCTCCGGAACAGACCGAGTTCGCGCGGCTGGTACTCGACTACACGGTGGTCAGCAAGCGGAAACTGCTGCGGCTCGTCACCGAAGGCCACGTGACGGGGTGGGACGACCCGCGGATGCACACCCTCTCGGGCATCCGGCGCCGGGGCGTGACGCCGGAGGCGATCCGAAATTTCTGTGACATGGTCGGCGTAGCCAGGAAAGACGCCCACACCGAGCTCGCCGCCTACGAGCACGCGGTGCGAAACGATCTCAATACCCGGGTGCCCCGGGTCCTCTGCGTGGTCAATCCCCTCAAAGTCGTTGTCACCAATTACCCGGAGGGGCAGGTCGATGACCTGGAGGCGTCGTACTATCCGCACGACGTGCCATTGACCGGATCCCGGACGGTTCCATTCTCGCGCGAGTTGTACATCGAGCGCGACGATTTCATGGAGGATCCGCCCAAGAAATTCTTCCGGTTGGGACCGGGCCGTGAAGTTCGATTGCGGTACGGCTACTTCATCACCTGCCAGGAAGTGGTCAAGGATGACTCGGGCCACGTCATCGAACTCCGGTGCAGCTACGACCCCGCCACTCGCGGGGGCAACGCCCCGGATGGCCGGAAGGTCCAGGGCACGATCCACTGGGTCTCGGCTGCCCACGCGGTGGATTGCGAACTCCGGCTCTACGACCGGCTCTTTACCCTCGCCGACCCCGAGGCCGTGCCGGAAGGGCAGGATTTCATCTCGGCGCTCAACCCGGCCTCCTTGATGATCGTCAAGGGCGCCAAGATCGAGCCCTCGGTGGCGGCCGACCCGATCGGCACCCGCTATCAGTTCGAGCGGACCGGATATTTCATCTCCGACGTCGTCGATTCAGCGCCCGGGGCCCTGGTGTTCAACCGCACCGTCACGCTCCGCGACTCCTGGGAAAAGGAAAAAGCCAAAGGCGCTGGATGACTTTGGGCCCGGCCCTTCTGATCTTGGCGTCCTTCGCCCCGGCGGCGAGGGCCCAACCCGAAGGGCGGTTTCGGGCCTTGGTCTCGGCTGACTCGATCTCGGCGCTGCACGCCCCGCTGGCCCGTCGGCCCCACATCGCGGGCACTCCCGCTTCGCTGGCCATGGCCCGGCATCTCGAACTGACCCTCCGACGGTTCGGGCTGGCGGTTGACGTGAGAGCATATCAGCCGTGGCTCTCCCACCCCAAACGCATTGTCGTCGAGATGACGGCCCCAACCCGCCGCCGGCTTTCCCTCCGCGAGCCGCCGGTACCGGGCGACCCGACCAGCGACCATGCCGAGCTCGGGCCCGGCTTCATTGCCTACTCGGGCTCCGGTGCAGCCGAAGCGCCGGTGGTCTATGTCAACTACGGGCTCCCCGCCGACTACGCCCGCCTGGCGAGCCTCGGCGTGCCGGTGCGGGGCCGGATTGTCTTGGCCCGCTACGGACAGAGCCACCGAGCGGTGAAGGTCCACACCGCCCAGGCCGGCGGTGCAGCGGCCTTGATCCTCTACAGCGATCCGGCCGACGATGGATTTGGGAGAGGACTGGCCTGGCCGGACGGCGCTTGGCGCGGCCGCCATCTGATCCAGCGAGGCAACGCCAAACTGAGCTGGTTCTGGCACGGCGATCCTCTGACCCCCGGGGTGGC
>JANPEL010000089.1:0-6203 GCA_031431925.1 Gemmatimonadota bacterium | reverse complement strand
CCAAGCACAAAGTCGAAGAACGGCGGATCGTCGATCAGCCCCATCTTCCAGAGCCGGGCACCGGCCTCGATATGGCTGGCATCGAAACACTCGATTTCAGGCCGGACCCCGTACTCCTTCATCGTGGCGGCCCAGTACTCGGCGTAATCGGTCCGGTTGATGTAGGGTCCCTGAGGAAAGTTGACCGACCCGACGTTCAAACTCATCATGTCGGGCTTGAGGTCCACCATCCGGATCCGGCCTTCCCGGTCATCGAGCCCCCAGCCGGTCGACATCTGGACGATCAGTGTCGTGTGCTTCCGGAGCCCCTCCAACACCTTGGCGAAGTAGTCGTAGTCGAGACAGACCTTCTGGTCCTTGTCGCGGGCGTGGTAATGGAGAATCGAGGCGCCGGCCTCCCAGCATTGGATCCCGGTTTCGATCACCTCATCGGCCGTGACCGCGACGTGGGGGGTGTGCTCCTTCGTGGCCACCGGGCCATTCGGCGCGACGGTAATGATCAGCTTGTCCATTCGACTCACGACATCTTATAGCCGCCACCGCAGGTCAGACACTCTCCGGTAACGTAGTTGGATTCGGGAATACAGAGGAGATATACGGCCCCGGCCGCTTCTTCGGGCGTCCCGGCCCGACCAAGCGGAATCACGGTGCCCGCCGCTTTGAACGCGTCAGGACTGATTCCGACGGCAATCTGGCGCCCGTCGATATCGATCGTCGCCCCGCCATGGGCCGGGGCGGTCGTCAACCGGGTTTCGATCAAACCGAACGCCACCGCATTGACCGTGACCTTGTACCGCCCCCACTCCTTGGCAAGCGCCCGAGTCAGCCCGATGACGCCGGCCTTGCCCGCCGAGTAGTTGGCCTGGCCCGCATTGCCCCCCGTGCCGGACACCGAGGAAATGTTGACCACTTTGCGATAGACCTCCCGGCCCGCCTCGGCCTCAGCCTTGGCGGCGCTCCGGAGGAACCCACTCGCGGCCCGGAGGATCCGGAAGGGCGCCCCGAGATGGACATCGATGATGGCATCGAACTGCTCGTCGGTCATCTTCTGGATGACGTTGTCCCAGGTGTAGCCGGCGTTGTTGACGATGATGTCGATTCCGCCATAGTTGTCCAACGCGGTCTTGATCCACCGATCCGGGAACGATTTGTCGGTCACGTTGCCGGCGCAGACCACGGCCTGGCCCCCGCCGGCCCGAATGGCGGCCGCCGTTGCCTCCGCGGGGGCCGGATCGAGGTCGTTGATCACCACCTTGGCGCCCTCCGAAGCAAACTTCTTGGCAATGGCCTGGCCAATGCCCCGGCCGCTGCCGGTGACCAGCGCCACTTTTCCTTGCAATGTCGGCATACCCTGAATCTCCAGAAAAGAGTCTAGTTGGTGGTCCGGTACATGGTCACGACGCAGGCTCCACCCAAGCCGAGGTTGTGCTGGAGCGCGATCCGGGCGCCCGGCACTTGGCGGCCGCCGGCCTCACCCCGAAGGTGCCACACCAGTTCGGTGCACTGAGCGAGGCCGGTGGCCCCCAACGGATGCCCCTTCGACAGCAGGCCGCCGGATGGGTTGGTCACGACTTGGCCGCCATAGGTGTTGTCGCCCTCGACCACGAACCGTTCAGCGGTGCCGGGCGGCGTCAGGCCCAACGCTTCATAGGTCAGGAGTTCGTTGGCGGTGAAGCAATCGTGCAGTTCGACGACATCGACATCGGACGGACCGATGCCGGTCTGTTCGAAGACCTGGTCCGCCGCCCGGCGCGCCATGTCGAAACCGACCAGCCGCATCATGTCGCCCTGATCAAAGGTGCCGGGCACGTCGCTGGTCATTGCTTGCCCCGCAATCCGGACCCGCATATCCAATCCATGCGATTTGGCGAATGCCTCCGAGCAAAGTACGGCCGCCGCGGCCCCGCAGGTGGGCGGGCAGCACTGGAGCCGAGTCAACGGCGCCACGATGGCCGGCGATGCCAACACTTCCTCCTCGGTGACCGGGTCACGGAACAGCGCGAACGGATTCTGCGCCGCGTGGCGCCGGGCCTTGACGCTGATCTTGGCGAAGGTGCTGGCCTTGGTGTCGTGCTCCTTCATGTACTGGCGGCCAGCAGCGGCAAAGTATTGCGGGGCGATCGGGGCATCGCGGTCGATCCCGTCTTTCCGGTCAACCGCGGCCACGAACTCATCGAGCGGCGTCGGGCGGTCGGTGTACATCTTCGTGATCGGGCCCGGGACCATCTGTTCGAACCCGAGCGCCAGCGCGCATTCCACTACCCCCGACTCGACCGCCTGACGGGCCAGGAACAAAGCCGTCGAGCCGGTCGAGCAGTTGTTGTTGACATTGATGATTGGGATACCGGAGAGCCCCACCTGATAGAGCGCGCGCTGGCCCGAGCAACTGTCCCCGAATACAAAGCCGACGTACGCCTGCTCGATCCGCTCGTAGGGCACTCGGGCATCGGCGAGCGCGGCCCTGGCTGCGTTGGCCCCCATCGTCGGATAGGCCTCACTCTTCCCGGGTTTCGCAAACGGAACCATTCCGACTCCGACGACATACACTGGTCGCGACACGGTCAGGGCCTCAGGTGGGATGATCGATGATGGCAAAGCCGGCGAGTTTCCGCTCGCCGGCGCTATTACTGAGTTCGAGATCGACTCGGCACCGATTGGGCACCCCGTCCACCGCCACCTCCGACACGACCCCGGTGGCCGTCAGCACTTCCTCGGGATAGGTAATGGCCACGAATCTGACCTGGAGGTCGTGAACGGCATCTTGGGGAACCCACTCGGTCAGCGCCCGAACCACGTAGGCAGAGCCGAGCATCCCATGCATGAAGACGTCAGGATACCCGGCCCGCTTGGCAAAGGCCGCGTCGATATGGAGCGGGACATGGTCGCCCGACCCGCCGGCGTAGAGCGCGAGGGTGGCCCTGCAGAGCGGAGGGAGCGTGAGCGGCGGGATCGAGTCACCGACTTTGGCCGGGGTCATGGCGCGTTCCTCACCGCCAAGAGATTACGAATCCGGGCCACGGGCCGGTCGCCATCGCAGTTGGTCACGTCCGAATCGAAGACCGCAAACTCGAGCGCTCCGCCCTTCTTGACGATCACGTCCGAGAGGACGC
Organism: Gemmatimonadota bacterium; assembly: GCA_031431925.1. Taxonomy (GTDB): domain Bacteria; phylum Gemmatimonadota; class Gemmatimonadetes; order Gemmatimonadales; family GWC2-71-9; genus SHZU01. The sequence goes on along the minus strand of JANPEL010000089.1, from coordinate 3,093 downwards.
GGGTCACCCGGATCCGATCGCCGGCGCAAATCGATTCGAACCGTTTCAGCTGCAGTTCGCCGTGGAGGATCCGCTCGACCGGGACCCCGATTTCAGCCAGGTACCCGTAGCCGCCGGGGTCATCGGCCAGAAGACAGTAGGCGAAGGTCAGCGGCGCCAGCATCGACCGATAGCCGGCGGCTCGGGCGGCCGCCTCGTTATGATAAGCCGGCCGAGTCTCGCCGATCGCTTTGGCCAGGAGCCGGAGCCGCCCCTTCTCGACGTCCACGATCCACGGCTCCCAGATCTTCCCGATATGGGCCCGATCAATCATTCGCCACCAGCCTTTTCTTGCGAGACCAATACCAGTAGAACGGCAGTCCGGCCGCCACGATGCCGATCCCGACCAGACTCGATTCGAGCCGGGCGACCAGGAGATTCCCAAGATACCAGACCAGGATCGCGATGTAGACCAGCGGCACCACTGGGTACCCAGGCACCTTGAATGGCCGGGGCAGATTCGGCTCCCGCCGCCGCAGCACCATCAAGCCGAGCACGGTGAGCAGCATGAACGACTGACCCACGAAGCCGACGTAGGTGAGAATTTCCTGATAAGTGCCGGCCAACGCAAACCCCGACGCGATCACCCCGAACACCAGGATCGCGGTGGCCGGCGTCCGGCGGGTGGGGTGAACCCGGGCCAGCCGACTGAAGAACAGCCCGTCCTGCGCCAGCGAAAACGTGACCCTGGGGTAGTTGAGCAACTGGGCGTTGGCGCCCCCGATGCCGGACAGGAACACGACCACCGCCATGACCGTGGCCCCGGTCGGGCCGAGCACGGTTTGCATGGCATCGGCCGCAACGCGGGGCGACGCTTTCAGCTGGTCAAACGGCAGGACGTAGAGATACGCGGCGTTGATACTCAAGTACAGCGCGATCAGTATCACCATCCCGCCGACGATGGCGCGGGGGAGATTTTTGGCCGGCTCGCGGACTTCGCCGGCGACGTGGGTAATGAAATACCAGCCGCTGTAGCTGAAGATCGTCAGGATCATCGCCGTGCCGACCGAACTCACCATCTCCGCCGAACTCTTGTCGGCCGGGAGCACCGGCAGGAAATTGGCGACGCTCCCGTTGCCGAGCAGGAAGCAGGCGCCCACCACGGTCAGCAACCCGCCGACCTTGAGGACGGTCAGGATGTTCTGGGTTCGCCCGCCCGCGGTGACACCGAGCGCGTTGATGATCGCAAAGGTCATGATGATCACGACCGTGAGCACTCGGGTGGCCCACGGCCCCGCCTCGGCAAGGCCCAGGATGAACTGGCCCGCATAGAGCGCCGCCAGCGAAGAGGTGACCGCCGTGGCCCCCGCCGCATAGGCGAAGAACATCATCCACCCGAATAGAAACGCGATCGGCGTGCCGGGATAGGCCCGCTTCAGAAACTGGTAGGTGCCGCCGGTCTCCGGGATGGCCCCCGCCAACTCGGCGAAGCTCAGAGCACCGCACAGGGCAAGGAGTCCGGTCACCAACCACGTCGTCAACTCGAGCCCGGGCGATCCCACTTCCCGGGCAATGGCGCTCGGCACCAGGAAGATGCTGGCGCCGATCGTGCCCCCGACCACCAGCGCCATGGCTTCGACCGGGCCGAGGCCCCGGGTGAGCGCGGGTTGCTCCGTGGCCATGGCCGCTACCGCCCCGCCGTCCAGCACAGCAACAGCGTACCGATCCGAAAACCAAGCCACGATGGGATCACTGAGGGACCTTTCCCGCGAGTTGATCGTAGACCCGCTGGAGCCCACCCTCCAGCCGATCGTAGGTGTCGGCGGTATCGGCAAGCTGCGGGTACCGGGCCGCATGGGCCCGGAAGTCCATTCTCCGGGCTGCGGCCGGAATAGTCAACCCGTCCCGATGCGCCGCCTTCGCTTGAGCCTGGAGATGATCGATCAACCCTCGCATCCGGCGTTTCCCTTTCAGATGCCATCTAAATCGAAGGGCCGGTTCGCACCGGCCCCTCGTCCTGCTCAGGCCAACCCTTTCGAACGGTCAGCGACCCAGGGTTTCCGACAACGCCAACGGAATGCAGGTCGTCGACCCGTACTGCTGATTGCGGTGATCGACCCCGTTCGGGTGCACCGAGCCCGGTTCGCCCCGGAACGGGATCTTGAAGGGTGTCGCCCGAAACCGGAGATGATCATTGTATCGCGCGCCGGCCTCCATGAACAGCTCTCGGACCCGCTCATCGATCACCTGCGCGATCACCTCGTTTTGGGTGGCCGTGTTGCCGGCGTCGTATCCGGGAATCCCGACCGCGGTGTGCAACGCATTGATCACCGTCCGGGCCGTGGCAAGATCGCCCGCCCGCGCGGCTGCCTCGGCCACGATCAGCCGAGCTTCCCGACCCGACGCCACCAGGACCGGATCGCTTCGCGAGAGCGCCTTCGCATGGCGGTACAGGAGCGAGATGTTGTCGCCGGCCTGCAGCGTGGTCGCCGTCACTCTGACCCGTGAGTCGGGGACCCCCTGCCAACGCACGTCCCGAAACGCCGGGGCGATCGTGGTATGGCGGAGCGCCTGGCTGACCTCGTTGTTCTGGAACTCATAGAGAAGGTTCCACCGGTGCCGGTCTGTGGCCCCGCGGGTCGCGTTTCGGACGTACGCCGCGGGTACTTGTTCCGCATCGGCGCGGGCGCCCGCAAAGTTGCCAAGATCGAGCCGCACCCGGGCCCGCCCAACCAGTGCCATGTTGCGAAGATCGGCGCTGTTGGCGGCCGTCGCGAGGCCGAGCGCCTCGGTTAGGCGAGTCTCGGCGTCCTGCAGGGCCTGCTGCGGCGTCAGAATCGGCCCCTGATTGAATGCCATCGAACAGAACGCCTCGCCGAGCGGAATCGTGGCGTACGCGGCGTAGGTCTTGACCTGGGCTTTGAGCAGCGCCTTGGTCGGGACCCTCGCGTCGGGGAATCCGTCGATCTTGGTGAAGGCGTTGTCGGCCAGAACCCGGGTGGCCTGGAGCGGCACCAGGAAGTTGTACCCGCCCACCGCGCCGTCACAGCCGTCGGTCAGGTTGAGGTTGTTGTCGAGAACGGTCCGAAGACCCCAGGCATTGGTGTTGCCTTG
>JANPEL010000088.1:0-2670 GCA_031431925.1 Gemmatimonadota bacterium | reverse complement strand
GAAGCAGCTCGATGGGATGATGCTGTACCGGATTCAGGAGCAACCGGAGTTGGCCGGAGCCTGGATCAGCGCTCGAAACGTGGCGTGGCCGAGTCCGGTGGATAAGACGCCGGACGTTGGGCCGGAGACCAACGCCGCGTGACGGGCCCGGCGGGAGATGAGGGAAACGGCAGTCGATGAGCGGGATGATCGGCTGCCGTTTTCGTTTCGGCGCTTCCTAAATTTCGCCCGGCCGCTCCCCCGTTACCCCGAACTGCCGCTCCAGCGCCAGGCCCACCCGCGGCACCTTCGCCGAAGTGCCCACCGGACGACCGAGCCGATCTGCGCGGTGCGGCCGATCGCTCCGTCGACGTATTACGAGCAGGAGGCTCGCGCGGCCGATCCGACGCAGCAGTCGGTGCGGACGCAGCGCGGCTCCTGGCTAAAACCGGAGATGCATCGCGGCGGGCCTTCGGCAAAGTCGACTTGGGCGGATGGCGCCCAGCAGTCGGCCAAGAAGCGCCCCGCGATCAGCGTGGGAACCGTCGCGGAGGCGTGTCCTGATGATCGACTTGTAGGGGATCACGATAGAGCCTGACCCCTTCCCGCTGCCCGGGTTCGGGTGAAGCGAGAAAGACGCCTGACCGTCCGAAGCCGAGTAGGCGGCTTCCTGGCGGGGCACTGATTTGCGCCACCAGGCGCCCCTTGCCGTCTACGACGTCCAGGAGGGCCGGTTGGCCCACCGGAACGGAGCGCTGGATCCACAATTGCCCGTCCGGCGCAAAGCAGCCGGCGCCGCCCTCGAACGGCGGCAGGTATCGGGGCCAGATGACGGGCCCGGATGGGCGAAACGGAAACAGATCGACCTGAAGGGCTCCGCTTGGCGTAATGGCAACCGCGGGTCTGGGGCGTGCGAGATCCTCGTACCACATCAGCGTATCCGCCGCGCCGATTCGATACCGTCGGTACGGAATCGGTTTGCCGTTGGTCCGTTTGCCGGTTGGCCCGATCAAGTCGACCGAATATGGACTGACCCGATAGATCGCCATGCGTCCGTCCGCGCCGACCGCCAACTGCGGCCAGACCTCGAACCCACGCTGCGGTTTGCCGGGATAACGCGGCCCTGGATCCGGTGGGGGTTGGGGTAGGTACCCGACCGTCGAGCGGACTCCAGTGCCTGCCTTCCACCGGGTGATTGGTGCGGAGTCGGCCCGGGGGCCGATCCGGGTGTAGGTCGAGTCTTCGACAGCATAGAGGCGGCCCATGGTGTCGCCCGCAACCGGACCGTTATCGGGCATAGGTTTGGCCCCGGGGCGGGTTGAAAACCCCACCGAGCCGCCGACGGTTCCATTGGCCCGTACCACGATCAACCAACCGCTGCCCACGTTTTCGATGGCGACGCTGTCGGTTCCCAGCGGGAAGAGGGCGCGGGGAAATTTGTACCGCCCGGGACCCGAACCCTGCTTCCCAATCTGAACCGCCGTCGCTCGCGTCAGGTCGACGAGAAACACCATTTGGGCACGGTCGTCGGCGATGACCAGGCGTTGATCGGGCAGTTCAAACAGGCCGCTGACGTGGCCGAAGCTCCGCGGGGCCACCGCGACGGAGTCGCGGAGCGTATGTCGGACGACCTCCTGCCCGGACGCGGAAACACCAGGCCACCCCGAAACGAGGATGAGTATCAGGATGCGGCGTACCGCGGGGCGGAACGGACCAAATCGAAGCGTCATCGGAGTGAATACTAAGGCGGCCGCGGTCCGGTCGCGCAAGCCTGACACTCCTGACCGGTTGCCGAGACTTGTCGGCCGTGGATCGTGGGCTGTTATTTCACGTTCAGCTCCGGCTCACCGGTCCGGTATGGGTCGAGGACGATTGTGCGGAGGGGAAACGGTATGGGGCGAAATACACCGACTGTCCTTTTGATCGGCGCGTGGGCCACGGCAGCATGTGGGGCTACTCGGTCACCTACGCCGGAGGAAGTGGGCGTTTCTGGGGCAACTCAGGTCATCACGACCGAATCCACTCTCCTTAGTTTTCCAGTCGACCTCGCGCTCGGACCGACCGGCTCCCTTGCTGTCCTCGACGCCGCGGGCAGGGTCGTCATGGTCTCGGCACAAGTCCCGCCCGTGACCGTGGGGCGGGCTGGGAGTGGGCCTGGGGAGTTTCTCGACCCAGGCAGCCTCGCGATTGCCGGCGACCGCCTCTACGTTGCCGACGTTGGCAACCTGCGCCTGCAAACGCTGACCCTCGACGGCCGTCTCCAGCGGGTGGCCCGATTGCCTGGCGTTGCAGTCATGGGAAGGGTTTCCATCGACGCCCGCGGGGGCTTCCTGGTACCGACCATCGGCCTCGAAGGAGTGCTGGCACAGCGGTACGACTCGCTCGGCCAACCCACGGGCGGATTTGGCACGCCGCTCGACTCCGTTCCGCGAATGGCAAACCCCCGACTCACCAAGGAGCAACTGATTGGGGGTATCGTTCCTCCATTATTTCGCAACGGCGTCTTGGCGGTGGCGGAACCCGATGGCGACGTGTGGCTCGTCCTGAACGGCGAAGGACGGCTGGAACGGTTTAGCCCTGACGGGACCAGGGTGCTCTCCGTCCCGCTGGGTGCTCGCGAAATGGCGAGCGTGCTCCGGGAAGCGGTTGACAGTGCAAGAGCCACGCTCGATGACGCCGGGGGCACTTACG
>JANPEL010000087.1:0-15240 GCA_031431925.1 Gemmatimonadota bacterium | reverse complement strand
ATCGGCAACCCGGACGGGAAGTCGCCCGACTCGCTCGCGATCCTCCGGTGGGACCCCGCGAAGGGCGAGGCCGCCAAGATCGACACGGTCGGGTGGCTGATCGGTCCGAAGGGCAACGTCTCCGCCTCCGGAGGCGGGGGTCGGGTCTCGGTCAGGATCGGCGGTGGGAAGGTCTTCACGCCGCAAGAATCGTGGGGCGTGGCGGGCGACGGCGCGATTGCCCGGGTCCAACCCAACCCCTACCAAGTCCTCTGGTACGGGGCCAACGCCACCAAGGCGACCGTTGGCCAAACCCAGCCCTACACGCCGCTCAAGGTGACCGAGCAGGACAAGAAGGACGTGATCGAGGCCCGGAAGCGGAACCGTCCGATGATGGTGACCATCGGGGGCGGTCCCGGCGGGCGCGCCGGCGGCGCCGGCAACATCCAAATACCTGACCCGGAGTTCGAGGACACCAAACCCCCATTCACGGGGAACAACGCCGTCTTGGTCGCGCCCGAGGGCGAGGTGTGGGTGGCCCGGACTCGTCCGGCCGGCGACAAGGTCCCGTCCTACGATGTCTTCGACCAGACCGGCAAACTGGTCCGGAAGGTCGCCCTCAACCCGAAAAGCACGGTCGTCGGCTTCGGGAAAGGCACGGTCTATGTGATCCGGACCGACGACGAAGACCTCCAGTACGTTGAGCGCCACCGCCGCTAGGGCATCACGGAATGGTTCCGCCGGTGCCGTACCGGCGGAACCATTCCATCATGTACACTTGAGTCCGCATCCAGTTCGAGGGTTTGGAGCCGGTCCCGTGGTACTCGCCCTCGAACCGCACCATCGCCGTCGGCACGCCTAACACTTTCAAGGCGGCGAAATACTCCTCAGTCTGGCCCATCGGAGTCCGAAGGTCGAGCTCGCCGGTCATCAGCAAGGTTGGGGTTTTGACTTTGCCGACGTGGAAGATCGTACTGTGCTCGAGCCACGGCTTGGGGTCTTCCCAGTAGGGCTTGTCGAACCAGTTGAAGCCGAAGAGCGGGATGTCGCTGGTGCCGGCAAAACTCATCCAGTTGGTAACCGGGCAGCGGACCGCCGCGGCCGCGAACCGGTTGGTATGGGCAATGACCCAACTCGACAACACCCCGCCACCGCTGCACCCCGTCACGTACATCTGCTTTTCGTCCACATAGCCCCGGCCGATGACACTGTCGACGCCGGCCATGAGATCGTCGTAGTCGACACTCGGGTACGCCTGGTCGATCGCATTGCCGAAGTCGGTGCCGTAGCCGGTGCTGCCTCGGGGGTTGGTGTACAACGTGACGAACCCGTTCGCGGCGAAGTTTTGGTACATCGGATTGAACCCGACGTTGTACATCCCGTGAGGGCCGCCGTGAATCTCGAGGATCAACGGCCACTTTCGGTCCGGGGTGAAGGACGGCGGCTTGACGATCCACCCCTGGACCCGGGTTCCGTCCGCCGACCGGTACCAGATCTCTTCGACCTCGCCGAGCTTGGCTCCGCCAAGGAGATCGGCATTCATCTGGGTCAGTTGAACCAACTGCGACGGCTTCTTGAGATCGATCTTCACGACGTCAGGTGGGGCGTAGAAATGGGTCCGAACCACCACCGCCGTGCCCTTCTTCGAGACCGAGGGCGCGGTCAACATATGAATCCCGGTGGTCAGCGGCCGGATCGGACCGCTGGTCGGCGCGAGGTAGAGATTCGAGGCCCCCCGATCGTCGGCGACGAAATAGAGCCCGCTGTTGTCCGGCGCCCATACCAACTGCGAGGGCGTTCGGTCAAAGCCCTGACTTCGAAGCGTGGCCGCGCCGCCGGTGGCGGGCATCGTGTACAGATCGGACACCCGATAGGTCTGCTTGGTAAACGAGAAACCGAGAAAGGCAATCGCCTTGCCGTCGGGCGAGACAATGGGATTGGTCCAATTGCCTTTCGACGGGGTGAGCCGGCGGCGCGTGAGGGTCTCGAGATCAACCGCGTAGATGTTGGAGACCTGGCGCTGCCGGTCGGCATCAGGATCGTCGTTGCCATCGACCACGAGACTCCGGCCGTCCGGCATCCAGTCCCAGCCCACCGACCCGGGCAATCCAATACCCCGAGCCCCGACATTCCAAGTTCCGGTCGTGACCTGGCGGGGCGTCCCGCCGCTGGAAGGCACCACGAAGAGGTGGGTGTACCCGTTGACCAACCACCCGCGCCCATCGGCCCGCGAATGGAGTTTGTCGACCACCCGCGGAGCCCGCGTCCAGGTCGCACCGGCCGGCGGGGCTGGAAGCCGCACGTTCCAGTCGGGCGCCGAGGGTACCACCATCGCAAATCCGAGGGAGCGCCCGTCCGGCGCCCAGCGGATGTCGGACGGCGCCTGCTCCACTCGCGTTACCTGCGACACCGCCCCTTCGGCATCCATGTACCGGACGTAGATCTGATTCCCGCCCGGCTCGCCCGGAGCCAGAAACGCGATCCTGGTGCCATCCGGCGACCACACCGGGTCAGACCCTTTAAGGAGGAATCGGAGATTCGACCCGTCCGCATTCATGACCCACAAACTGGTTTCCCAGCTGTCCTTCATCTTGTCAACCGCTCGCCGCCCAAACACCACGACGTTGCCGTCCGGTGAGATCCGAGGCGACTGCACCGTCTCGTAATCGAGGTATCGCTCAACCTGGAACAGGGTATCCGCCGGCCGGACCTGCGCCGCCACGGACCAAGGGAACAAAGTGACGAACAGGAGGGAAAAGCCACGCATCGAGACCCCGGCGGATGGTCGTGAGGCCCTCAGGTTAGCCCACCGCGCCCCAACCCGCCACTCCCAACCGGTGCCGAGTGCCGAGTGCCGAGTGCCGAGTGCCGAGTCCTAAACCTTGACGACAGCCGCCGACCAGGCCGCTTGGTCCTTGTCGCTTTCGAAGACATGATCCGCGTCGACGACGACCGTGGCCCCGTCGCGCCGGATCGGCAGGCGGTCCATGTTTCGGGTGGCCCGCCCGGAAATGAAGGTGCCGTCAGGTTGATAGCGCGACTTGTGTTTCGGACACTGAAACCGGCCTTCGTCGGCCAACCACCTGAGGGCCGTGTTCTGATGGGGACACGCCAGGGCGAAGGCGTACACCGACCCTTGATGCCGGGCCAAGATGACCTCGTTGGGCTTGTCGATCAGGATCCCGTCGGCGGGCGGGAGGGCGTAGTTGACCCCACCCCCCCCCTCATTCCGCCGGCCGATGGCCACCCCGATCGGGAGCGCCACCGCCGCCCGTCCTGGAATCGCCAGGGCGGCTGCAACCGCGGCCGCCCATCCCGCCGCTTGCCGCAGGAAGTCGCGCCGGTCACCTAACGAATCACATCCATCGCACTGCTTGGTCATTGGTTTCATTGCCTTGGCTGCCTACTTCGTCAACAACATCAACCCCCAACTGGCCACCGACACGCCCATCGACGAGAGCGCCACGGTTCGATGCAGATTCCGCTTGCTGGGGTCTTCCTCAGCCTGCTCTGCAAGCGTAGTGCCCGCGTAGGTGAAGCCCGCGTTGGCCACCATGAATAGGAGTCCATGGACAATCCGCCGGGTCCGGCCGGCCGGATTTTTCCGGCTGTCCCAGAGATTCCAGAGCCCCGTGATCGTATTCAGGGTGAAAACCACTGCAGTCGCGGTGGCAAATGGGGCGTGCCAATCCCTGGCCCACTCAGGCGCCGCCTCGGCTTTGCGGATAATCTGGTCTCCCGTCAGAAACGACCCTGCAAACAATGGCAGCATCGCAAAGCTGAGATACCGGTGAACCGTCAGACGAGTATTGTAAAAACCGCTGTACTCGATCGACTGGCCCCGGCGGCGAGTCCGCAAGGTGTCCTGATCGACCGGCATCGGGCCCATCGACCGGCCCCAGTCCACCGACCCATCCAGGCGCCTCGACGTGACGCTTTCCGCCAGAGTCGTGGTCGCGATGACCCGGGGCACGAGGTCGACCACCATCGGATCGAACGGCGCCGGATCGGCCCCACCCAATGCGACCACCGTTTGCAACCAGAGTCCGATTACCATGTCCGGGTACGCTCCCGATTATTCATTGACGAGGGTCAGGCCAAGCAATGCGGCCGAGAACCACAGTACCAGGCTGATGGCCGCGTGCCGCTTGGTGCCACTCCAACTGCTCTCGGCGGTGCCGGTACCGGTGTGCAGCGAGGTCTCATACCGTTTGATCAAGACGCCATTGACCAAGAGCAGGAACACAACCGACAGTTTGGCGACATAGAAGCCCGAGGCCAGAAAGTGCTCGAGATCAGCGGTGGAGAGCGCCACCCCGCTGATGGCCGCGACGATCAGGCCGGCCACGACATCCCGATGACTTTCGGTCAGGAAACGAAGTCCCCCGGCCGACCGATACCCCTCGAGGTTGGGAGTCCGAAGGGCAACGAGATCGGCCGTCACCGCCCGCCCCCCTCCCCACAGCAACGCCGCGACGTGCGCGAACGCCACCGCCGTGGGCAGCACCGCCGAGTCGCCATAGAGCTTGGCCCAGGGGGCAAAGAATCCGATCAGCCCGTCGACCATCGTGACCCCGATTCGAGTAATTGGCTCGCACTGCGAGCGTGACACGATGGCGGCGCGACTCCCCCTACTCGCGTACCCGCGCGAAACCCGTCACATTACAGTCACCATGCGACCTGATCCGCAATTTAATTGGCTCCCTGCCGATCCCGATGTCACCACTATCCTGAGTCGCCCATGAAGATCGTGACCGCCACTACCGTCCTCCTCAGCCTCCCCTTTGCCTTGGCCGCCCAGACCCCGATCCAACTCGACACGGCCAAAGTCGATGCGGTCTTCAAGGAGTATGGCACGACCACGCCGGGCTGCGCCCTCGGCATCTACGAACGGGGCCGGGTCCGGTTTGCCAGGGGGTACGGCATGGCCGACTTGAATCTCGGCGTGCCGATCAGCCCGACTACGGTGTTCGACATCGGGTCGACGTCGAAACAATTCGCCGCCGCCGCCATCGTGATCCTCGCCAACGAGGGCAAGCTATCCCTCGCCGACGACGTCCGGAAGTATGTCCCCGAGCTCCCAAGCTACGGCAAGACGATCACTATCGATCACCTGCTCCGTCATACCAGCGGGCTCCGAGATTACAACGGGCTGTTGTTCATGGCGGGACACTTCTTCGAAGACTTCACCAACGACGACGACGCGCTCGGCGTCATCATCACCCAACGGGCCTTGAACTTCGAACCGGGGAGCCGGTGGGACTACAGCAATACCGGATTCTTCCTGCTCTCGACGATCGTGAAGAGGGTCACCAACCGGACGCTGACCGAGTTCTCCAAGGAGCGGATTTTCTCGCCGTTGGGCATGGCCGTGACCCACTTCCGGGACGACCACACCGCCATCCTTCCAAACCGCGCCACGGCCTACGGTCCGGGACCGAACGGCGGCTTTACGGTCGATATGTCGAATTGGGATCAGACCGGCGATGGCGCGGTGAATACCACCGTCCTCGACCTGGCCCGGTGGGATGCCAACTTCTCTGATCCCAAAGTGGGCGGTCAGGCGCTGATCGATCGGATGGAACAGCGAGGCACCCTCAACAACGGCGATAGTCTAGGCTATGCCCGGGGTCTGTTCGTCGACAAATACCGGGGCCTCCGGCGGATCCACCATGGGGGATCGTGGGCCGGCTACCGCGCCATGTTGATGCGTTTCCCCGATCAGGGCGTCTCGATCGGGGTGACGTGCAACATCGGGACGGCCAACACCCAGAAACGGGCCACCGACGTCGCCGACGTGATCCTGGCCGGCTCCTTCCCCGCCGCTCCTCCCGCCGGCTCTCCCAGGGCCCCAGCGGCCGCTCCGGTAGCCAAGATTGACCCCGCCCCGTATCTCGGGCTCTACTACGCCGACGCCCTCCAGTCGGTCGTCGAGATCACCGCCGACTCCGGCCGCCTCGTAGCCCATGCCATGGGTCAGCCTTTACCGCTCACCCCCCTTGGCGAGGATCGATTCAGCTACGAGGGACAGGCCGTCGAACTCCAGTTCAGCGACCAACGCCGGACGCTCGCCGTGTCGATTCGCGGCACCAGTCAAGGCCCTTATCTCAAGACCGCGGGCTTTACCCCGACCGCCGCTGACCTCCAAGCCTTGGCCGGGTCGTATTCGAGCCCCGAACTCGGAACCACGTGGACCGTTCGAATCGAGAAGGGGAAGGCCATGCTCAAGGGCCGAGCCATCGGAGAATCCGAGCTGAAGCCCCGGTTCAAAGACGCCTATCAGGCCGATGGGAGCTTCGTTCGCTTTACCCGGGGCGCCGACGGCCGGATCAACGGCTTCGACGTCAGCGCCAGCCGGATGCTCCGAATTCGGTTCAATCGTTAGGTGGGGGCAACCATGATCCGTCCGGTGCTGTTTCTCTTTTTAGGCCTCGCTTCCATGCTTGCTGCCCAGCCCAAGCGCCCCCCGGTTACCCGGGCAGGCGCCACCGTCGATGACTATCACGGGACCAAGGTCGCCGACCCCTACCGGTGGCTCGAGGACGTCGATGCTCCCGAGACGCTGGCCTGGGTCACCACCCAGAATCAGGTCACCTTCGATTACCTCCGGGCGCTCCCCGGTCGCGACGCCCTCAAGGGCCGCCTGAGCGAACTCTACGACTACGAGCGGTTTTCCGTGCCCTACTACCGTGGCGGCCGGTACTTCTACAGCCGGAACAGCGGGCTTCAAAACCAAGCCGTTCTCTATGTACAGGACGCGGGAACCGGGACCACCCGCGAGTTGCTCGACCCTAACCGCCTGTCCGACGACGGCACCGTGGCGCTCGCGCTGACGGAGCCAAGCCCCGACGGGAGCCTGCTGCTCTACGCCACCGCGGCCAGCGGATCGGATTGGCAGGAATTCAAGGTTCGCCGGGTGGCCGACGGCGCCGATCTCTCGGACCACCTTCGATGGATCAAATTTTCAGGCGGCGCCTGGACCAAGGACGGCAAAGGATTTTTCTATGCCAGGTACCCCGAGCCGGCAGCCGGTTCGGCGATGCTCGGGCAGAACCGGGACATGAAGGTCTACTATCACCGGATCGGGACCGGCCAGGCCGAGGACGCCTTGGTCTACGAGCGCCCGGACCAACCCGACTGGGGATTCGGCGTCCAGGTTACTCACGATGGCCGGTATCTGGTGATGAACGTCTGGGTCGGCACCGACACTCGGCAGCGAATTCATTACCTCGACTTGGTCGATCCGGTTCGGCCCCAGGTGACGGGCACCGTGGTCCGGCTCCTCGATCAGGCCGACGCCGCCTATGGGTTCATCGGGAATCAGGGGTCGCTGTTTCAATTCCGGACCGATCGCGATGCCCCGCGCGGGCGGGTGATTACCATCGAGACTCGGAAAACCGGGGCGGAGGCAGTCCGGGAGACGATTCCGGAGCAGCCCCACGCGCTCGAGTCAGTTCTCGAAGTCGGTGGCCGGTTGGTGGCCACCTATTTGGCCGACGCCAAGTCGTCGGTCAGGATCTTCGAACGGGATGGGCGCCCGGTGCGCGAGGTGAGCTTGCCCGGCATCGGCAGTGCCACCGGGATCAGCGGTGATCCCGATCGGCCCGAGATGTTCTACGCCTTCACCTCGTTCCTGTCGCCCGGAACGATCTACCGCTACGACGTCGGCACCGGCGGGTCCGAGGTCTTCCGGGCGCCGAAGCTCAAGTTCGACCCTGCTCGATATCAGACCGAGCAGGTATTCTATCGGAGCAAGGACGGCACCCGGGTCCCGATGTTCATCACCCACCGGCGCGATCTCGAAAAGAACGGGGTCAACCCGACGATCCTCTACGCGTACGGCGGATTCGACATCAGCCTGACCCCGTCCTTCGATCCGGCCTTGATCGGCTGGCTCGAGAAGGGCGGCGTCTACGCCCAGCCCAACCTTCGGGGCGGCGGCGAATACGGCAAGGCGTGGCACGAGGCGGGGATGTTCGAGAAGAAGCAGAACGTCTTCGATGATTTCGTGGCGGCCGCTGAGTATCTCTTTGCCGAGCGGTACACCAGTTCGGCCTACCTGGCCATCGAGGGCGGATCGAACGGGGGGCTCTTGGTCGGGGCCACCATGACCCAGCGGCCCGACCTCGCGGCCGTGGCATTTCCGGCCGTGGGTGTGATGGACATGCTCCGCTATCACAAGTTTACAATCGGGTGGGCCTGGGCTTCAGAGTACGGATCAGCCGACGATCCGAAGCACTTCCCGGTGCTCAAGGCCTACTCGCCGCTCCACAATCTGAAGCCGGGGACGGATTACCCGGCCACCCTCGTCACCACCGCGGATCACGACGACCGGGTGGTGCCAGGGCACTCGTTCAAGTTTGCGGCGGCGCTCCAAGCCGCGACGGCGTGGCGGCGGCCGGCGTACATTCGGATCGAAACCAAGGCCGGCCACGGATTCGGCAAGCCGATCTCGAAGACGATCGAGGAACGGGCCGATGTCTTTTCGTTTGCCCTCGCGAACATGGGCAAGCGAGGTCTGACGCCCTAGTCCGGCGCAGCGAAGCGAGGGCCCTGGTCACAAGCCGAGGCGACGCTTGACTGCCGAATCAACCGCCACAAGATTCCTTCCGCGCGACTCTTGGCGATCCCACCACCAGAGGCATCATGCATCGTCCCCGGCGAGTCATCCCTAGCTTCAGCTTCGCCATCGTCGTCGGCTCGACGGTGGCTCTCATCTCGGCACCCCACATGGGCCGCCCGTTTGGCGGCCGGCCGCTCGCGGCGCAGCAACCCGCACCGTCGTCGGGGGTCGCGACCGATCCCGACGTCCTCGGCGCCGAACGGCTGTTTTCGGCATGGTTGGACGGGCAGATGGCCTATCGGGGGCTACCGGGGATCGCCGTCGGCGTGGTCAGCGACCAGCAGCTCGTCTGGGCGAAGGGATTCGGCCTGGCCGACGTGAAGGCGAACCGTCCGATGTCGCCGAGCACGCTCTTCCGAATGGCGTCGCACAGCAAGTTGTTCACGGCGATGGCGATCATGCAGCTCCGCGAGCAGGGGAAGCTGCGCCTCGACGATCCGGTGGCAAAGTACCTCCCCTGGTTCACCGTCAAACCGGTGGGAGACGACGACGGCGAGGTCACCATCGAGGAGCTGCTCACCCACGCCTCCGGGCTCCCCCGCGAGGCGGGAGATCACTGGACGACGAACCGGTTCCCCACGGGGGAGGACATCAAGCGACTGATAGCGGACCGGCAGGCTGCCCTGCCGCCGGCAACCCGGTGGAAATACTCCAACCTGGCGTACACCATCGCCGGCATGGTGGTCGAGTCGGTCAGCGGCGAACCGTGGAGCGGCTACGTGCAACGCCACCTCTTCGACCCGTTAGGCATGGCGGCGTCGAGCGTGGACAGGGAGGTTCCCGGGCTGACGGTCGGTTATGGCCGCCGGATGCCCGACGGGACGCGGGCGGTATTCCCCTTCATCGACGCCCGCGGGATGGCGGCGGCGACGGGAGTCACCTCGAACGTGGAGGACATGGCGAAGTTCGTCTCGGCGCAGTTCCGCACCGGGAAGATGGGAGGGTCGCAGGTCCTCAGCACCTCATCGCTGCGGCGGATGCACCGGGTCCGCTCGGTGGAGGAGGACTGGACCTATGGGACCGGCGTCGGCTTCTGGATCAGCCGGGTCAAGGGCCGCAGCTACGTCGGGCACGGAGGCGGCTACCTCGGGAACACCACCAACACCCTCATCCAGCTCGACGACAAGGTCGGAGTCATCGTCCTGACCAACACCAACGATTCGGACCCCAGCGCCATCGCCCGACAGTTGATGGCGACGGTGGGGGCGGCGGTGGCGAAGGCGACGGCCCCGAAGCCGACGGTGGTAGCCTGGAATCCGGCGTGGGAGCGATTCGCCGGGCTCTATCGCGGCGCCTGGGGCGACCAGGAGGTCGTCGCCCTCAAGGAGAAGCTGGTGCTGATCGACCCGACCGAAGCCACGGTCGAGGACGCCGTCACGCTCGAGCCGCTCGGCGGCGGGCGGTTCCGCTACCTGGCGAAGTCGGGCGGCGGAGAAGTGGCCGAGGTGGTGCGTTTCGTGGAAGAGAATGGGAAGGTCACCCGGCTGATCGTGGGGGACGGCTACTTCACCCGAGTCGAACCCGGGGCCGGCCCTTCGCGGTGAGTCGCGGCACGACGCCAGCCGGCCAGCGACGGCCTACCTGGGGCCGAGTATGCTGCGTCTTGGCGGCCCTGACCATGGGAGGGTCCCCCCCGGCCACCGCCCAGAACTCCGATGGCACCCGGGGCGCCGCCGACGCTCGGCGCCACCCCGTCGCGCTCCACCGACTCACCGCCCCCATCGTCCTCGATGGCCAGGTGAACGAACCGGCCTGGGACGCCATCGATCCGCTCCCGATGGCGATGTTCACCCCCAACTTCCTCGGTGGCCTAACGGAGAAGACCGAGGTCCGGATCGGGTACGACGATCGGTTCCTCTACGTCTCCGGGCGGCTCTACGACTCCGACCCGGCCGGGATCCGCACCAACACTCTCTACCGCGACGTCTACAGCGGCGACGATCTCCTCGCCGTGGTGATCGATAGCTACAACGACTACCAGACCGCGGTCTGGTTCGTCACCAACCCGGCGGGCGCCCGCACCGATCGGACCATGTCGAACGACGCCGTCAGCGGGGTAACCACCCCGATGAATCCGGATTGGAACGCGCATTGGGACGTGGCCACCTCCCGGGACGACAAGGGGTGGTACGCCGAGTTTCGGATTCCGTTCTCGACGCTGCGATTCCAAGTGGTCGACCACCAGGTCGTCATGGGCCTCATCGCGTATCGCTTCATTGCCCGCAAGAACGAGCGCCAGACCTATCCCGCCATCGACCCCAAGTGGGGCGGGTTCGCCTTCGCCAAGCCGTCGCAGTCGCAGCGCGTTTCCTTGAGTGGCGTGCGGCCCGCCAAGCCGGTCTATCTCACCCCGTATGGCCTCGGTGGCTTCCGGCAAACCCCGGAGCTCCGCCCCGGTACCCTGCCCGCCTGGGCCACCAACTCGGACGGCACCGGCGAAGCGGGCCTCGATGTCCGCTACGCCCCGACCTCCAACTTGGCCCTCGACTTGACGGCGAACACCGATTTCGCCCAAGTGGAAGCCGATGATCAGCAGATCAACCTGACTCGGTTTCCGCTCTTCTTCCCCGAGAAACGCCAGTTCTTTCAGGAACGGGCCTCGACTTTTCAGTTCAGCGGCCAGGGTTCGAATGACCGCCTGTTCCACAGCCGGCGGATCGGACTGGACGAGGGAGAGCTGGTCCGGATCTACGGCGGGGCGCGCGCCGTCGGACGAATCGGCGGGATGGACTACGGTCTTCTGTCGATGCAAACCGGCCCTCGGGGAACCCGCGGCTCCGAGAATGTCGCGGTCCTCCGGCTCAACCAACGGGTCTTCAATCCCTACTCCACCGTCGGAGGGATGGTCACTTCCAGGCTGGGCGGCGACGGCACCAATAACGTCGGCTACGGCCTCGATGCCGTCGTTCGGCCCTTTGGGAACGAATGGATCACCGCCAAGTGGGCGCAGACCTTCGATCAGGGGATTCGCGAACGTTCCGCCTGGGAAGCCGCCTCGGTGTTGGCGCGATGGGAGCGGATTCGCGACGCCGGGCTCGCTTATTCGGCCCAGTTCGGACGAGTCGGCGGCGATTATGAGCCGGGCCTCGGGTTTCAATCGCGAAAGAATTATCGCTTCCTGGGTGGCGGGGTGCAGTACAAGCGATTCCAGAAGGCGGCCTCGCCCCTCCGATCACTGTCCTTCAACCTGGCCACCGGACACTACCTCCGAACCACCGATGGCACCGCCGAGTCGCGCTCCATCGATCCCTCGATCAGCCTCGAGTTCAAGCAGGGACACGAGTTGTCGTTCCGCGGCCGGTCGGCGTTCGAGAGCGTCGTGGCGGACTTTCCGGTGGCGGGGGCCACCGTGTTGGCCGGGAACTATTGGTTTCACGAGGGCCAGGTGCGGCTGATGTTACCTCGGAGCGATCGGCTCCGGGGCGAGTTCACCGGGACGGTCGGCGGATTCTACGACGGGACCCGGGTCAGTCTCTCTCTGGGACCGTCGTGGAATCCATCGAAGTATTTAGAGCTGGTCGGGGGTTACGAATTCAATCGGATCGCCTTTTCCAAGCCGCACCAGGCCACCACGGCCCACGTGGTTCGGCTCAAGATCCAGGTAGCTCTCGACACCCGGATCTCGTTCAACACCTTTGCCCAGTACAGCAACGTGGCCAACTTGGCGACCTTCAACGCCCGCTTCCGGTACAATGTCCGAGAGGGGACCGACCTCTGGATCGTCTACAACGAGGGGTTGAACACGATCCGGGAGGTGACCGCCCAACCTCGGCTTCCCTGGTCGTCCGGGCGCGCCGTCTTGGTCAAGTACAGCCACACCCTGATCTGGTAGCCCCGCTATGGTGCCCGGGAGAGGAATCCGATGATCGCCGCCGTCATCTGGTCCCGGCTGTTGAAGACGAAATCCATGTGAGTCCCCGGCACCGATATCGTGTCGACCCCCGCCAGCTCCTTGACGATCCGAGCCTTCGACGCCGCGCGGAAGGTCGCGATGTGCTTCGCTTCCCACGCCGCCATCTTCGCCCGCTGAGCCGAGTCCCCGCGTTCGACATCAAAAAAGGTGGTGGCGTAGATGGCCAAAGCCGGCACCTTCACTTTGGGGTAATCCCGGCGACTGGTCATCAACGCCTCCGAGAGCTTCGCCATCACCGTATCGTGGATCGCCGGAAAGGCGCGGCCATCGGGCTGGATCTCGACGAGGCCCCGGACGTACGCCTCCAATCGGGCCCCATCGGCGACGCCCGGGAACCACACGGTTCGCTGCCAGGCGCGGAAGGCGTCGAGCGACGCCCGAGCCGTTTCGGGAGCAGTCAGGTCGGCGGGAGTCTCGCCGAACGCCGCGGCGAACGAAGGATCGGCCCAGTCGTATCCCGCGTCGAGGTAGACGATCTTGCCGACTCGGCTTGGATGAGCCCCGGCGATGGCGGTGATCTCATTGCCGCCCATCGACCACCCCGCCAGATGGGCTGACTCGATCTTGAGGCTATCCATCACGGCCACCAAATCGGCGACGAGGGTCGCCGGGTCGAATGGACCCTGCTTGGTGGAGCGACCGTGGCCCCGCCGAGCGTACGCCACCACCCGGAACCGGCCACCCAAGGCCGGCACGAGATCGTCGAACGCGTGGGGGTTGTCACCCAGGCCGTGGATCAGGACCAGGTTCGGGCCGGCGCCACCCCAGTCGAGGTAATGGAGCGGGCCCGTCGCGGTGGCGACGAAACCTTCAGTGTGAGCGGCCGGATCGGTCCATGTCGTCTCGGCCGGGGGGGCCTTAGCCTGGTCGCCGGTGGTACCGCACGCCGCCAGCGCGATGGCGATCGTCGCCGCCACCGTCGTCTGCACTGAGAAATGACCCATCGAGACCCTCCGAGTTTGGGAATGGGGCGAGCCAGGGGTACGACCCGTCGAGAATGGCCAATCCGGGAATATGGAATCGAATCGGAGGGTTGTCGAACAGCGGCGCGCAACCGGCCGAAGGATGATTCATCTTGGCCGAGTCCACTCCCCCGCGACCTGGAACGCCTCGGCCCGGAGGGTCCAGCGCCCCGGCGAAACCCGTCCGAAAACTCGTTCAATCGGCGCCTGCTGCGACAGATGATGGCCGAGTGCCCTGGCTTTCCGGGCCCGCGCCTCGGGTGGCAGCATCACCAAAACATCGACCCCCGGAAGCTTCGCGAGGCCACTCGCCCCGCCTCGCATGGCCCACGGCATGACCGGCGCCGTCCAGAGCAGCGTCGCGACCCGATGGGGCCGGCCGAGCAACTTCCCGAACCGGTCATCGGCCGCCAACGGCAGCGCGGCGCTGACCGCCCGGCTGATGGCCATGTGATCGGGATGTCGGTTGCCGCCATCGGGGGCGAAGGTCACCGCCACCTGGGGGCGTTCCCGGCGGATGACCCGCACTAAGGCATCGATCAGCAAGTTGCCCGGCGCGTCACCGAGGCCGCCGTCGGCAAATCGGTCGAGCACCACCCGCGCGATGCCCAGTTCCTTGGCCGCGAGCGCCAACTCGGCGGCTCGGATTCGAGCCAGCCGGCGACGGTCGGCGACGGTCGGACCAACCCCGCGCGCGGCTTCACCCCGCGTGGCGCAGTAGAGGACCACCCGGTCGCCCCGGTCGGCGGCGGCGATGGCAAACCCAGCCGCCAGGAAAGACTCGTCGTCCGGATGAGCAAACGCCAGCAGAATCCGCCCCCGTCGCGGTGTTACGATCGACATCGTTCCAATCTACGTCGGAGCTCCCTTGGCCACACCCCGGCGCCAGGCTACACTCCAGCAAGGGAGACAACTTCATGGCTACCGTTCTCATCACCGGCACCAGCACCGGAATCGGGTTTGCAACCGCGCTCGCGTTTGGTCGGGCGGGCCACCGGGTCGCCGCGACGATGCGGAACCCCGACCGAGCGCCTGAACTCGCGAACCTCGCCGCCCGTGACAACCTGCCGATCACGGTGTCGGCCATGGATGTCGATGCCGATGCATCGGTAACGGAAGCGATCGGCCGGATCGTGCGGGAAATCGGACCAATCCACGTGCTCGTCAACAACGCCGGGATCGAGCGGACCGGTTCCGTGGAGGAACTGCCGTTGGCGGAGTTTCGGGCGGTAATGGAGACGAACTATTTCGGCCCGATCCGCTGCATCCAGGCGGTGGTCCCGGCGATGAGGAAGCGGCGGGACGGCTGCATCATCAACGTGACGTCGATTGCCGGGCGGATCGCTTCGTCGCCCTTCGCCCCGTATACGGCGTCAAAATTCGCTTTGGAAGCCCTCTCGGAATCACTCGCGCAAGAGGTGAAGCCGTTCAACATTCGGGTGGCGATGGTCGAGCCCGGTATTATCGACACGCCGATGGCGAGGCACTTAAGCATCGACCACCCGCCATCGCCCTATCCCCACCAGCGCCGACTCGGCGCCCTGTTCACCGCCGCGCTCAAGAACCCGACCCCGCCGTCGCTGGTGGCGGACAAGATCCTCGAGATCGCTGCGGGCGGGACCTGGCAGCTCCGGCATCCGGTCGGGCCGGACGCCGCGCCGTTCATCGGATGGCGTCAGGCCATGAGCGACGAAGCATGGATCGAGAATGGGGCCCTCGATGACGACGCCTGGTACGAGCAAATCAAGGCCGACTTCGGATTG
>JANPEL010000086.1:0-7901 GCA_031431925.1 Gemmatimonadota bacterium | reverse complement strand
GACTGCCAGCAGCGCTCCCGGCAGCACCAACGCCTGATAGATGGCCGCCAGCATCCGCATGGCGGTGCCGAGATTCTCGCGGGGCTCCCGCTTCGAGGCCAAGCCCACGAACATGGCGGAGAACCCGCCGCCTAACCACATGGTAAAGCCGGCCAGGTGGGCCAAGATCCAGAGATGTCTCAAGGAATGATTCCGCTGAAGTCGGCCGCGTCGATCGGTTGCCGGCCCGCAATGCCGGCGTCGACCTCGTGCCAGTGAGTGATGTGTGCTTCGCCCAATTTCCAACACAAAAAGACCAGGCGGTCGTCCCGGAGTGCATAGAAGTCGACCAGGCCGTCGTCGAACCCTTTGAAATGGCACCCGACGGCCTCGAGTTCGAGCAGACCGGCGTTGATCCGGGCGGCGGCGTCGGTGACCCTGCCGCGGCTCCGAAGCAGATCATCCGTTTCGCCGGTGTCGGCGCGACTCGCGGCCGCCAAGACTTCGTACCCCGCCACCGCCTCCCGCCACTCATCGTATTCAATCTTGAGATCGGCGAGAATCTTCCGAACGAGCGGCAGCGTCCGTTCCGCGTCCTGGACGGAAAAAATCTTCAACTCGGCCACAGTTCTGCCTCCGGATCGGGGGGACTACCCCCAATCATCGACCCGTCCAACCGGTCGGTCAAGCCGGGCGGCCCAGCGCGAGGCGGGCCGCGTCGCGACCAGCCTCGGCGTAGGCATCGACTTGCCCGACCGCGAAGGTCTCACCCCGATGGATCTCCGGCCGGATATAGATCAGGGGCGGCCGGCCAGGGGTGGCCCGCCAGAGAGCCAACTGGAGCGCCGTATTGGTGGCCATCAAGACGAATTGCGAGTCATTGTGGGCCCGGATCAGCGCGGGCGGCGGCCGGTTCCGCGACGGCCCCGCATCGAACCCCGGCCCGACATCGATAGCCACCACCGTGTCGGCGGGGAATCGGGCCGCAACCTCCAGCGGCACCACCGCGCGGAGCCCCCCGTCGGCCAGTCGCCGGCCCATGAGTTCGGCCGGCGGATAGAGCACTGGCAGGGCGCACGAGGCGTAGAGCGCGTCGGCCAGGGGCACATCCATCACCCCGCCCTCCCCGAAGACGATCAGCTCGCCGGTGTCGAGATCGGCCGCGGTCACCGACAGGGGAAGCTTGAGCTCGGAGAAGTGGGTCACCGGCAACAGCGTGCCTAACGTTTCGCGGAGCCGGGGACCTTTCAGCAACGACTGCGAGAACACTCCCTTGACGAGCGCGGTGCGATCGAACTTGGCCACGTCGTCTTTCCGGATCCGGCTCAACCGCCGGTGGACTTCGGCCACCGAGAGGCCGGCCGCGAGCCCCGCGGCGATGACCGCCCCCATCGAGGTCCCGACCAACCGGGTCGGGATGATCCCATTCTGCGCGAGGACCTCGAGCGCCCCGAGATGGGCCGCCGCCTTGGCGCCACCTCCGGACAGCACCGCCGTCACGGCCTTCGTCATCAGGACCGGCGGGCCTCGTACTGGGCTTGGGCCGCCTGGTACCGGGCGTGTTCTTCCGCGGTTTCGGGCACCAGCCGGGGCACCCGGCACGGCTTGTGGTGGCGGTCGATCGCCACGAACACCACGCGGGCGGTATGGGTGTGGACCCGGGCTCCGCTCGCGATATTCTCGGAGTAGACCTGCACCGTGATCGACATCGAACTATTGCCGACGAAGTCGACCGTGGCGAGGCAGGTGACCAGCGCCCCCACCGGGATGGCGTGGTGGAAATCGAGCCGGTCGATCGACTTCGTGACCGCCGGTCCGCCGGCATGGCGCATCGCCGCGACGGCCGCCGCTTGGTCGACCAAGGCCATCAGGTCGCCGCCGAAGAGGTCACCGAGGACGTTTTGCATGTGCGGCATGACGAAGGTGCTGATTTCGCCCTTCGAGAACGCCATCGGATGGGATTCCGGCATCGGTCAGTAGTCCACCGGACGAAGGTAGAACTCGCCGATGGCCGTCGGTGACAACATGGCCACCGTCGGCAATTTTCGTTTCCAATGGGTCGAGTCGAGCCGCCGCTTGACCGTGACCACTTCGGCGGCCGAGAAGCCCAGTTGCTCGATCGCTTCGCTGGAATATCCCGACAGGACCCAGTGCAGGATCAGATCGGCCCGGGCGTAGCTGATCCCGAAATCGCCCTCATCGGTTTGGCCGGCCACCAGGTCGGCGGTCGGCGCCTTGTCGACGATGGCGGATGGAACGCCGAGATGGCGCGCCAAGGCCCAGACCTGGGTCTTGAACAGGTCACCGATCGGATTGACCGGCGGCGAATCGTCGGCGTGCCACGTAAAATACCCGAACAACCGCTCGGTCTTGTTGCCGGTGCCTAACGGGATTGCCCGGCCGGCCGCCGAGAGATCGAAGAGCGTGATCATCCGCATCCGCGCCATGATGTTGCCGAGCCGGGCCGGCGGGGGCCGGTCGCCCAGGGCCGACGCCAGTCCCTCCACGCCGGCCGTGATCTCGATGGTCTTCGATTGGATACCGAGCGCCCCGATGACCAGATCGGCGTGGGAGAGACTCTCCTGGCTCGACGACCGGTACGGCATCCGAACCGCGGTGACCTGTTCGGGGCCAAAGGCTTTGGCCGCGAGATACGCCACCACCGCGCTGTCGACCCCGCCCGACAAGCCCAGCACCACCCGCTCGAAGCCGCGGCGCCGGGTCACCTCGTCCTTCAGGAACTCAACCAGCCAGCGCTCCGTGAGGTCGGGATCGATGGCCAGGGGGTCGTCCTGCCGCGGCGGCATGGCCGGGCGGTCCGGGCGCCTGACGGGGTTGGCCGCCCTCGATTCCGGCGGCGCGGTGAGCGACTCGAGCAGATGAGGCAGATGGGTTTCCAAGTCCGAGAGCAACGGCTCTTCCGCGCGGGCCCGGGTAATCTCGTCCAGGTCCAACGCGACCGACGTCACCGCTGCCTCGAAGATCGGAGCCCGGGCCAAGACCGCCCCGCGGGGATCAACCACCACCGACCCGCCCGGAAAGGCTTTGCCGCCTTCGAATCCCACCAAATGGGCCACCACGACAAACACCCCGTGCTCGGCCGCGATCGATTGGGCCACCCGTTCCCAGCGAAGGGTACTCTCGGGCCGGCCGTCCCCCTCACCGCTCGGCTGGATGCCCCGAGCCGGGCTGGCACTCAGAATGATGATGACCTCTGCCCCATCGAGTGCGGCAATGGTCGGAACCAGCGAGTGCCAGGCATCCTCGCAGACCAGGACGGCGGCCCGGCATGCCCCGAGGTCGAAGGCCTGGACCGAGCGCCCCGGCTCGACAAACCGCTCCTCGTCGAAGACCCCGTACGTCGGAAGAAAGATCTTCCGATGGACGTGCCTGACCCCGGCCTCGGGGCCGCCGAGCCGGACGACCAGGGCGGAATTGTAGAGGCGAGTGTTCCAGATCTCGTAGAAGCCGCAGACCAGATCGAGCGGCGGCAGGCCGGCGGCCAGGTGTTCCGCGGACAGGTCCGCGAACAGCTGCTCGGCGCTGACGGCCAGCTCCTTGACGCCGCCCTCGACGAAGTAGCCCGTCAAGGCCGTCTCCGGGAGGATCACCAGATCGGGCACCTCGGCTCCCGTGGCCAACTTCGACAAGAGTTGGCCCACCTGGGCCAAGTTGGCGCGATAGGCGGCCTTCCGGGGCCGAAACTGGGCGAGAGCAATCCGAAGCATGGCCGGTAAGGTAAGGTGGGCGCTAATCTTCAGGAATGACGAATCCACTCGACGCGCTCGCGGGCGTCGCCAACGCGGCGGCGCCCCTCCCCAACCTGTTCACCGGTGGCCAGCCGTCGGCGGGGCACCTCGAGGCGCTCAAGGCGGCCGGGGTCACGGTCATCCTCGACATCCGGGACCCGATGGAGCCGCGGCCGTATGACGAACCGGCGGCTACCCGGAGGCTAGGGCTGGAATACATCAACATTCCAGTCACCGCCGATACCCTGGATGACCCCACGCTGGAACGAATCCTCGAGGTGGTCCGCTCCAACGCGGGCCGGCCGCTCCTATTTCATTGCGCCAGCGGGAATCGGGTCGGCGGGGCGCTGGTGCCGCATTTCATCCTCGACCATGGGATGACCGAGGACGACGCGATTCAGGCCGCCATGCGGATTGGCCTTCGCGGGGCGGAGATCCTCGAATGGGGCCTCGACTACGCCCGTCGGAAGATGCCTTAGAAAAAGCGCCCCGCCCGATGCGAGTTTTCGAGGGGGAGTGCCGGGTCTTCGGGCAAAGCTCGCAACCTCGAAACAAGAGAGGCCGGCCCTCCAAAACCGGGCTCATCGAGCTCTCGACGGCGACTGGATTCACGAGCTCGCGAGATCACAAATCCTTGAACGGCGCCTGCCCTTGAGTCGCTAGCCGTCCCAGCCATACTTGGCCAAGATTTCCCTGACCCTGGCAAGTTCGTCTGGGTCATCCTCGAGGTCCCTCAGTCTGAGATGAGCGGTCCTCGCGAGTTCCAGATTCGCCGCTTGGATCGCCGCAGTTCCCAGCTGCCGCCACAGGACGACACTCATCGGGACCCGACGGAGGGCGACATCCAATCTTCGGAGAACGGCATCCGGGCTACTGCCGAGCGCGGCCCAGACGCCGAGGCGCAGAGGATCAGTACTGGTTTCCACGCCGGGCTCGACCAACTTGCGGGCCTCTTCAGTATTCCCCAGGAAGAGGTGAGATTGGGCCAGGTACGCACGAGCCGTTTCCTCCGCGACGCCAATCTCCAGCGCACGACGGTAGATCGCCTGCGCAATCCCTGCGTAGGGAGCCACCGTCGCTGCAATTTCAAGCAGAAACGATGGCTCCCCGACCGTCCGCAAACAATCGTAGAGCGACTCCGCGGAGCCCTCAGCAGCCTCTTGCTGCTCCAATCGGTCGGCGTAGACTTGAGCGGCGTCCTTCACATCGAGCTCACTTCAGCCAGAAGTTCACAATCGTTTCACCAGTCCGCAGCGTGGCACGGGAGTACTCGATGAGACGGCCTCCAACGCGAATCGTGGCCCCGCTAACTCCCGCACCGAGGCTGCCTAAGTCGCCGAGATGCGATGCGACGGCCTGCGCCACATCCCCGGCGTCCAAACCAGCGCTTGCGAAATCGTGCGAAGCCGCAGATCCTCGGCTGCCCGTTAATGCGTGGCGTCCAGCGGTAACTATGCGAGATCCTTGCTGCCGAATCAACGGGCGGCCGACGCTTGCTGCTCGACTGGCCAGCGCTCGTCCAGCCGCCGCAGCCTCCGCACCAGAACTACTCAAGCCAAGGCCCGCAGCGCCGGACCCGCTCGCCAAGCCGAGAGTCAGGCCTGCAGCCACTGCCATCGGAGCATCGTCGAGGGATTCGATGCTGCGGTTTACGAGACGCTGCATGACCGCTGCGCCGAGGCACCGCAAGTCGGGAACGTCGCACGGGCCAAAGGCGAACAGCCCGAACGGATCACTGAAGTTGACCGGATCCCCGCTGGCGAACCCGTAGAGGTTGAGCCCGCCGGCGAGCCCAATCGGATCTTCTTGGGTAAATGTCCCGATTGGCCCCGGTCGTACTGCCTCAATCTGCTAAGCTGCTGCTATTCTTTTCTTTAGCAGCAGCCTCTTTCAAAGAGCGGTCGTAATTTACACCCAACAAGCCCGACGCGAGTTTTCGAGGGGGGTGGCCGGGGGATCTTCGGGGGCAATCGAGGGCCCGCCGGGCACGAGGGACGCCTAACAAACGTGCTTCAGCGGCGGGGCGCCGCCCCGTCCGCTGCAAGCATCTCGTTAGGCGCGTGACCACCACAGCGGACTAAGAAGAAGACAGCAGCGGGGGCGGTTGTTCTGCGGGCGGGCGCCCTCGACCGTGTCGCGGGAGGTGGCGGCGAACGGATGCGCGACAGGCTATCGGGCCTGGCACGCGGCGGAGCGCGCCCGCCGCCGCGCCACCCGGCCGAAGCGGGCCAAGCTCGCCGTGTGGCCGCGCCTTCGCCGGGTCGTCGAGCACGGGCTCCGCCAGCGCAGGTCCCCACAGCAAAGCTCGGCGCGGTTGCGAGCCGACTATCCCGAGGACCTGACCATGCACGTCTCGCATGAAACGATCTACCAATCGGTGTTCGTCCAGGGCCGCGGAGCCCTTCGGCACGCCCTCGCGGGGAGCTTGCGCACGGGGCGAACGCCACGCCGCCCGCAGGGGCGAGCCGTCGGCACCGGACGCCTCCAACACATGGTCATGATCTCGGACCGGCCCGCCGAGGCCGTCGATCGAGCCGTGCCGGGGCACTGGGAAGGGGATCTGCTGCTCGGCCAGCGCGGCCAATCCGCCGTCGGGACGCTCGTCGAACGCTCCAGTCGCTTCGTCATGTTGCGGCGACTCCCGAACGGGCGCCTGGCTGAACACGTGCGGAAGGCGCTGGCGCGCCGGATCCGGACGGTGCCTGAGCATCTGCGCCGGTCGCTGACGTGGGACCAAGGCCAAGAGATGGCGCAGCACCGGTCGTTCACCGTGGCGACTGGGGTGCAGGTCTACTTCTGCGATCCACGGCGTCCCTGGCAACGGGGCACGAATGAGAATACCAACGGCCTGCTCCGGCAGTATCTTCCCCGGAACGCGGATCTGTCGGCGCTCAACCAAGCCCGGCTCGACACCATTGCCCGGGACCTGAACCGACGGCCTCGCCACACGTTAGGATGGCAAACGCCAGCGGCTTGTTTTGCGAAGGCTGTTGCGATGACCGATTGAAATCGCCGGGGGAGGCCCACCTTTCAATGACAGGGCACCGTATCGCTCAGTGGCACGATGCTCGCTACCATTTGAACGATACCGTGGGATCCGTCCTCGACGGCCCAGTGGTGAATGCCCCCTCCGATCCAATAGCGCGCAGGAAGGTTTGGGGGAAGGCACGTTGAATGGCCCAAGCCCTTGCTGCGGACGATCTCGTCAACGATAGCGCGAAAACGCGTTTCGTTGGCGGCGCCGCCTTGGCGCCAGCTCATCGTTACGGTGGCAACGCGGTGCCCACTCTCCTCGAAAACGACTGCTATCCCTGAGTCCCCTGCTGTCGCCGTGCACTCAGTAGAAGGAACGCCTGTAGGCGCGAGGTGAGGCGGCAAGGGATTGCAGATGTAGCGAGCCGCAAACCACCCCTCCGGAACCCCGCCCGCCAGGGGTCCACCGAGGCCTGGCGGCAGCCGGCCATCCGCACAGGCCCCAAGGCAAGCCCCAACAGACCAAAGCGCCAAGGTGACTCTCATGGTCGACATCCTCCGCTCGGGTAGGTGCCATGACCTTGCCGCTCGCACCAGCCAACGCCCCGCCGGTAGACGTTCTCACGGCCGATGGCCTCGCGGTTGGTTTGGTCCCTGTTGTAGAAATCGCCTATCCGATCGGTATAGAGCCGGTGACCAGATTCATGGACCATCACACTGCCGACACTCACTTGATCCCACCGTGAGTAGTTTCGAGCAGAATAGATATCTGCCACGTCGATGCCCATTCGATCTGGAAAGTTCTGACCATAGCCGTCGGTACGCTCGTTGGAGAAAACGTACTCCGTCTTAGAGGTTTCCATCCCCTGCATCCGACCGAGTTCGAACTTCGCCTCCTTGTCGCCGCGGGAGACCCGGGTGGCAAGAACAGCCTTTGCGTAGGCCCATGCTCGAGCCATGACGCCCTGGTCATCGTTTCGAAAGATCACTTTCAGCCCAAACGGGTCGCCAAAGTTGACCGGATCACCGTTGGCAAACCCGTAGAGATTGAGCCCCCCCGCGAGCCCGATCGGATCTTCTTGGGTAAACCGTCCCGTTTCCGGATCGTACACCCGGGCCCGCCGGTAATCCAGCCCGGACCGATCCCGCTTCCCTTCCAGCAGACTCCCGTGCCAACTCCGCCAGGTGATCTTCCCCCGG
>JANPEL010000085.1:0-2594 GCA_031431925.1 Gemmatimonadota bacterium | reverse complement strand
CGTACCGGACCGACGGGATCGTCGTCGCCCCCAAACGCCGGCTGTCGCTCGTGGCGGTCGACCTCGCAACCGATGTCGGCCCCGTGGCGCTCCGCGGCGAGACCGCCTGGGCCCGGATCGACGTCCCCGAGGATCTCGGTGAACTCATGGCCGACCGCCAATGGGGCTTCTATCTCGATGCCTCGATGCCGGTGTGGCGGCCGCGGATCCGGGGCCTCGAACGGCCCGTCGTGAGCGCCGTGGTCCGGCTCGAACGCGCCGACGTCAATCAGGGCCGTTTCACCTCGACCGGCCTTGCCCGGGGTGACGACGTCAACTCCATCACCGCCGGGATCAGCTTCCGCCCGGCGGCCGCCACCGTGTTCCGGGCCAATTACCGCCATCAATCGTCCCGCGACCTGGTCGGCAACCCGCCATCCAAGACCGCCGGCTTTCAAATTGGGTTTGCCACTTACTTCTGAGCACTCCATGGAGATCGAACTAGCCTTCCTGTTGGGACTCGCCATTCTGGGCAACGGCATCTTCGCCACCTTCGAGGGCGAAACCCCCTGGTGGAGGAAGGTCCTGAAATGGACCATTCTATCGGGCGTGACCCTATTGCTGGCGCGCTCGATTGGGCACTGGGCCTTGCTGGTGCCGGCGGCCTTAGGGCTGCTCGGGCTGAGTGTCCACTTCTGGTGGTGCCGCCGGAACGGGATTCACCCCTTCAGAGCGTTGCCTCGGCGCCGCTACTACGAGTTGCGCGGGTGGCAGTGGCCGGACTGACCCGCTGGTTGCTGCTCGCCACGGCCATCGCCGTCGCTTCGCCGACGGTGGTCGTCGCCCAGCTTGAAGCCAACCTGAGTGTCCGGGTCACCGGAGCCGGCCGGGCGCTGCCGGGGGCTCGGGTCACCTTGGACTCAGTGGCACGTCTGGCCGATCGAGCCGGCCTGGTCCGGTTCACGGCAGGGCCCGGCGCTCATCGACTCGTCGTCGCCGCGGTCGGCTGGATCCCGGACACGGTTGCCCTGGTGCTGGCCGCGGCCGATACCTCGATCAGCATCGAATTGAGTGAGGCGCCGGCCGAACTCGAAACCTTGATCGTCACCACCGCTCGAACGCACCGGCGGATCGATGACGAAGCCCTGCGCGTCGAAGTCCTCGACACCGAGGAGATCGACGAGAAACAGCTGATGACCCCCGGCGACATCGTCATGATGTTGAATGAAACCGGGGGAGTCC
Source organism: Gemmatimonadota bacterium (assembly GCA_031431925.1). Lineage (GTDB taxonomy): Bacteria > Gemmatimonadota > Gemmatimonadetes > Gemmatimonadales > GWC2-71-9 > SHZU01. Next base: position 1,373 of record JANPEL010000085.1, on the reverse strand, counting down.
GGGCCCAAACCACGAACCCCTCGTTAGGCGGCGCCGGGATTCGGATCCGGGGCCTCCGCGGCCGCTACACCCAGGTCCTGGCCGACGGACTCCCGCTCTTCGGCGAACGGATCGGGGCGTTCGGGCCGCTCCAAATTCCGCCGATCGACCTTCGCCAAGTCGAGATCATCAAGGGCGTGGCGTCGGCCCTCTTCGGCGGGTCGGCACTCGGCGGGGTCGTCAACCTCATTTCCCGGCCGCCCTCGGGCGGGGGCACCGCGCTCCTCAATGCCACGAGTTTGGGCGGGGCCGATCTGGTCTCGTATCTGGGCCGGGAACTGTCCCCCAACTGGGGCGTCACCGCGCTGGTGGGCGGGCATACCCAGCCCAAAGCGGATCGCGATCGCGACGGGTGGGCCGATGTGGCCGGCTACCGCCGCGCCGTCGTCCGGCCCCGGCTGTTCTGGCATGACTCGACCGGCCAGTCCTTTCTGGCCACGGTCGGTGCGACGGTCGAGTCGCGGTCCGGCGGCACCTTACCGGGCCGCTTCGCCCCCGACGGGTTCCCGTTCGAGGAGCGGGTGGGGACGACCCGGGTCGACGGCGGGCTGGTCGGACGATGGCGGGCAGGCGACGGGCGGTGGCTTCAACTCCGATCCTCCGGCACGTCGCTCCGCCACGAGCACCAATTCGGACCGGTCGACGAGCCCGATCGGCACGTGACCTGGTTCGGCGAGGCCGCCGTCACTGAAACTCGCGGGCAAACCGAGTTGCTGCTCGGCGCGGCGATTTCAGCCGATCGCTATCGCTCCGAGCGGCTTCCGGCGTTCGACTTTGCGTTCACCGTGCCGGGAATCTTCGTGCAGGCGGACCACGCGGGCCGACGGGGGGCGGTGGCGGCCAGCGTCCGCCTCGACCATCACAGCCGGTATGGCACCCAATTGAGCCCCCGAGTCTCCGGCCTGGTCAAGACCGGTTCCGGGTGGTCGCTCCGGGGGTCGCTCGGCGCCGGGTTCTTCGGTCCGACACCTCTGGTCGAAGAAACCGAGCGAACCGGCCTGGCTCGTCTGCTGCCGTTAGGCACTCTTCGAGCTGAGCGGGCGGTGAGCGCGTCGATCGACGTTCGGGGCATGCTCGGACCCCTCGAAGCGAACCTGAGCGCGTTCACCGCCAGGATTGCTCATGGGGCGGAAGTCCGGGACGCCGCAACTGCGCTGCCGCGGGTCGAATTGGTCAACGCCATCGGGGCGACTCGATCGTCCGGGGCCGATCTGTCCCTCGTCTTTCGGCGGTCGCCGTTTGCCGTGATCGGATCCTACGCCTTCGTCGCGACCAGCGAACCGGAGCCTAACGGCACGTCGAGGCGGCCAACGCCCCTGACGCCCCGTCATACC
>JANPEL010000084.1:0-9648 GCA_031431925.1 Gemmatimonadota bacterium | reverse complement strand
CACCGCCGCGGCATCATCGTTGAGCAATCCGATGGCGTTGCTCCAGCGGTGGCGGGCGATGGCCGGGGTTGGTGCCGCGATGGCGGTGGCCACGAGCGAGTCGAAGACCGGATTGAAGTAGCGCCCCTGGTTCAGGATCGCGAACCCGGGCCGAGTCCACTGGTCGGCCAAGCCCCGGGGGCTCGGCTCATCGAGCCAGGCGCCGATCAGGGCGTCGAACTGGCCGCTTTCCGATCGCTCCTGGAACATCGGGAAATCGACGGCCGCGATGGTGGTGGCCACCCCAACTTGCTTCCACATCTGCTGAATCCCTTCGGCCAAGTTCTTTCGGACTCTACTGGTCGACGGAATCAGGATCTCGACCGAGAGACGGCGGCCGTTCCGGGTTCGGATTTGGTCTGGGTCCATCCGCCATCCGGCCTCATCGAGCAGGCGGCCGGCGTGTTGGATGTCGAACGGTGGGGTTGAGATGCTGTCGTTCCAGATCCACAGGGCGCGCGACATCGGCCCGGGGGGGACGGCCGCGTCGGACCCGACCAGCGCGCTCACCAGAGTGGGGCGGTCGATGGCTCGGGCCAACGCTCGGCGCACCGTGCGGTCCGCCAGTACCGGATGGGGAACCCCGGCGTGGTTGGCGAGCCGGAAATTGAGGAATCCGTAGCTGGCGGCCGGGTAGGGGATCAAGTCGACGTTCTGCTGGCGGCCGGCCCGGGCGCGGGCGTCGGGTCCGGGGGCGGTCTCGACGATATCGGCCTCGCCGCTCAGGACCAGGTTCAAGGCCGCGTCTTGATCCTGGGCAAACCGCCAGACGATTCGGCGGAACGGGCTCCCGCCCCCGGTTCGTTCCAGCGTCAGCGACTGGCCTCGGCGCCACTCGCCGATCCGATACGGACCCGATCCGATCAATCGTCCGACGCCGGTGTCGGCCGCCCACTGTGACCTTGGAATCGAGTCCCAACGGTGCTTGGGGATGATCCGAACGTGGTAGGTCGCGTCGAAGAGTTGCTCCGGGGAGGCGGTGGGAAACCGGATGACGACCTGGTTCGGGCCGTCGGCGGTGACGGTCACGTTGCCTAACGCTCCGGCCGCGGGGGCCCCGAGCGCCGTATCGACCGCGGCGGCAAACGAGAAGACCACATCGGCGGCGGTGACCGGGGTGCCGTCGGCCCAGGCGGCTCCGGGGCGCAGGGTGAACCGCCAGCCAGTCGAGTCGACCCGCTGCCACCGTTCCGCCAAGGCGGGCTCGAAGGCATTGGTGTCGACCGGGGCGGCCCCGGTTCGGAGCACGGCCAGTCGCTCGAAAACGAGATCCGAAATGTCGCGGCCCACTGTTTCGGCGACCAAAGGCGGGACCAACGTCGCCGGCTCGCCGGTGGCAGACACCACCAGGATATCGCACTGATCGCAATCGGCGGTTGTCGAGCAACCGGCCAGGAGGAGCAGACCGGCCCAGATGCCGGGGTGGCGAAACCGCTGTATCGAATCGTTCCAGGCCGCAATGATCCGGTCCATCGGTCTACCGGGTTCGATTGTCATAAGTGATTATCAGTCAATCGGTTGGAGTGTTGCAAGGCAGGGGCCTCGGGATTGCTCTTCAAGGGGTCGAACCCATTCAAGGGAGTACCGAATGTCGAACCTAAAGATCGCCACCATCGCGGGCCTTGTCATCTCGAGCGGCGCCGGTTGTTCCGATGGCACCGGACCGGGGCAGCCTGATCGGCGCGCGGTCACCCTTCGGGTGGCTGCCAGCTCGCTCGCTCCATCGGCCCAGGCATCCGGGGCGCTCACCGTTGCGGGACACACGTTGGTTCTGAGCAAGATCGAGTTGGTGCTTCGGGATATCAAATTCAAGCGGGTTGAGGGTGGAGCCGATTGTGCCGACCTCGAACCCGCGGGCGACGACCAGGATGATTGCGAACGATTTGCGACGGGTCCGATGTTGCTCGACTTGCCATTGGGCAGTGCGCCGGAACGGGTGGTGACGGTCGAGGTCGAGGCCGGAACCTACCGCCAGGTTGACTTTCGGATCCACAAGCCCGAGGACGATAACGGGGACGCCTCCTTTTTGGCGGCTCATCCGGATTTGAGAAAGGTCAGTGTCAGGGTTACGGGGCAGTACGACGGCAACGGCTTTGTCTACATCTCCGATCTCAGCGCCAAACAGAAGAATGTTCTCACCCCGCCGTTGGTGGTCGGGTCCCAAGCCGCCACCGACGTTACTTTGAAGGTCGACGTGGCTACTTGGTTTGCCGCCGGCGGTTTGCTGATCGATCCGGCCACCGCCTTGAAGGGGCAGCCGAACGACAACCTGGTGCGCGACAACATTCGCCGTTCGTTTCGCTGGTTCGAAGACAAGGATCATGACGGCAAAGATGATCGATAGGCAATCGGGGCAATGAGCGGGCGGATCGCGAGCATCCTGGTCGTGAAGCTCTCGGAGAGTTTTGCCGACTCGGTGGCGGCCCTCTGCGCCGCGGCGGGGCTCGAGGTCCGGGAGCGGGCCCCCGACGACGAGGGCCCTTTCCTTTCCGCCGTGGGGTGTTTCGTGTTGGCCGGGGGCGCTGAGGCCGATGGGCTCGACTGGCTGAGTCGGACCAAAGCCGGGTCGGCGCTCCCGGTCTACTTGGTGGGCGCCGCCCCCGATCACCGGCTGGCGATCGGGGCGCTGACCCGGGGAGCCCGGGACTACTTTGCCCTCCCCGCCGATCTTGGGGTATTCGGGCGGACCCTGGAGCGGTTGGGCCTCGAAGGCGCCGTCTCGGTGGCGCAGGAAAGTTTTACCAGGGCAGAGCAGGACAGTCTGGGGTTTGGCGCCATGATTGGAACCAGCGCCGCACTCACCGCCACGCTGACCCACGCTCGACGGGTCGCGGCCATTCGCGATGTGACCGTCCTGATCGGTGGCGAGACCGGCACCGGGAAGGAACTCCTGGCCCGGGCCATCCACTACCACTCCCCCCGCGCCAAGGCCCCCTTCGTCGAGATCAACTGCGCCGCGATTCCGGCAAACCTGATCGAGAGCGAGTTGTTTGGGCACGAGCGAGGCGCCTTTACCGGCGCGGTGGCGGCCAAGCCCGGCCTGTTCGAGATGGCGGACGGCGGAACCGTCTTTCTCGATGAGATCGGCCACCTTCCACTCGAGCTCCAGCCCAAGCTGCTCCGGGCACTCGAATCACGGGAGATCCGGCGGGTTGGCGGACAAGCGACCAAGCGGGTCGATGTCCGGGTCATCGGCGCCACCCACGTCGACCTAGCCGCCGCCGTCAGTCAGGGGACCTTCCGCGAGGATCTCTACTACCGCCTCAACGTGGTCCAGTTGATCCTCCCCCCGCTCCGTGATCGGGGCGAGGACATCACCCTCCTGGCCGAATGCTTCGGAGCCCGGCTGGCCGCCCAACACGGCCTGCCGACGCCGACGCTGACCGCGCCGGTCCGCGCCGCCCTCAAGGCACATCCCTGGGCCGGCAACATCCGGGAGCTTCGGAACGCGATCGAGCGGGCGCTGGTGCTATCACCGCCGGGCCAGCTTGAAATCGGCCAGTTGTTGGTGGCGGGTCCGGCTCGAGACACCACCGGGCCGCTGCCGTTTCCGGCACCCCTTGGCACCATCATTCGCGCCGCCGTCCTGGAAACACTCGCCCGGGCCGACGGCAACAAAAGCGAGGCGGCCCGCCGTCTTGGCGTCTCGAGGCCGCGGCTTCAGCGGATCCTCGAAGGCGATACCGACTGAGAATGGAACGATGGCTATGCGTTACCTAACGATCTGTCGCCGGGGGCTTCCGCTCCTGGTGATCGCCGCCTGCACCTCGGGGCCCGATCCGTCGGGCCAACTGGCGATCCTCAAGATCCCGGCCTCGGCGCCGGCGCTGTTCAACGACTCGGTGTCGTTCTACGCCAAGGTGGGTCGCGACGACGAGGGGTTCCTCTACTTCAAGACGCCCGCCGGCGGCCGGGGTGAGAAGTTTGCCCGGATTCGGATTCGGCAACGGAGCCTTGCCAGCCGGCCCGATGGGACGCCGTTCGGCGCGACCGATTCGGTCTTGATCGTGATGAAGGTGGTCAACCCGCTCGAGCTCGGGGTCGAGCTGTTGCCCTCGGGGATCCACTTCAATCCGTCGGACCCGGCCGAGTTGCGGATCGAGTATGAGGCGACCAAGGGCGATCTCAACGGTGACGGGCAGAAGGATGCCAAGGACGACGCGATCGAACAGAAGCTCGCGCTGTGGCGCCAGGAAAAGGCCGGCGACCCGTTGGTCAAGATCGGCACGGTCAAGACGGATGGACTTCGGGAGCTCAAGGCCGACCTGGTGTCCTTTAGCCGCTACTACATCGCCTATTGACCCGAGACGACACCCATGATGCCCGGCCCGGCTGCTGACTTGCTCCATGCCCTGCGGACGCTCCTCGCGGAGGGGCGTTACCAGGAGGTATTGGACCGGTTTGGCGAGCGGCGGGACCCGGCGGATCGATCCGATCCGATCCTGCTGCTGACGGTGGCCGCCGCGGCCACCCGGCTCGGCCGCCTCGATCAGGGTCAGGAGTTGGCGCTCGGGGCGTTGGCGGTCTGCCGGTCTCGCGCCGATGATGACGGCCGGGTTCGTTCGGAGAACCTGCTGGGTGCGATTGCCTTTGCCCGCGGCCAGATCGACGCGGCCACCGCGCATTGGCGGACCGCGCTCGACCTGAGCCGGGCCACTGGCGATATCCTGACCCTGGCCCGGGCCAGTAACAACCTCGCCTCGGCGTGCCATCTTGCCGGTGAGGTCCTGGAGGCGCGCGGCCTCTATCGAGAGTCTCTTGCCGCGTATCAACGGATCGCCGACCGGCGGGAGATCGCCGGGATCCTGACCAACCTGGCCTTCACTTTCCGGTGGGACGGGGATACCGGAGCCGCGGTGACGTTAGGCGAAGACGCGGTTCGTCACGCCGAGGTCGTGGGCGATCCCACGTTGCTGGCCCTGGTGTTTGCCGGCCGGGCGGAGACGATGATCGATCTGGGCGAGTTTGCGGTGGCCGAGCAGTTGCTCGGCCGGAGCGAGCAGTTGGCCACTGAAGCGGGGGACGAGGTCGGGGTGGGCGAAGTCCATCGGGTTCGGGCCGAGCGGTCGCTCCGACTGGGAGAACCGCTCGCCGCTCTGGAAATGGCGCTGGCGGGCCGGGCGGTGGCGGAGCGATGCGGGCAGCCGTTGCTGGGCGCCGAGTGTTTGGCGGCGGCGGCTCGGGCGGCCGACCGCCTGGGCCGGGAGGCCGAGGCGGACCGGTACCGGACCGAGGCGGAGACCGGGTTCGAGGCGTTAGGCGCCGCGCTGCAGTTGGCCCGGTTCCGGGGGCAGTAGACACTATGGCACCTTGTTGCCGGACGTGACCAGACTCTGGACCTTCGAAAATCCCTTGCTCCAATTGACGATGGCTTGAGTCGACAAATTGGGATTGTTTTGAAACCGCATTTCACTGGTCACCGAACCGGAACCCGAGCCAAGAGACGTCAGGAATGGGTTCTCCCGCACATCCAAGAACCCGACGTTCAGCACCGGTAGGCTCAGTGACTGCAGTCGAGTAAATCCGATGCCCAAGTGCTGAGCGGTCAGACTGGGGCCTAACGTGAACGCCGTGATGCCTCCGGTGAGGCCGACACCCTGGGTTGCGGTCACGAGTTGGGGCGCGGAGAACGTGATCGAGCATCCGGGGAGCGGGCTGGCGCTGCCGGATCCGACACTGAGTCCCGACGTCGACGTCAGTTGCGCGAGGGAGATGGCAATGCTCCGTGCCGCCGGACAGAACGCGCCGGTCCCCACGTCGAAGCGAAACCCATTCGTGCCCGTTACATCCTGGAGCGCCAGCAGCACGATCGTGTTCAGGAGCGGGGATGCGCTTCCATCGAGCTGGATCGGGCCCGAGTGCTGCAACTTCGAGAGGCCGGCGAGCGAGGTAAGGAGTGGGCCCTCGATTCTCGCTCCGTTCGGAAGCGTACTCGTCAGATTCGAGAGCTCGTGCACATCGGGGAGAAGCGGGTTGGCCCTGATGCTGACGCTTCGGACACTGGCCACGTTCGTCAGCGCGCCGATGTCGATCAATCCTGGATTGTCGCTGATGACGACGTCGGCAAGAAACTGGGCCACACCGGTCAGATCCTTCAGTGACGTGAGCGCGTTCATTCTCGTGACGATCAGATTCTCCGCGATGGCGGTCCCCCGCAACGACTGCAATGATGAAATAAGGGGAGAGTCGCGCAACGTTAGGCTCCGGACGCGACGCAGACCAACCAGGCCATTGAGGTTGGCGAGGGTGGGCATGCCAGTCACGGCGAGATCCCCGACGTCGAGGTGTGTCAATTGCTCCAGCCCGTGCAGGGACGCCAGTGCTCCATTCGATGCGATGAAGAGCCCCCCGAGCTGCCGGAGCGATGACAGCCCGCTCACGTCGGTCAGGAGCGAGTTGGCGCTGACCTGCAAGGTGCCCCCGACCGTGGAAAGTCCGCGGAGTCCGTCGAGCTTTCTGAGGCTCCCGGCGCCCCCGATGGTAAAGTTCCCGGTCACCGTCGCGAGCTGAGAGAGCTCGGTCAAGTTGGTCGTCGTTAGGGTACTTGTCGGCGAGATCCGCAGGTCGCCATTGATGCGCGCGACATCACGGAGACCCTCGAGTCCCTGCTGCGAAAAGACCACGACGGTGGCATCGATGGTCCGGCCGAAGGGCCGGTCGAGGGTAAATCCGCCGCAAAACATGTCCCTGGCGGCGTCAGCCAACGAATTCCCGTTGGTCGGGAGACAGAGAACACCACCGACCCTCAGCGTGGAAGTCCCGTTCGGGCGCACTGAGAACTGATAGCGACCGGTCGGGTCGGTGGTGCCCACCTCGGTCGCTGGGGTTCCCCCGAAGATGAGCGCCGACAACTCGAGCTTGGTATCGACGAGGGGCTGGGCCGGATCGTTCCCGAACCGGATACCGGCCCGAACCAGCAGCGGCGACGCTTGATTCGGGATGGCCGGATCCGGGTAGTCGAGTTGGGTGACAATGATCGTGGCGCACATCGCCGCCGCGATTCGATCCGTCGCCAAGGCTGGTTCCGTGGCTGAGAGGCCAGTCAGCACGGCTGTCCCGGCGATCTCCGCAGCTTCCTCAAGAACCGCGAGGCTCCGGCGCACGGGGCACTCGAGCGCAAGCTGGTCGATTGCGGACCGCACCACTGCCGTAACGCCTGCGCGCGCCCGGGTCTGATCCTGAAGGGCCTGGCCTTGGGGAGTTCCGGGATGGCGAGATTGGTACTCCCGAATCCAACCGGCATGCTCGATCATCGCGATGATCGCGTCGGAGGGGAAAACCGGCGGCGTGGCTGAGGTCGCGAATCCCGGTTCGAGCCACTCGATCAGCCATTGGTGGAAAACCCGCTCGATGTTCTGGGGCGTGTCCATGCCGCGAATCATCAGGTCGTTCAGGGCCGCAATCCCGGCCGGGTAGTCGTTGAGCCGGGTCGGCACCGCAACCGGCGTCGCCGGGAGCTGGGCGATTTGGGCCGGTGTCCCCTGCGCGGCGGCCGCGGCGGAGAAATGGGTAACGGCCAAGACCAAGCCGGCGGAGTCGGTGATGGCACTGGCCAGGCTGACCTGACGCCCGGCATCGTTGGTGCCGATGCCGATCAGGCGGTTGCCGGAGGCCACCGTGACCTTCTTGCTGATCCGGAGCAGGGCCGGGACGGCGAACGTCAGCCCGCTTGGTGCGAATTGGACCCCCGCCTCGAACGCCACGGCCCCGAGCGTTCTGAGGGCGGTCATTGGCGTCATCGTGATCGTCTGGCTTGCGGCCAGCGCTTGCGGCGGCACTTCGAATCGGTAGGTCACTCCTCCCGGCCCGGTGGTCGTCAGGGTTCCGCCCTTCGGACCGATGGTGCCGGACCCGGCGGTGGTAACCGCCAGTTCGACGACGGCGGCGGCGGTCACCGTCGCGCTGCCGGACTTCCACGTCCACCGCCGCCGTGATGACCGCTTGGCCGCCGGTGGCCACGGTGACGAGTCCGTCCGCCGCCACGGTCGCGACGGCCGGGGTGCCGGAGGTCCAAGTGACCGTTTTGCCGGCCATGGCGGTGCCATTTTGATCGTTGACTGTGGCCCGAAGCCGAATCGTGTCGGGCGCCACCAGGCTCGGGGCGGCCGGGGTGACCTCAATCGTGGTGACGACCAGGGCCGGGGGTGGCGGCGGCGGGCCGACGGGCTCGCCGCCACCGCATCCGGTTGCCAGCTGGAGCCCGACGACGATGGCCAAGACAGCGTGGGTCTGTTTCATGGTGCAGTCCTTTCGTCTTGAGCCCAGCCGCGGACCAACGCCGTCAGCTCCTCGCTGGACTCGAACCGGCGCTTTTCGCCGGTCGTCAGGTTTTCGAGTACTCCGCTGACACCGCCGCGATCCGACCGAGTCTGGAGCACGAAGTAGCCGTAGCGCGCGGCCGGATCGGCCGGATCTTTGCCCGTTGCGTCGGGCTTCAGTTGCATCCGGGCGTCCCCCAGCCGACGAGGCCCCGAGACTGCGCCGCCGCATTCTGGACCCGAATGCACTCGGTCAGGTTACCGATCACGCCGGCCGCTTGGCCCCAGTAGAACGTCGAGGCGGTGGCCGTGCCTGCGCCGCTGAAGAGACGGATCGCGGGATTGGCGGCCGTGAGACCGGCCCCGGCCGGAAAGGTGAAGACCAAGCCGGCTTTGTTCCGGATCGTCACCCCGGTCAAATCGACCGTGGCCGGCGCCACCCGGTCATCCCGGGTGATCTCGACGAACTCGTTGTTGGGGTTCTGGTCGTCCCGGAGTCCCTGGAACCGGACCTTGGTGAGCTGGAAGAATGCGCCGGCCACCGCGGGAAGCGGGATCTCGAACCGGCGGAACAGGCTCGGCGCCTCGTTAGGCTTCCAGAGGTCGAGGCTTCGGGCGCCCTCGGGGTGGGTCTGCCATGGATCGGCTCCGACCCCCGACCATCCAAATGGATCGATCGCCGAGAAGTTGCCTCCCGGGGTGGCCCGCCGAACCGCAAAGTGCAGATGAGGATTCAAGGCGCAGCCCTTGTTCCCCGACGTCCCGAGCTGCTGCCCCTGGGTCACGTTGGCGCCGAGCGCCACATCGACCCGATCCATATGGGCGTAGACCGTTCGCACCACCACGCCGGCCGGAAGGGTGTGCTCGAGGGTCACGCCGTTGCCGGTGACGATCTGATTGCTGAGGATCGGGCAGGCGAACGGAGTTCCGGGCCCCGAAGCAACCACCTTGCCCGCCGCTGCCGCGACGAGCGGGGTTCCGATTGGGAGCCGCCAGTCGTAGCCCTCGTGGCCGTCGATCCCGATCAGGCTCGACTCACCCCAGAACGGCACATAGGTGCCGTTGTTGTCGATAAACTCCTTCGGCACGTCGTGGTCGTGGTAGTTGGTGGTCCAAAGATCGGCCGGCTCGACGAACGGTTTGATGAAGGTTGGGATCCGGTCCGGATCGAAGACGGTCAGGGTCGAGGTTCCGGTCTTCGTTTCCGAGGTGGCCGTGAGGGTCGCGCTGCCGGGGGCAACGGCCGACACCAAACCGGCAGTCGAAACGGTGGCGGCCCCAGCGTTCGAGGTACTCCAGGTCACCGCCCGTCCGCTCAGCACGTTGCCCTGGGCGTCCTTGGTCACCACCG
>JANPEL010000083.1:0-20574 GCA_031431925.1 Gemmatimonadota bacterium | reverse complement strand
GCGGGCTGGCGGTGGAACGGGCGCTTCCTGACGGATTGACCGGCGCGCGGCTGTCGTGTTACGCCGAACCTTCGGGGGGGGGCCGCACCGGGACCCCCCCGCAACTCCCTTCCAAGCGGGAATCCGGTTCATGACCTACCTTACTTCTGGTTCGGCGGCCTCCCGCTGAAACAACTTCAACCCGCAGCGATGGCAGACTTCGATGATCGGAACGGACGTGGTGGCGTCGCTGTTCCTGGCACTCTGCAACTCAGGAACGGCCGCGATAGCTCTCCCGATGCCCCCCAGTCAGGCCGGGGACGTCAGTGGACGGGTCACGGATGCGGCCGGAACGCCCCTCAACGGTGCAGTCGTCGGGATCGAGGGCACCGACTTCGGTGGCACCACCAAGCCAGACGGGACCTATCGGATCACTGGCGTGCCCGACGGCCAGTACACCATCCGGGCCCGGCGGATCGGGTATACGGCCCTGACCAAGGCCGTGACCGTCGCCGGGGGCGACGTCACCCTCGACCTGGTGCTCCAGTTCGTGCCGACCCAACTCGAAGAAGTGGTCGTCACCGGCAACTTGAGCCGAACCGAAGCGAAGACGGTGCCCGCCGCCGTGACCATCGTCACGGCGGACGAGATCGAAGCGCGAGGTATCACCAAGGTCGATCAGGTTTTCAAAACGGTACCAGGAATGGGGGTCCTGTCCGACGGACAATCCGACTACTACGGCAATGTCACCGTCCGGGGCGGCAACAGCCTCGTGGGCAACACGACCAAGGTGCTGATCGACGGGGTTGAGGTGGCCGACGATGAGTTTCAGGTCAACGACGTCGATCCCGCCTCTATCGAGCGAATCGAAATCTTTCGTGGGCCCCAGGCCTCGACCATCTATGGGTCGGCCGCGTCCGGGGGCCTGATCCAGATCATCACCAAGAAGGGCGAGTACACCAATCGCAAGACGCCCGGCCTCGAAGCGAAGGTGTCCGCCGGGTACAATCAGACCAGGAGCAAGTACGGTTCCGGGGCGGCGATGACCGAAAACACCCTAACGCTGGTCGGCGGCGGAAGGGAGTTTTCTTATCGAATCGGAGGCGGATTCAGAAAACAGGGCAACTGGATCGAGAACGGCTATGAGACCTCGCCAAGCCTCTTCGGCCACCTCCGAGCCATTCAAGGACCGCTCTTGCTCGAAGCCAACGTTAGGTACCTCACCCGCAACTTCGGCTGGCTTTACAATCCGGAATTCGAACTCGTCGCGCCGTCAATTTGGGGTGGGTTCAACGCGGCCAAGGAGCTCAATGTCAGTCGAACTCAGTCTTACAGCCTCCACGCCCTGTACCAGGCGACCCCGCATTGGACCCACGACCTGACGCTCGGATTCGAACAGGTCGGGGGCGACAGTTGGTCGACGGCGCCAACGGACTCTTTGGGCAGCCAATACATCTTCATCGCCACCTGGGCGCAACCCTCCGCCAAATACCGAATGGGGTTCGACCGGAGACTGGGTGCCAGGGTTTCCTCCTCGTTTATTCTCGGCGCCGACTATAGTGCGAGAACGAACCGCTTCTACGGTTGGAACGGCGTTGGCGATCCCAATGCCGGCTCGATTCCACGCGGCGGCGTGGTCTTCGTCCAAAGCCGCTACCTCCATAGCTCCGCGTTCTACGCCCAAGAGGTCCTCGGCGTGGCGAACAACCTGTTTTTCACGTTAGGCCTGCGTGCCGACCGGCAGCTCACCACGACCATCCCGGTTGCCTATGCCTGGTCGCCCCGGGCAGGGGTCGCCTACACCCGAGCGCTCGGAAACGTCTCGGCAAAAATTCGAGCCTCGTACGGGACGGTGCCGTCGCCGATTCCCAGCAACGTGCTCCAGGAGTTCGTGCTTCGGAGAAAGATCTTCCATGGTAATCCCAATCTCAGGGCGCCCCGACTGCGCGGCGCCGATGTGGGGCTCGAGTTGTACTTTGGACGGCGAGCCTCGTTCGTCGCCACATACTACAATCAACGACCGAAGGATCTAATCGATCTGGTCGTGACCCACCCGGATTCCGCCGGGTTTCAAGTGAGCACGTTCCAGAATGTCGGCGAAATCCACAACCGGGGATGGGAGTTCGAGGGCCGGCTCTTCCTCGGGCGGCTGACGCTGCTCGCGACCTATTCGCCGCTGCGCGGCACCATCACCAAGCTATCGCCCGATTACGAGGGAGACCTCATCGTCGGCGACAGGTTGCTCAATGTGGCGGATTGGACCGCATCGATCACGGCGAGTGTGACCCTGCCGAGGACCGTGATCCTGCTCACGGCCACTCCGACGGGCCGCCACCTCAACTACGACTTTACCAAGCTCTACGCCGCAGAGGAAGACGGATCGTTTGACCCTGATCGGGTGCGACAACTCTATATCATCGACTATCCCGGCTTCACGAAGTTCAGCTTGAGCGTAACCCAGGAAGTCAGCCGGAGGTACCAGGCGTTTCTTTCGGTGCAAGACCTCTTCAATACCGGTACGATCGAGACCTCGGACGAAACCATCCCCAAGAGTCGGGTCACGCGAGTCGGCCTCCGGATCAGGCCGTAAGTCACCGCTCCAGCCGGAACCCCGCGTCCACCGCCGGCCGCACGGCCGCATTGGCCGCGTACCACCCCGTCAGATACATCCACCGCGCCATCCGGGTGAGCTTGGCGTAGTCGATCCGCTCCGGGATATCGCCCGCGGTGTGGTAATCGTCGTGCAGGTTGGTGGAGTACATCAACCCGGGGACGCCGAGCCGCGCGTACGGCAGATGGTCGCTCCGGAAAAACCAACCCTCCGGGTGGGTCGGCCGGTCCCACAGGGTATCGATCACGAACCGCCCCGTCCGTTCGTTGGCCAAAAGCGCCATCTCCACCAATTCGAGGGAGCCGCGGTGCGGAGGCTGGGCGCCGAGCAGCGCCGCCGTGTCGGGATGGTTCCGGCCGATCATGTCGCCGTTCAGCACCGCCACGATCTGGGCGAGCGGCACCACCGGATGGGCCGAGTGGTAGCGTGAGCCGAGGAGGCCGCGTTCCTCGGCGCCGTGATGGACGAAGAGAAGCGACCGCTTGGGGCGCTGGGCCACGATGGCGCGGGCTGCGGCGAACTCGGCGACGCTCACCGAGGCATTGTCGTCGGCGCCCGCCAGCACCGAGTCGCCGGGCACCAGCAGGCGGACGCCGTTGGCGTCCTGGTGCGAGCTGTAAAGGACGTATTCGTCGCGGAGCACCCGGTGGGTACCTCGGAGGGCGCCGATCACGTTCACCGAGGGCGACTCGAACCGTTCGAGCCGAATGAGGAGCGCGGCCTCGGGCCCCTCTTGCAGCGCCGCGGCCATCGAGGCCCGGACCAGGAGGGCGGGCGTCGGGCCCCCGCCGACGACCGGGGGCGGCGCCACCCGGTCGGACTGGCCCGCCGCCCGCGGGGTCGCGTGGTCGACATCGTAGTCGCCCCGCTCCCGCATCACCGCCACGGCCTCGAAGACGCTGTCGACCGGAGCGTTGGCCACCAACAGCACGGCCGCAGCCCCGCGCCGAGCGAGGGGGTCCATCGTGCCGGCAATGGCGGCGTTGGCGGAGCGGACCCCGGCTGGGTAGCTCGTCGGCCGGATCGAGCCCGGCGCCGGCGCCCGTAGCGGCGTCGCGACGATCCGACCGCGCACCTCGATCGTGGTGTCCTCGGGATTGGCGAGCCAGAGCACCGGGCCCGTCGCCTCCACGGGTGCTGCGCCTAACGGGATCACGTCGCTAAACAGCGCCATCGGCCGGCCGGCGATGGTGGCCCGGCTCGAGGTCACCGAGACCCTGGTCCGGGTGATGGTGAACCACTGGAACCAGGTGCCGTCGTCCCCCGCCGGCGTGAGGCCGATTCGCCGGTACTGCTCGGCCACCCAGATCGAGGCCCGGATCTCGTCGAGCGTGCCCCCTTCGCGGCCGCGCATCGCCGGGGAGGCCATGGCGAAGAGATCGCGCCGGAGGTCGGCTTCCCGAATCGCACCGATGGCGCGCGGGGTCGGCGGCGCGGGGCGCTGCGCCACAAGGCCCGCGGGCAAGGTGAACAGGATGAATAGGTTTGTTCTCACATTGCCACCGGCCGGGTTTGGGGGAAAGGAAACGCAGGGGATCGCCGCCGACCTCAACCCGAAACCGGACCTCGTTCGGCAACCTCGAGGAACCGCTCGCTCAGCCGACGGGTAATCGGGCCTGGAACTCCAGTCCCCACCGGGCGCCCGTTCACGCTCACGACCGGCATTACCTCGGTGGTGCTTCCGGTGAGAAACGCCTCATCGACCGTGGCAAGATCACCGTCGGGCAGCGACTCCAGGCGAACCGGGATGCCGGCGTCGTGGCAGAGGTCGATGGCGATGGCGCGGGTGATGCCCCCCAAGATGTAATTGGAGAGCGGCGCCGTCCGGACCACACCCCGCTCGACCACGAAGAAGTTGGTGTGGGACCCCTCGAGGACCATGCCGTCCCGCACGAAGACCGTCTCGTAGACCCCGGCTGCCTGGGCCTCCTGGTTGGCCAGACAGTTGGCCGCGAGCGAGATGGCTTTGATGTCGCAGCGGGCCCAGCGGAAGTCCGAGCGGGTGATGATGGCGGCACCCGCGTCGCAACCCGGCTTCCGCGCGAACGGGGCCGCGAAGCCGTAGATGGTGGGTGGCACCGGGGGAATCGGAAACGCGTGGCTTCGAGGCGCGCTGCCCCGGCTGATCTGGAAATGCACCAGCGCCCGGGGAGCCTCGGCCAGGCCGTTGCTCCGAAGCAGCTCACCGGCGACTTCTCGCATCTGATCCAGATCCACGCCCTGAATCGCCATCTTGGCGAGGCTCGTGCCCAGCCGCTCGAGATGGAGATCCAGCCGGAGGAAGGCGCCGTGATACGCGGGAGCGACCTCGTAGACCCCGTCGCCGAGCAGCCAGCCGCGGTCGTTGGGTGAGATCTGGACCTGGTCGCGGGGCAGGAACCGGCCGTTGTAGTAGACGTTGTCCATTCTGCAATCTCCTCCCCGCTCCGCACCCGCGCAACTCAAGGGGTCGAGTCGGCCCATGAAGGATCGTTACTCTGAACGCGCCACCACTTGGAACGGGCATCGGGCGACGTCTTGACGTCATAACGCTACAGCGCCATTTTTCCGCCATGCCAACCGCCAAGCGCGCCACCGTCTACTTCGACGAACGTCTCCACAAGGCCCTTCGCCTCAAGGCGGCGGAAACGGACCAGAGTATTTCCGACCTGGTCAACGCCGCCGTCCGCCAGACCTTGGCGGAGGACGCCGAGGACCTTGCCGCCTTCCGGGACCGGGCCGGGGAGCCGACCCTGGCCTTCGAGGATTTCGTCCGGGATCTGAAGCGGCGTGGCAAGCTATAGCCTCCGGATCAGGCGCTCGGCGGCCAAGGAGATCAGCGCCCTCGCCGCCAAGGACCGACGGCGGGTGGTCGCCCGGATCGCGCTGCTGGCCACCGACCCGAGGCCGGTGGGCTCGGAGAAGCTCAGCGGTGAAGAGAAGTACCGAGTCCGGCAGGGGGACTATCGCATCCTGTACGAGATCATCGACGCCGACCTCATCGTGACGGTGGTGAAGGTGGGCAACCGGCGAGACGTCTACCGGTGATCTGTTCCTCATGACTCGTGGTGGCCCTGACCGACCGCTATCGGCGGGAGCGAGAGCTTGGGGCCGGCTCACGCTGGAACGACCTCGAAGCCTTCCCGCCGGGCGGCCGAGGCCAGCTGCTGGTCGAGGGTCACGAACGGGAGCGCTCTCGGGTCGAAGTCCGCCAGCACGATGGCGGCGGCGAGTTGCAGCGAGTCGGCCGCCCGAAGCGGATGGATCCGGAGCAGTCGGGCGGCCTGCTCGCGAACCCGTTCCACCGGCGGAACCTCGGTCCAGCCTTTGGCGCCTTCGGCCAGCCGCGTGGCGGCGGCCGTAACGCCCGCCTCGGTCAGACGGTGTTCCCGCTCGAGCCTCGCGATCGCCGAAGTGCACTCCACGGGGGTTCCCCACCAGGCGGCAATCGCCGGATCGTCCCGGAGCAGTCCGCTCAGCGCCTCGGTCCGTGGATCGGGCAGCAGCAGCGGCAGGATCGCGGAAGAGTCCCAGAACCTCATCGACCCTCCGCCCGCTCCGCCAACAGCACCGCCACGGCGCTCGGGCCCCGGGTCAGCTTGGGCCATGGCAGGTCGAGCCACTTCGCGGTAGGCGCCTGCTCGGGGAGGCGAGCGAGGCCTTGCTGAGCCAGCCCGATGACTCGGGCGGACACGCCTTTCGCCAACCGAACGGGAACCAGCTTGGCCACGGGCACGCCCCGGTCGGTGATCATGACCGACTCTCCGCCCTGGACTTCTTTCACCAGAGCGCTGAGCCGGTTCTTGGCGACTGAAATGGAGGTGTATCTCATATGGCTATTATAGCCATGTTAATGACGCCGTTCAAGGCTGATTACCACCCGCGGAGCGTTGCTCAAGCCGAAAGACTGAGGCCGGCTCAGGTGGGAGCACCGTCATCCCTTGGTGGTGATCAGCACGGCACACCCCGCGCCGAGGCTTTGAAACTCGATCGGCGCCTCGACGATCCGGCGATACACTTCGATCGCGGCGATCCACTGCACCGGCAAGCTGTTGACATCGAAGACCTCTTCCTGGAACAGCAGCGAGCCGTCGAGGTAGACCGCGATCATCGGAACTCTGGTCAGGCTCTCGCGGAGCGCGCCCGGACACATCAGACCCCCCGGCCACGATATCGACCGGGACCGTATCGCGGGCGACGAGGGGCGCGGGAAACCGCTCTGGGGCAAACCCGATGGCCCGGATCAGGAGAAGTTCGGGGCCGGGCGCCAGATCGCCGAGGAGGAAAGTGCCGGCGGCGGTGGTGCGGGCCAGGGTCTTGCCGGCGATGGCGACCACGTCGGCGTTCCCGATCGGCCGGCCGGCGGTGTCTCGGACGGTCCCCGCCAACGCGGTGGGCGGCTCCACCAGCCCGTCGTCGATCGCGAGGCTGACGCAGCGCGCAAAGAGGCGGACCGGCGCCGGGGCATTTCCGCCGGCGATTCGACGGTATCGGCAAGGACCACCGCGAATCCGGATGACCGCCGCCTAACGGCCGCCGGGTCGGACTGGCCCAGCGCGACGAGGAGGGCCATGATCCGCCCCTCGGCCGCCGCGGTAGAATCCCAGGCGACGTTGAGCGCGGTCCGGAACACGGCCGAGTCTTGGCTCTGGAGCAACACCCGCTCCAGAGCACCGAGCCGGATGGTGTCGGCGCGAGCCGCCTCACCACGCAGAACCGCCGCGAGGGCCTGGCCGCCAACCGCGCCGCATTCGGCGAACTTGGTCCAGAGCCCCGGGTCGGCGGAGGCCGCCAGCGCCCATTTCCGGCACTCGGGGTCCGGAGGGCGCCATTGCGCGAGGCCGGCCGTCGGACCGACGCCAAGCAACAGCAAGGCTATCGCAGCCGAAACCGGGTTCACATCCGGCGCCAGTCGCCGGCCTGCTCGAAGGCCCACGCCGCCCGGTAAATCGTCGGCTCGTCGAAATGCTTGCCGACCAACATCATGCTGACCGGCAACCCGTCGCTCATCCCGCACGGAATCGCCATCGCGGGGTGATGAGAGATGTCGAACGGCGCCGTGTTGGTGATCATCTCGAGGGCGCGTTGCACGATTTCCTCCCGCGACGCGTTCGGCCCGGGCAGCGGCGGCGCCTTCATCGGCGTCGTCGGCATCAGCAACAGGTCGTGTTCGGCGAGGACCGCATCGTACGCCGCGATCAGCCGGCGGCAGAGGTTCATCGCCTTCCCGTAGTAGCGGCTCCCATGCTGCTGGTTGATCCAGGTGCCAAACAGGGTAAAGAGCTTGGTCGTTTCCGAGAGCTCGTCGGCGCGGTGGCGCCATCCGCGATGCTTGTCCATCAGGCTGGTGACGTAGAGATCGGGCCGGCTCAAGCCGTAGCCGTCACCCCACATCATCGTCTGGGTCAGCCCCTCGACGCCGATCGGGAGCCAGAGCGCTCCGCCGAGGAGGTGCCACGGGATCGACACCTCGGTGACCACGGCTCCCAGCTCGCGCAACCGCTCGGCCGCGCGGCGGACTGAGGCGTCGACGTCGGGCTCCGAGTTCGGCAGGCCGAATCCCTCGGTCACCACAGCAATCTTGAGCCCCCGGACCCCGCCCTCGAGCAGCTGGGTATAAGGATGAACCTTTGGCGCGTACTGCCGGGGGTCGTACCCGTCCGGGCCCGCGATCACTTCGAGCAAGAGCGCGTTGTCCCGGACCGTCGCCGTCATCGGCCCGGTGTGATCGACGTAGATCTCGATCGGCATGATCCCGGTGTACGGCACCAGGCCGTGGGTCGGCTTCATCCCGTATACGCCGCAGAAGGAGGCCGGCATCCGGATCGAGCCGCCTTGGTCGCCGCCGATTGCCATGTCCGCTTCGCCGGTGGAGACCAGGACGCCGCTGCCGGAGGACGAGCCGCCCGCGGAGTAGCCCCGCTTGTGGGGGTTGTGGACCGGTCCGGTGGCGTTGGTGTGACTCCCGCCCGAGAGACAAAAGGCCTCGCAGTGGGCCTTGCCGAGGATGGTCCCACCGGCGTCGAGAATCCGGGTGGCGACGGTGGCGTCGATCTCGGGGACGTAACCCTCGAGGGTGGCCGCCCCGTTCATCATCGGGACGCCGGCGAGCATGATGTTGTCCTTGAGGACCACGGTCCGGCCCTTGAGCCTGCCCTCGCTCGCGCCTTCGACCCGGGCCTTGTAGTACCAAGCGTTATGCGGGTTTTCCTCCGGCCCGGGGCGGTAGCCGGGCCCTCGGGGGTACTTCACCGGGGGCAGATTATCGGGCAACTGGTCGACGACGTTGTAGCCCTCGAGGCTCGGCTGCATCAAGCCGATGAACGAGGCCACGTCGCTGTCGGTGAGTGACAGCCCCATCTGGCGGGCGATCTGCTGCAACTGGTCAGGAGTCGGAGCGGTGACGGGCATGGGGTCCCCCTGTTGTGGTACTGGGTGCGTGGGTCACCACGCGGCGACCGCCACGTCGGTCTTCGCGAAATCGTCGCCCACGAACAACAGCGGCTGGTCGCGCGCCGCGGCCAGGGCGTAGCTGAAGAAGGTCGCCGAAGTTGAGCGCCGCCGGATGCCGGCCCCGCCCGAACCGGAGCGCGGCTTCCCGGGCGAGCACCACCTGGTCTTCGCCGACCGGGACGACGTCGGCGCCCAAGGCGCGCAACAACCGATCGAGCTGCGAATCACCCATCTCGCCGTATCGTCCCAACAAGACCAGCGACGTTTCGACGACGGCGACCGCCGAGACGAACCGGGTCCGGTCGGCCTCAACCGCGGCGACCAGCCGGGCCGCCGACGTCTCATTCAGCAGGATGGCGACGATCGCCGAGGTATCGGTGACCATCGTTTCAGCGCGGACGTCCGTGCTCGTCGTAGCCGAGGAGTTCGTCGGGCGAGCGGTGGTCGAGCACGGGTAACCGGGCGATCCGCTCTTGGATCCGGCGGACCTCGGCACCGATGCCCCGCCGGGCCCGATGCGACTCCCGTTCGAGCCGGTCGCGGAGCGCGGATCGAATGGCGTCGGTCAGCGATTCGCCGGTGGCGGCTGCGAGAGCTCTGGCGAGGCGCTCCGTTTCGGGGTCCTTGATGCTGATCGCCATTCTACCTCTCTAGCCAATGACGTGCCAATCTATATTTCTCCAGCTTATCTAGTAAGCAGCCGCTACTTACCCGTCGGCGGCTGGCTCGCCGCCGCCTGAGTCTTCCGCGCTTCGGACAGGATGTAGGCCCGGACCGATTCCGCCTGCTCGGCGGTCAGGTACCGGGAAAAGCTGACCATCCCCTTCGCCGTGCGGGCGCCATCGATGACCACCGACTTGAGAGCCTCGGGCGACAGGATCGTCGGGGAGGTTTTCAAATCGGGCAGGTAGCGGCCGCTGGCGTTGGCGGCGTGGCAGACGAGACAGTTCAAGTTGTAGAGGCTCGTTCCGGCCGCGGCGTCGCCGGTCGACGTGGCCCCGGCCAGATCGATCGACACCGGGACGGGTGTGGGATACGGCGCGACGGTCGCGGTCCCGCCGAGCTTGAACACCAGCAGCCGGCCCGGGAGCCGAGGCCGGTCCGGCAACGCCCATGAGGTCACCAGAGCCATGGCGCCACCCTGACCCACCATCACCGCCAGGTACTGCTCGCCGTCGACCGCATAGCTGGCGGGCGCGGCGATGATCCCGTTGCCAGCCTCATAGCTCCAGACGTTGGTACCGTCCTTGGCCGAATAGGCCGCGAACCGGCCTTCGGCGGTCCCTTGGAACACCAGACCGCCGGCTGTGGCCAGGATCCCGGCGTTCCAGAACGAGGGATGATCGACGGTCCATCGCGCTTCCTGCTTGGCCGGGTCCCACGCGACCAGCTTGCCTTTGAGCATGGCCTTGAGCGCTGCCCGTTTGGCGGGCTCGTCCGGCAGGCCATTCAGATCAGGACTGATGCCGATGTTCCAGGCCCCCTCGCGGATGGCGAAGTTCCCGTCGTTGCCGTAGACGAACGGTACGTCCATGACGGGGATGTAGACGAGCCCTTCGGCCGGATCGAATGCCATCGGATGCCACCCGTGGCCACCCTGCGGCCCGGGAAACACCAGCGTCGGAGTCTTCTCGTATCGGATCCCCGGGGCCTCGATCGGCCGGCCGTCGGTCCCAATCCCGGTGGCCCAGTTGACCGTGGCGTAGGGCTGGGCCGAAATCAACGCTCCCGTGGCGCGGTCGAGGACGTAGAAGAAGCCGTTCTTCGGGGCCTGCATCAGCACCTTCCGGGGGGTGCCGTCGATGGTCAGGTCGGCCAGCATGAGGTGCTGCGTGGCGGTGTAATCCCAGGTTTCCCCCGGGGTGGTCTGATAGTGCCAGACGTATCGCCCGTCGTCGGGCTTGACCGCGACGATCGAAGCCAGGAACAGATTGTCGCCCTTGCCTCCCGAACGTTTCACGTGATTCCAGGGCGACCCGTTGCCGACGCCGAAATAGAGGAGATCGAGCTCCGGATCGTAGACCATGGCATCCCACACCGTGCCACCGCCGCCGGAAGCTTTCCAGGCGCCATCGAACCAGGTGGCGCCGGCCGTGGCGGCCATGATGCTGTCGGAGGCCGCGCCGTCGGGCTTGCCTTCGGCGTTAGGCGTGGTGTAGAAGCGCCAGACCAGTTTCCCGGTCTCGGCGTCGTAGGCCGAGAGGTAGCCGCGAACCCCGTACTCGGCGCCGCCGTTCCCGATCAGCACCCGGCCTTTGACCACTCGCGGTGCGCCGGTGATGGTGTAGGGCTTGGACTGATCGAGGGTGACCACCGACCAGACTTCCGCGCCGGTCTTGGCGTCGAGCGCGATCAGCCGGCCGTCGAGGGCGCCGACGAACACCTTGCCGCCCCAGAGCGCCGCCCCGCGGTTGACCACGTCGCAACACGCCGAGAAGCCGCGGGATCCGTCGACCTTCGGGTCGTAGGACCAGAGCGGTTTCCCGGTCTTGGCGTCGAAGGCAAAGACCTTGGACCAGGCGGTGGTGGTGTAGAGCACGCCGTCGACCATCAGCGGCGTCGCTTCCTGGCCCCGGTCGGTGTCGAACTCGGCACTCCAGGCCAGGCCGAGTTTGTCGACGGTGGCGGCGGTGATGGCGGTGAGGGGACTGAACCGTTGCTCCGAATAGGTCCGCCCGGTCGTCATCCAGGCGCCGGTGTCGGCGTCGGCGGCGGTGAGCCGGGCAGCGTCCACCGGCTTGGGCTTGGCGGCCGGACTGCAGCCGAGCACCGCCAACGACAATGCCGGCGTCAGCCGGCGCACGAGTGACCGCATCAGTGTCTCCTTGAGATCAGTTCCATGAAGCAAACCTAGAACATCCGCCAGAGCGATGTGGGTGCCTTGGCGAACTTGAACCGGGCGTAGGCCGCGCACGCGGGGTAGAGCGCTGCCACGACCGCCGCCCACACGACATACATCACGCCAAACGACGTGCCTGACCGGAACGCCCAACTCAGGGCGGCAAACGCCCACATGTGCGCCAGGTAGAAGAAGAGCGGCACCCGGCCATAGACTTCGAGGACGGCCAACCATCGGGCGGGCCACTTCGATAGCGCCGCCAGCAGCAGGAGATCCAGGCCCAGCATCAACGCGAAGAACGTTTCGCTCGGTGGATACTTCGTGACCGTGAGCCAGCCGATAAGCCCACCCGTGGTCTCGTGAAACTCACCCCAACCGGCGAGCCGCATCACGACAAACGCGCCCACGCCCACGAGCCCGGTCCAACCCGCCACCACCCCCATGCGCGAGGGATCGCGGAGGAACACCCGTCCAAGGGCCACGCCAAGACCAGTCGGCACGAGCCAAATCGCCCACGGATACACATTGGCCACGACCCCCGTCATACCCGGCACGAAGAGCATGAGCTTCCAGAAGGAAATGGCCTCCGCCACCGCCGACACGTCGGGGGTGATGACGCGGCTCAGTCCCATGGTAGCCACACACACCGTGGCAATCGCCCAGATCCGCAGGCGCCAGCAGACACCCCAGACCATCATCCCCACGCCAAGAGCGCTCAGGACCTGAAACAGCAGCTTCACGTCTCCCGGCGCGCCCGGCAGCGAAGCCGCGGCGGCGGCCACGGCGGGATCGGCCGACAGGAAGCCGAGCAGGAAGGCCGGGTTCTCAATGAACTGCTGCACGAGCAGCAGCACGGCGCCCCGGGTCAGGAAGTACCGCGCAATGCTCGCGGTAGACCATCCAGCGGCACGGCGGCTCTCGGCGAACCATACGATGCCGATCCCCATCAGCATGAAAAAGCCGGGGGCAGAGAGGTGGGTGAGCCAACGGGTCAGGAACGCGGTCGTGTCCGCGTAATACGGCGGCGGCGCGCCCCACGTCTCGAGAGGGTGAACGCGCGCAATCAAGTTGGCCGCGTGATCGACCGCCATCAGGACCATGATCAGTCCTCGAAGGCGATCGAGTGCCGGCAGGCGCGGCGTCGCCGGGGTTGTCACAGCCGAAGCATTTGGCATTGCGAGGACCCGGGATGTCGGTTTGATCGTCGACCGATCGGGACTGGCTTCACCCCGTCCAACATATCGCGCCCGACGGAGGGGGAGCAAGGAGACTCCCGGGACCGCGCCATCGGGGATGAACTAAGAGGCTCGCGTTTCCAGAAGCCGGCAGTGTCGGCCCAACACGGTGCTGACAATTCACTGCCAGTTTGTCTGCCTATCTCTTATTCCCCGGCAGAAGCAAGCGCTGGCTAGACCGCGCGCTGGGACTGGGCCTTCTCCAGTCGTTGTAGAAGGGCGAGATCCCCTGAATCCGCGGAAGTGGCAGTCCCTACCACGACCTCGTACGTCCGATTCTCGATCCGATCGCAAATACGATTCAGGAGTTCCTTGAACTCCCCCGACCCAGGTCCAAAGGCTGGCATGGATGGCGCAGTGGCGTTCCGCGGCCATTGCGCTGGAGCGGGTCCGGCTCGCGGAGCTTGATGCGGCGGATCTGGCGCGGATCGCGAACGATCTCGAGGACGCCTCGATCAGCGCGGGGCGGGCTCGCGGGCTGGTGGGTACCTCGGGCCTGATCGCTCAGCAGCAGACCCTGCATCGCAGACCCCGTCGACAAGCCGTTCACGAGCCGGCCGACCGGACGAGCCGGCTCGTCAGCCGGCCGGACCAGCGCCCAGACCCGATCGCGCTCGGCCCAGATCAGCAGGCCCAGCAACAGGGTGTAGATCGTGACCAGGTATTTGACCCCGGGAAACCCAAAGCCGAAGTCCATCGCGGTGATGTTGAGCGTCACGGGAAAGAGGGCCAGGGCCCCGGCAAACGCCGTCCGCGGAAAGAGCAGTATGATCCCGGGCACCAACTCGCAGAGCGCGATGAACCGTGCGTAGGACGGCGAGAAGCCGTAGAACGCCCAGACCAGGAACGGCCCGTTGGCCGTGCTGCGGGTGATCGTCCACTCATCATAGACGAACTGCCCGCCGAGCAGCTTGACTGACGACGGCGGGCGTGACGTTAGGCACCTCGGCCTACATGGCCCCGGAGCAGGCCGCGGGTGGCAACTGGGACGTGGCCGAGGGTCATTTTCGCTCGGCGTTGGCGTTCGTCGACCAGAACGGAGACCGGCTCGGGAAACCCGCGGTGCAGAAGTGGTACGCCTGGATGCTCCTTCGCCGTCGGGGCCTCGGTCGGGCGCGGCCGCTGTTGTCGCGAGATCCTCGTCAGGTATCTTTCGCTCTGAGCACCCGCCATCGCGGCCGTCAGTCTCGAGGACCTGTACGGAGAGGAAACCTCCGACTGGATGCGACTGACTCCGCAACAACGCTGGGTCGAGACCACCAGGTTGTGGGCGTGGTTCCACGCCCACGGAGGCACCAATGATCCCGATCCAGATCCTTCGAGTCCTTTCTACGATCCGGCCTCGACCGGTTCATCACCACCGACAAGAATCTCCGCTACCAGCACGCCGCCGCGGTCGGGGAGAAACGGCCCTTCAAGGCAGGCGGCGCGCTGGCCCGGATGATCGAAGCCTGGGGCAGGCGGCGGGCAAGCGGAATACCCCAAACGAGTGCGGGACGGGTGTGCGTAACGAATGGGAGACCGAACCGATGTCACACGTAACCGGCGCGCCGAGCCTCGGCGCAACGATCGTGATGCTGCTGGCAGTGGCCTGCGGTGGTCGGACCGAGCCGAACAATCCGCCCCCTCCTCCACCGCCGCCTTCGTCCGTTGTGGCCACCGTCGAGGTCATCCCCGTGACGTCGACCCTCGCGCCGGGGGACTCGGTACAGCTCGTAGCGACGGCGAAGACGGCGAGTGGAGCCGTCGTCAGCAACGCGACTGTCACCTGGACATCCTCGGCGCCTAACGTGGCCACCGTCAGCGCGGGGGGAAAGCTGGCCGCGGTGGCGCCGGGGAACGCGACGATCACCGCCGCTGCGGACGGGAAGACGGGGACGGCGGCGATCATCGTTGCCTTGGTGGTCATCGACAACACCGCCTCGCGCTCGGCCATCATCGACCGGACCGGCGGGGTGATCTCGGCTAGTGCGTCGAGCGGCGTGGGATACCAGCTCACGGTGCCAGCCGGGGCGGTCGACAGCGCGACCCGGATCACCCTCTCGCCCGTGACGGGATTCGGCCCCCTGCGGTTGAGTGGCGGGCTGGCCGGGGCGGTGGATTTGCAGCCGAGCGGGTTGCGCTTTCGACGCCCGGCCACGCTGACCATTCGAAACGCTGCGGCGACGCCGGGAAATCTCCGACTCGCCGGGTTCAGCTGGGTAGGCAACGGCGACAGCGTTCGGCTCCAGCCAGCGCAGCGGGTGGGAAGTGACGTCGAGATCCTGATCACTCACTTCAGCGGAGCGGGCGCGGGCTTCGGCACCGTGCTGGAGCTGGCGACCCTGCCGCCGCCGCCCAACTCCTCGGCACTGGACAGCGCCTTCATTGCGCTCGCCGGCCTCACCCTCCCGGCCGATCGGGCCGCCATCGAAGCCGCGCTGCGGAAGTGGCAGCTGGCCATCCTCGCGCGGCTCGGCGCCGTGCTCAGCGATGTTCAAGCTCGCGACGCGGTGCTCGAGGCGGAAGCATGGCTCCTCACGCTGGCCAGCTATCCCGGACCAGAGGGCGCGCAGTTGCGGGTGGCGCTGGCCATTGAACGCGGGACGGTGCGGTCGCTGATGGCGGCCGCGCTCCGGAACGGCATCGCGTTCGCCAACCAGCAGTGCCTGCAACAGAAATCCCTGGTGGCCGCTCGCAACGTGGTCGTGTTGCATCTGACAGCGCAGCTCGATTCGTTGGACGTTCCAGGAAGTGGCCTCACTCGGCTCGAAGTCAAGACCGGGCTGTGCGTGCAGCCGGTGGTGACCGACTCGCTCTTCGACCAGAACCCGCCGGTGGACTCGCTCCGGATCTGGAAGCTTCGCTTTTCGGTGCGCTTCGGGACCACGCCAGCGTCATTCGACTCGGTGCGCTTCCGGCTGCAAGCGGATATTCACGGCACCCGGTTCGATCGCGCGTTCAACGATACCACGGACGCCCGGGGCAATTTCCCGCTCACGCTGGTGGCGGCGCCGGGCGACTCGATGTTCGTCAATGCCACGTCCTGTGTCGACGTGACCGTGCTGATCATCGCGGACCATTGTGTCGGGTTCCGAATGGTCCGGTTTCAAGGCGGGCGCACGATCAACGGGAATGTCACCGTCCTGACTCAGCTCCAGCTCGATAGCCTGCGGGATGTCTCGAAGATCGTCGGTACGTTGGCCATCGTGGGGACGCAGAGCACCGACCTGCGCGAGCTTTCGCGGCTCCGGGAGGTCACCGGGCTTCTCAACCTGAACATGCCCCAGCTCCAATCGCTGCAGGGGCTCCGCGGGCTCCAAAAGGTCGGCGGCTTGGTGCTTCGCTCGTTGGCCGTCTCGACCCTGGACGATCTCAGCAACCTCCAAGTCGGGATCGGTGGGCCGCAGCTGTTCGTCGTGACCGACATGCCGTTTCTCCAGTCGCTCATCAACGGCCCCAAGTTCGCGCCGGGCTGGAAAGGCTCGATCGGCGTCGAACGAAACGCAATCCTTTCCGATCTGGGGAACCTGTTTGGGGTGACCGAGGCTGGCAGCGTAGTAATCCGCGGCAACCCCAAGCTCCCCAACGTCAACGGGCTCCTGGACCTTCAGCGCACCTCGGCGAGCGTGGCCATCGGGGGGGCGGGCTTGACCCAGATCAGCTTCCAATCGCTGCGCGACGTGGGCGGGACGTTTCAGATCTTGTTCGATACGACCGCGGTGTTGGCCCTGGTGAATGCTCCGGTCCTTCGAACGGCGCATGACGTTTTCCTTTCCCAGGGTTCCAGCACGCCCTGCGGGCGACCGGGCAGCCCGACGGTGGTACAGTTGCCTGCGCTCGACAGCGTCAGCGCCGGATTCGTGGTCGAGGTCGCCCGCGCCGATTGCCCGTTGACGGTTTCCGCCCCGGCGCTTCGGAAGATCGGTCCTCGGCCCGACGGAGCGTCCTTCCTCAAAATCACCGGAGCGGGCGTTCGAAGCGTCGTGCTTGGGGACATCACGATCCGCCAGACGCAGGCCACCGGCTTCGTCGGAGACGGGATCTTTGACGTGGTGTCGACCACCAATCTCACCTCGATCACCTTTGGCAAGCTGGATATCCAGGGGGGCATTCGATTCAGCTCAAACGTGGCCCTGACGGCACTCTCCGGACCCGACGGCCTTCGAGCGACCCAGGGCATCGAAGTGAACGCCAACGCGGCACTGCAGAGCATCAGCGGCATGTCGGGCAGCACGCTCGGATCTTCCCTCTTCATCTTCGATAACCCCTCCTTGACGTCGCTGACGGCCTGGATCGGGAGTACCGTCGGCTCGGTCTTTGTCACCCGGAACCAAAACCTCTCGACCCAAGCCGTCCAACTTTGGGCTACCCAGCTCAGCGTCGCCGGGTCGGTCACCATCAGTCAGAACAAGGTGCCGTAGGGCGCTGGCGTGCTCGGCTTGACAATGCCCCGACGACCGTCAGATTGCGGTCTCCTGATCCGGAGCTCAGATGTTCCTCGCCCTCGCCGGGTTGCTGTTCGTCGTCGCGCCACTTCTCCAGGAGTCAGTGGTGCCCCCGCCGCCGCGAAGCCCGCTGCCTCGGCCGGTGGCCGGTGCTTCCCTGGCCACGGTCAACCAGAACCGGCGCCCGGCGGGCACCCTCGCCGGAACCACCCTGGTGCTTGCGCTCGATATCGTCGAGGCGGGGTGGCAGCCCGAGGGTGACCTCGACCCCGTCGTGCGGATCCTCGCGTTCGCGGAGCCAGGGGGGCCGCCCCAAGTTCCCGGCCCGCTTCTGCGCGCGCCGCGCGGAACCACGGTCCGGCTCACTCTCCGCAATCGCTCCGACTCGGCGGTCGTAGTGGGCGGTTTACGACGCCAGCTTCCCGAGGCGAGCGATACGGTGCACCTCGCCGCCGGCGCCACCCGCGAGGTCACGTTCCGGCTCGATCGCGTGGGCAACTTCTTCTATTGGGCCGCCCTCGAGGGCCTGTCAACCTATGCCGACCGGTTCTGGCTCGATTCCCAACTCACCGGCGCCCTGATCGTCGACCCGGTCGGCGCCACGCCGCCGCCCCAGGAACGGATCTGGGTGATCACCGAGTGGTTCCACGAGTTCCCGAAGCCCCGCGTGTTCGAATCGGCGCTGACCTTCAATGGGAAGGCGTGGCCCTACAACGAGCGGCTGACGTTCCCGCAGGGTGACTCGGTTCATTTCCGGATCGTGAACGCCGCGGCGGTGGACCATCCCCTGCACCTGCATGGCTTTTACTTCCAGGTGTCGCGGCATGGCGGCGCCCGCGCCGATACCCTGGTCCCCGCCTCGCGGCAGCCGCTGGCCAACATGCACATGATCCCGATCGGCGGGTCGGTATCGCTCGCGTTTGTCCCGACGACCCCAGGCAACTGGGCCTTTCATTGTCACTTCGCCAGTCACGTCGGGAGCGACGTCAGCCTGCATGGCAGCCCTGACGCGTATGTCCTCCCTGCCGCCGGCGGCAGTCTCCAAGCGCCCGCCCACGATGCACCCGGCGGGCATACGATGCGAGGACTGGTGATCGGCATGCACATCACGCCGGCGCCAGGCTAGCGGGAACCGGACATCGCCAACCGCCGGACATTGAACCTGCTGATCCAGAACCGGCCGAACGGTCTCGTCGGCGGGCAAACCGCGTATGGATTCGCGCTGCAAACGGGAACGGAGGCACCCGGTGCCGACTCGGTGCAGATCCCCGGACCCGTGCTCGAACTCAAGCGCGGCGAGCCGGTGCGGATCCTCGTCAGGAACAACCTCTCGGAGCCGAGCGGCGTGCATTGGCATGGGCTCGAGATCGAGAGCTTCCCCGATGGCGTGCCGGGGTTCAGCGGGATCGGCGACCGGATCATGCCGCCCATTCCACCGGGGGGAACGTTCGCGGCGGACTTCACCCCGCCGCGAAGCGGGACCGTCCCGTCCCACTCCCCCCTCCATGAATTGAGGCAGATCGGCTCGGGGATGTACGGAGCGATGATCGTGAGCGAGACACCGCGCGACCTGAAGCGCGATCATCTCGTCGTCGCAGGGGGCGGAGGGCTGCCGGTATTTCGCAAGGAATCGACGACGTTCTTGCTGGTGAACGGCCGGGTGAGTCCTCGGGCGATTCGGATGACCGTCGGCGATACCAACCGGATCCGGATCGTGAGCATTCACGCCGACTGGGTCCTCCACTATCGGCTTGGTACCGAGACCGCGGCCGCCACCTGGACACCGCTGGCGCGCGACGGGGCCGACCTTCCAGTGGCCATGCGGGTCGCCCGTCCGGCAACGATCAGCATGGGGCCGGGTGAGACCGCCGACTTTACGTACGTTCCGAGTCGCCCGGGGCCGTTGAAGCTGGAGGTGTGGATCGAGGGCGGGCAGCGGATCGCGCTCCCGGTCGAAGTCCAGGCCCGGCCCGCGGCACCGAGTCGATGATCTGGAGGCCGGCAAACCGCAGACGCAGAAGGAATCCCGATGGGCATGGAACTCAAGGCCGTGATCGGCCGGCTGGCCGACCTCAAGGAGTGGAAGCAGACCTTGCCCGCCGCGGCGGTTTGCCGTTTCAGCGGCGACCTCACCCTGGTGCCCCTTACTTCCCGCCTCCTGGGAGAGATCTGGGCCTGGGCCAGGGCGGGCGGGGCCGAGGAGCCCCGGAAGGACCGCGCCGCGACCCAGGCGTGGCTGGCTCATGCCTCGGCCGGAACGTTCCTCGTCTATGCCGATCTCTTCGAATTCGGCGACATGGGCCACGAAGAGTACGAGATCTGGGAAAGCGGGGCCCTGGTTGAGTCTCGCCGCGGCGCCGGCGGAGTCATCGAGCGCTTCAAGCAACTCGGCGTCGATCCCGGGTCCGACTTCGACCTCGAGAAATATCGCGGCGAGACCGCGGCGGAAAAATGGGCGGCGGCCGAATCCATCTGAGCCAAAGCCGACCTGATCGACGGATCGATCGGCGAAGCGTCGATGGTCCACTCGACCTTCGGCTACTACGCTCGGCCGCTCTCCGGCCCCACCCTTCCCAGAGCCTGGACCCGAGAGTAGTCTTCTCTCATGCTCGACTGGAGCCAGTGCCCAGCGGTAGAACGCATCGCCGGAAAAGTCAGTGGTGAATGGCTGTTCCGGTCCACGCGCGTGCCCGTGCGCGCGCTCTTCGAGAATCTCGAGGGGGGTGCGTCGGTCTCGGATTTTCTTAACTGGTTCCCTGGAGTGACCCACGAGCAGGTCGACGCGGTTCTCGAGCATACCAGCCGGAGCCTTGCTGTTCCTGCGTGAGGGTACCTGAAGATCCTCTTCGATCAGGGCACACCCGCCCCACTTCGGAGTGCCTTCGGCACCCACACCGTCGAGACAACGTCGAGCGCGGTTGGTCTGAGCTCGATAATGGCGCCCTCGTTCAGGCCGCAGAGTCAATGGGGTTCGACCTGTTCGTCACCACCGACAAGAATCTCCGCTACCAGCAGAACCTCGCCGATCGGCAGATCGCGACCCTCGTCCTC
>JANPEL010000082.1:0-25493 GCA_031431925.1 Gemmatimonadota bacterium | reverse complement strand
GCGCCATCACCAAGCGGGCACATTCGAGCTCATCCTCGTTCACGAGATGCCCCATCCCCGGGTAGATCCGTTTGGTGACCGCGGCGCCCAGTCGCTCGAACACGGCCGCACTCTCGTCGACCCGAGCCTTCGGCACATGCCCGTCCACATCACTGCAACCCAGAAACACCGGCGTGCCGTCAAACTGTCCCGGTGATTCCCACGTGGTGCCCGGCGGGCCAATGACCCCGCCACTGAAGACAATGACGCCCCCAAACCGATCGGCATGGCGCACCGCGTACTCACTCGCGAGGCAGGCGCCCTGCGAAAAGCCGAGCAAGACGATCCGTCGCTTCGGAACCCCCCGGGACTCGAGGTCTCGCACCAGCTGGTCGATGACCCAAAGCCCCGAGGAAAGCCCCGGCTCGTTGCTCGCCTTGTCGGCCATGAAGCTGTCGGGATACCAGGTCCCGCCGGCTGCCGCGGGCGCCAGGTACGTAAAGGCGGGATCAGCCAGCACTCCGGCGAGTTCCAGGATGTTCCGCGGCCCCGCGTTCCGGCCATGCAGCATGATCATGGCCGCCCGGCTCGACTCGACCCCGGGCCCGGCGGTGAGGACGGGCTGCCCCGCGTGCGGCTGCATCGGGCGCCCTATGGGTGAGAGACGGGAGGAAGCCCGGCTTCGATTCCGGATCGATGCGGCTCCTCCCATTGCGGCAACTTGAGCGACCGGCCCAACTCCGACAACGGCTCGTCGACCGCAAAGCCCGGTGCCAGAGTGGCGATCTCGTACAGGACGCCGCCGGGTTCTCGGAAGTAGATCGACTTGAAGTACTGCCGGTCGCGGACCTCGGTGACCCCGAGGCCCAATCCCAGCAACCGCTCCCGGATGACGAGTTGCTCCTCCTCAGTGCCGATGGCCATAGCCACGTGGTGTACCGTCCCAATGCCGTTGACACCGGCCGGTGCGTTAGGTGCGTGAAGCAGGTCGAGCGAGGACCCCGCCCCGCCCTGGCCGACCGCCACCCGGGTCCGCGCCCCCTCGGTCCTGGCCACCGTGTAACCGAGCGGCCCCGTCAGCAGCCCAAGCGAGCGGCCGGTGTCCCGAAGCGAGAGGGTGACGCTGTGAAGGCCCCGAATCGCGATCGCGGGGTCAACCGAACCCGATGCCCACGGCGACCGCCCGTCGGCGCCGTCCTCGATCAACTCGATGGCCAACGAGGACGGGTCGTCGAACGCCAGGAACGGCTCCCCGAATCGGGTCCCCTCACCGGTCACCGCCACCCGAGACTCGGCCAGCCGGGTCCGCCAGGCGCCGAGTGAACCCGCCGGCACCGAAAACGCCGTGGCCGTGACCTGCCCAGTGCCTTTCCGCCCCACCGGAACGCCCATGTCCGCATAGGGAAAGGTGGTCATGATCGAACCCGGGGTGCCCTGCTCATCGCCGTAGTAGAAATGGAACACATGATGGTTGTCGAAGTTGACGGTCTGCTTGACCAGCCGAAGGTCGAGGAGCCCGACATAGAAGTCGAGGTCGGCCTGGGCGCCCGAGACCGTCGCGGTGACATGGTGCAAACTTCGAATCATGACTTACCATCCTCCAAAAACCGTCGTATCCTCAAACCGAACCCAAAACCCTAGGAATTACAATCCCCACCCCTTCGGCCCCACCCACCGAACCCAAACTGGCCCGGGTTCTCGGCCTCTTCGACGTCATCGGCGTCACCGCCGGCACCATCATGGGCTCGGCCATCTTCCTGGCCGCCGCCTACGTCCCGCGGGCGGTCCCCCATCCGAGCCTCGTGCTGGTGGTCTGGGTTGTCGGCGGCCTGATCTGTGTTGCCGGCGCGCTGACCTATGCCGAACTCGGCACGATGTATCCCGAGGCCGGGGGGCAATACCAATATCTCAAGCAGGCGTTCGGGCCGCTCCCGAGTTTTCTGTTCGGCTGGATTTCCCTCTTGGCCATTCAGTCGGGCGGCGCCGCCTACGTTGGGGTGGCATTCGGAGAATACCTGGGCGTCTTCATTCCCTTCTTCTCGTCCAAACACGTGCTGGCCTCGGTCCCGGTCGGACCCTGGCTCTGGGAACCGAACACCGCCCAACTGGCGGCGGTGGCGGCGATCCTGGTCTTATCGGCCATCAACTACTTCGGCGCCAAGGAAGGCGCCCGGACGCAGACGATCATCACCGGGATCAAGGTGGCAGCCTTGGCCGGCCTCATTATTGTCGGCCTGGTCGTTCCCGCCAAGGTCTCGCCCGACTGGACCGGGCCGCTCCCGTCCGGCAATCTGCTCCCGAGCCTCGTGCTGGCCATGGTGTGGGTGTTCGGGAGTTTCGACGGCTGGTATCAGGCCACGTTCTCGACCGGCGAGATTCGGCGCCCCGAACGCAATTTGCCGCTGGGGATGGTCGGAGGAACGTTAGGCATGATCGCGCTCTACGCCCTGGTCAACTGGGTCTACCTGCGGGCCCTCCCGATCCAGGCCATCGGTGCCTCCGCCCGAATCGGCGAGGACGCCGCCTCGGCGCTCCTCGGCGCCGGCGCCGGGCGGTTGTTGGCCGCCACGGTCTTGGTCTCGTGTTTCGGGTGCATCGCTTCGACGCTGTTGGGGGCTTCCAGGATCGCGCTGCCGATGGCCCAAGACGGCGTGTTCTTCCGCCAATTGGCCACGATCCACCCGCGTTACCTCACGCCCACCGTCAGCATCGTGATGCTCGCCGTCTGGTCCAGCGTCCTGGCGTTGTCCGGTAGCTACGAGCAACTGTTCACCTACGCCACCCTCTCGGCGCTGATGTTCCACGTCGCGACCGGGGCCGCGGTCTTCTGGCTCCGGCGGTCCCAGCCTGACCTCCCGCGCCCCTATCGGACCTGGGGGTACCCCTGGGTCCCCGCCATCTTCGTCCTGGGCACCTTAGGCGTCGTCCTGGTGACCCTAGCTCAGCAGCCGAAGGAGTCCCTCCTGGGGGTCGGACTCGTTATCCTCGGGGTGCCCGCGTTCGTCTGGATGCGGCGTTCCCAACGATCGGATTCATGAAAAACTCGTTCGCCAGCCTCGGTCTGACACCCGCCCTCGTCCAGGCCCTGACCACGCTCGGCTATGAAGAGCCCACCCCAATTCAGCGGGAAGCGATTCCGCCCCTCCTGGCCGGGCGGGATGTGCTGGGCCAAGCGGCGACCGGCACCGGCAAGACGGCCGCCTTCGCGCTGCCCTTGCTGCAGCGGTTACCGGCCGGTGCGCCCAAACCGGGCCATCCGTCGGTCCTGGTTCTGGTGCCAACCCGAGAGCTCGCGATGCAGGTGGCCGAGGCGTTTCATCGCTACGGGCGAGCCATCCACGCCACGACCGTGCCGATCTATGGCGGCCAGGAGTTCGATCAACAGATTCGGGTCCTTCGCCGGGGTGTCCACGTCGTGGTGGCCACCCCGGGCCGGGCTCTCGATCACCTTCGGCGCGGCACGCTCCATCTGAGTGGCCTCACCGCCATCGTGCTCGACGAGGGCGACGAGATGCTCGATATGGGCTTCGCGGAGGAAATCGAAGGCATCCTCGACGCGGCACCCAAGGAACGCCAGACCGCGCTCTTTTCCGCGACCATGCCTCCGCGGATCGCGAAGATCGCCGAACGACACCTCAAGGATCCGCTCCGGGTTCTCCTGGCCCGTGAAGTCGCGGCCCCGGGCTCGATGCCCAAGGTCCGACAGACCGCCTACATCCTGGCCCGCGCCCACAAGGTGGCCGCCCTCGGCCGAGTGCTCGATCTCGAATCGCCCACGCTGGCCCTGGTGTTCTGCCGGACCCGGACCGAAGTCGAGAGCCTGACCGAAAGCCTGGCGGGCCGCGGGTACCGGGCCGAGCAGCTCCATGGCGGCATGACCCAGGCCCAGCGCGACCGAGTCATGAAGCGGACCCGGAGCGGCGCGGTCGATCTTTTGATTGCCACCGACGTCGCGGCCCGCGGACTCGACATCGACCAGCTGTCCCACGTCGTCAACTTCAACGTGCCCGAATCACCGGCCGCCTACGTCCACCGAATCGGTCGCACCGGCCGGGCCGGGCGCGAGGGCGTGGCGATCACGCTTGCCGAACCGCGAGAGCACCGGATGCTCCGGAGCATCGAGCAGCTGACCCGCCAGAAGATCGACGTGGCCCAGCTGCCCACGGTGCTTGATGTGCGGGCCAAGAAGCTCGAAATCACCAGGGCCTCGATCCGGGAGGCGCTGGTGGCCGGGAAGCTCGACGGCTATCGAGTCGTGGTCGAGCAGTTGGCCGGCGAGTATGACGTGATGGACATCGCGGCGGCGGCGGTCCACTTGGCCCACATTGCGGGGGCCGGCGCGGGCGGTGACGACACCGAGATACCTGAGGCTCGGCACTCGGCACTCGGCACTCGGCACTCGGCTGGGGACAAGACTAGCGGGGAGCCGAAGCGGCAGAAATCGGCCGGGATGGCGCGGATCTACGTTGGGGCGGGGCGGAAGGACAATATGCGGCCGGCGGATCTTGTCGGGGCCATTGTCAATGAGGCCAAGATCGAGGCAAAGCGGATCGGGGCCATCGAGATCACCGACAAATTCTCCCTGGTAGAGTTGCCCGAGGAGCTGATCGACCCGGTGGTGGCGGCGCTCCGGGCCACCAAGGTGAAGGGGAAACGCCTGACCGTCCGGCGGGATCAGGCCACCCGTCGATCGAGCTGACGCCGGCACCATGGGCTTGGCGTTAGGCAAAATCTCGATCGTGATCTGCACCCGGGACCGGGCCGCCGGCCTGGACCGGACGCTGGCGCACTGGGCCAAACTCTTCGACGACCCCGGCCTCGACCTGATCGTGGTCGACGATGGCTCGACCGATCACACCCCAGAGATCAAGGCGCGAGCCGCCGGAGGCTTCCGGGGCCGGTTTCAGTCGGCCCGAACCGGCGGTGTCGGACTTGGCGCCGCCAGGAATGTCGGCTGGCGGATGGCAACTGGGGACGTGGTCTTGTTCACCGACGACGACTGCTATCCCGCTGAAGACCTACCGACGGCCGTCCGGGCCTGCTTCGCTGACTTAAACATAACGTTCATCGGCGGGCAACTTCTGCCCGCCACACCGGCCCACGCGGGCGTGGCCGCCGTCACTCGATCGTACCGGGTCGAAGTCGGCGCGCCAGGTTTCGTCCCGGCGGGCCTGATTCCCGGCGCCAACATGGCGATTCGTCGGGTGGCGCTCGAACAGATCGGCGGCTTCGACCCGGAGTTCGGGGCGGGGACGGCCTTCCCGGCCGAAGATGTCGAGGTCATTGCGCGGCTGGCGGCGGCGGGCTTTCGCGGAGCGTACGATCCCCGGCCCAAAGTGGTGCACGATCACGATCGGCTGACCGAGCCGGCCCAGCGACGGCTCCGGTATCAGTACAGCCGAGGCCGGGGCGCCTACTACGCCAAATGCCTGCTCGACCCGCGGCTTCGGCGGGCCTATCTCAGGGCCTGGGTTCGATCGGCCATCCGTTCTATTCCTCACACCGTCGCCGAGTTGGGCGGGGCCCTCCGATATTGGTTTCGGCGGCGGTCTCCGAGCTGATCAGAGGTCGAGCCCGGCCATTGCCGGTGCAAAGCGTTCCATGCCACGGTCTTCGCAATCGAGCATGAGCGGGTGCCCGAGGTTCGTGGCCACCCAGTCCAACTCCCACCGATTGAATTTGTAGTGGTTGAACCGGAGCAATTCGGGCTCCACCCAGTCTGAACACTTGGCGATATTCAGGACCCTTGGAACGGGTTGCCCGTTGTCGTCGAAGCGCGAGGCAAAGCACTGCTGCGGCATTCGTACATATGTGACCTTCCTCCGGGCAAGCTCGTCGAGGACGTCAGGCATACCCGGGTGCCGGACCGGCACGACGAACTCGTCGAGATCAGTGAACGACGTCCACTCACTCGCCCGCCGAAACCGGCGCCCGTAGTCCAGGAACGCCTCCACTTGCCCGTAGGTGATCCGCCCCTCCGCATCCCGCGGTTGCCACGGAACCCTGGTGACGACACCCCGTCGTTCGAACGGCGACACCAACCGATCGAGTTCCCGGGCAATGGCCGCATCATCCAGATGGGCCAGCAGGCGGTAAACATCTTCCCCTCGTTTGTTGCGGGCGGTGATCTCGAGATTGTTCCCGTTATCGAGATACCGGCTGCCGCTGTTGTCGTAGAGGAAGCCCGAACCCGATGGCGAGGTGGTACCGCAACCACTCGTCGAGAAAGAACAGATTTTCACGGGGCAGAAAGACCGTCATCAGGGCCAATCGCCTTTTGGCAGCCGCCATCGTCAATCCCCGCTGACCACAGCCGTCTCACGGAACTGGAGGTCATAGAGCCGCCGGTACAGACCGCCGGCCCCGAAGAGTTCCTCGTGGGTTCCGACCTCCACGACCCGACCTTGGTCCATGACCACGATCCGGTCGGCATCCCGCACCGTGGCCAGGCGGTGCGCCACGACCAGAACGGTGCGATCCCGCATCAGCCGGTCGACCGCGTCTTGCACCAGACGCTCCGACGCCGAATCGAGCGCGCTCGTCGCTTCGTCGAGAATCAGAATCGGCGGGTCGCGGAGCAGGGCCCTGGCGATGGCGATGCGCTGTCGCTGTCCGCCCGAGAGGCGGGTTCCTCGCTCGCCCAAGACCGTGGCGTAGCCCTCGGGCAAGCCCGTGATGAAGTCGGCCGCGTTCGCCGCGGCCGCCGCGGCCTCGATATCCGGCTGGCTCGCGCCGGGACGGCCGTAGGCGATGTTGGCCGCGACCGTGTCGTTGAGGAGCACCGTGTCCTGGCTGACGACGCCGGTCAGAGCCCGGAGCGACGTTCGGGTCAGCCTCGTCAGGGGCGTACCGTCCATCCGGATTTCGCCGCCCACCGGGTCACGGAGCCGGGGCACCAGATCGAGTAGCGTGGTTTTGCCCGCGCCCGAGGGGCCGACGATCGCCACGGTCCAGCCCTTCGGCACGGCAAACGACACCTCGGTCAGCACCGGATCGTCGTCGCCATACCGGAAGGTCACCCGATCGAACACCAACTCGTGCTCGAAACGCGCCGGCTGCTCGCCCGGCATGTCGACATCGGTGGCGGGGAGATCGAGCACCCGGAACACCCGCTCCGCGCCGGCCACCGCCCCGGCGATAGCGCCCGGGATCTGGGCCAGACTCTTGATCGTCGACATGACCTTGAGGGCCGTCGCGAGAAAGGTGATGGTCACCGCCGCCCCAAGGGGCTGCCCCACGATCGCAGGGGTGGCCGCGGCAACGACGACCAAGATCAGCAGTAACCCGCCGAAGATTTCGCTCACCATCGACGGGAGGGCCAAATACCTCTGGGCCCGGATCACCTGTTTGCGGTACCGGTCGGTATGCCCGCCAAAGACCACGGCTTCAGTGGCCTCTTGCCCGTACACGCGGATCAGCCGGAGCGCCCCAAGACGCTCGGTGGCCGACGCGGTCAATTCGCCGCGCTGCTCCGCCCACCCCCGGCTATGCCGGCGCACCGGCACCAGCAGGAGCCGGATGAAGAGCACCAAAATCGGCGTGGTCACCAGCATGACCAGGGTCAGCCGTCCCGACATCAGCGAGAGGAAATAGAGCGACAGGCCCGCCGCCGCGAGGTTCTGGGGCGCGCCAGCCAGCAGGTTCGGCACGATCGCCTTGGCCGCGTCGGTGTCCGAAATCAGGGTCGAGACGACCTCACCGCCCCGGGTTCGCTGGAAGAAACCGAGGTCGAGTTTGAGCAGGTGCTGATAGAGACGGTTCCGGAGATCCCGAACGATGCCCTCTTCCACCTTGGCGCTTTGCTGCTTGGCGAACAGACTGAGGCCATTCTTGACGATGAGGCCGAGCACCAGGATCCCGATGATCCGGATCGCCGCCGTGGTCGGATCGCCACCGACCACCGGCGCCAGCAC
Source organism: Gemmatimonadota bacterium (assembly GCA_031431925.1). GTDB lineage: Bacteria > Gemmatimonadota > Gemmatimonadetes > Gemmatimonadales > GWC2-71-9 > SHZU01. Next base: position 17,601 of record JANPEL010000082.1, on the reverse strand, counting down.
CCGCTCCAGCGTGGCCTCGAGCTGAGTCGTGGATGGCGTCAACGTGGCGGCAGGACCGAAGAGCAACTTGAGCAAGGGGATCAACAGGACCACCGTCAACCCGTCGAGGCCGGCCGCCAAAACGCCAGTCGAGGTGGAGAGGGCAAACCGGCCCCAGTACGGCGCCATGAAGGCGATCAGCCGGCGTTCGGTACTTCGCCCCGCAGGTGGCATGCGGGGAGAACCTACTCGGATCGGACCCCAAATCCCAACAGCCGCTGGCCCGATCCTCTCCTCCCGGCTCGGCGATTCACTTACATTCGCACCGTGCCGAAACCGACCGTTTCCCTGATCATCGCGACGTACAATTGGCCGGAGGCGCTGGCCGTCGTGCTCGCCAGCGTCCGCGGCCAATCATCGTTGCCGGCCGAAGTGATCGTCGCCGATGACGGCTCGGGGCCGGAAACGAAGACCGTCGTCACCCAAGCATCGACCGCGTTTCCCGTCCCCGTCCACCACGTCTGGCAAGGGGATCAGGGCTTTCGGTTAGCCAGGATTCGGAATCGCGCCATGGCGAAGGCCTCCGCCGACTACCTGATCCACGTGGACGGTGATTGCGTCCTCCACCATCACTTTGTCAGAGATTTTCTGGCGGCCGCCCGGCCCAATGCCTTTGCCCGCGGCTCTCGAACCTTTCTTTCCGCCGAGCAGACCGCCGAGGTTCTTGCGGGAGGCCGGTTGCCAGCGTGGTGGGACTCCCGCCTAACTCGGCCGGCCGCGGCCTTTCGGCAACCACTCCTGCTCCGGGCACTCTTCGACTGGCGGACCCGAGGCGTCCAGGGACACAATCTGGCGTTATGGCGTGCCGACGCGATTCGCGTCAACGGTTTCGACGAGCGATTCGAGGGTTGGGGTGGCGAGGACAACGATCTGGCCCAGCGGCTGATCAACGCCGGGGTCGTCAAACGACGGCTCCGGTTCGGCGGGCTCGTGTTTCACCTCGACCATCCCCCGTCGCCCCGGCCGCCGGGCGGCCGCAACGACCAGATCTTCGACGCCAACCGCCAAGCCGGGCGAGTTCGGGTCGACGCCGGGATCGACCAGTCGAGCTAGGCCGGGCCCCGCCAAGGCACGGTTCCTGCCTTGGAGGACCCCGATATGACGGCCATCCTCGAACCGACCGCCCCAGCGACCACTCGTCCACCGATCGTCGCGACGTTCTTCGCGGTGCTCAAACGCGCCACCGAGCTCAACGCTTCCGACGTCCATGTCTCGGCGGGAGGCCCGTTTAGGCTCCGGATCCGGGGTCAAATGGCCTCGGTAACGGGGATGCCGAACCTCGAGCCCGAACACACGGCCGACATCGCGGCAGAAATCCTCTCCGCCGCGAAAAAAGCCACCCCGGCGACCATGGCCGCCACCCTCGCCGGCCTCCGGGATATCGACTGTTCGTACTCCCAGCCCGGATTGGGACGGTTCCGGGTCAACCTGTGTAGCCAGCGGGGATCGATCGCCCTGGTCCTTCGGACCATCCCTGTCTCGGTTCCGGACTTCGAGCAACTCGGCCTACCGGCCGTGGTCCGGGACATTGCGCTGGAAGACCGAGGACTGATTTTGGTGACCGGGGTGACCGGAAGCGGCAAGTCATCGACCCTCGCGGCGATGGTGTCGTTCCTCAATCAGCAGCGCGCCGCGAAGATCGTCACGATCGAAGACCCGATCGAGTTCCTCCACAAAGACCACAAGTCAGTCGTCATTCAACGCGAACTCGGCGGGGACACCGACAGCTTCTCCAGCGCCCTTCGGGCCGCGCTTCGGCAGGACCCCGACATCATCATGCTCGGTGAAATGCGCGACCAGGAAACCATCGACATCGCGATGAAAGCGGCCGAAACCGGCCACTTGGTGTTCAGCACCGCCCACACGACCGACGCCATCAAAACCATTTCGCGGCTCGTGAGCGTGTTCGAGCCAGCCGAACAGCAGTCGATTCGTTACCGGCTGAGCGAAACCCTCCGGGCGGTAGTGTCGCAGCGGCTGTTGCCGCACAAGGACGGCAAAGGGCGGGTCGCGGCCGTCGAAATCATGCGGCACACCGGCGCCGTCCAGGAATACATCGCGGACGCCGAGAAGACCAACGAAATCAAGGACCTGATCGCCACCGGCCGAACCCAATACGGCATGCAGACCTTCGACCAACACCTGATGGAACTCTTCCGAAACGGAACCATCTCCGAGGCCGTGGCCCTCTCCGCCGCCACCAGCCCCGCCGATTTCGCCCGGGACCTCGAGTTCCAGTAGCCCTACGGCACTTGCGAGCGGTGCTGGTCGAACCAGCCTTGCATCGTCGTCAGCTTCGCCATCCCGTGGCTGGGCCGGCCCCAGATGCCGTGCGATTCACCCGGTACCCGCACCAACACCGTCTCGACCCCGAGCAGCTTGAGGGCCTTGTAATACTGTTCCGATTCCGACATCGGGGTCCGATAGTCCTCTTCGCCCGTCATGATCAAGGTCGGCGTCTTGACGTTCTTGACCACTGACAGCAATGAGCGCGACTCATAATTCTGAAGATTGTCCCACGGCAGACCCGGAAACCAATTGTCGACGGCCAGCGGCGACATATCGGCCGTCAAGGCAAACGAGTACCAGTTGATCACCGGATAAAACGCCAACGCCGCCCGGAACCGGTTGGTGCGCCCGATCATCCAGGCGGTCAGCACGCCACCGCCGCTCCCCCCGGTCACGAACAAGTTCTTGTCGTCGACGTACCCCTTGGCAATCACCGCGTCGACCCCGGAGTCGAGATCGAAGAAATCATCGCCCGGATAGGCATGGTGAATCAGGTTACCGAACTCTTCGCCATAGCTCGTGCTGCCCCGTGGGTTGGTGTACAACACCACGTAGCCGCCGGCCGCCATCAGCTGCTTTTCAACGTCGAATCGGTCGCCGTAGTTCGCGAACGGACCGCCGTGAATCTCCAGGATCATCGGGTACTTCTTGGCCGGATCGAAATCCGGGGGCTTGATGATCCACCCCTGAATCGGCCGGCCATCCTTGGACGACTTCCACCAGAGCTCCTCAACCTGCCCGAGCCGCCGATCGGCCATGACATCGGCATTGACCGACGTGATCGTACGCACCGGCTGAGTCGGCCTGACGACGGCAATGTCACCCGGGACGGAAGGCGTGCTGACCGTGAAGGCCACACTCCCGTCCTTGGCCACCGAGTACGAGCCACCGCCGTACGCGCTCCCACCGGTGCCGAGATTGTTGGCCACCACTCGGTAGCTTCCGTCGAGCAACATCACGGCCACCTTGCTGTTGCCCTTTTCGTCGTAGCCCACGACGAGACTCTTGCCGTCCGCCGACCACACCGCCGCCCCGACGCTTTGATCGAGTTTGGAAGAGAGAACTCGCTTTCCGCTCCCGTCCCGATTCATCAAATAGAGCAGGGTGTTCTGGTACCCGACCTTCCGGTCGTCGAATCCGAGATACGCCACCAACTTGCCATCCGGCGACACCACCGCCGAGCCGTCCGGCCCCATCCGGTCGGTCAGTTGCCGGAGTCTGCCATCGCCCACGGTGACCTCGAAGAGATCGGTCTCCAGCAGGTTTCGCTCGGCGTTCGCCCGGCGGCTGGCCTGGAACACGATCGCCTGCCCGTCCGGGGCCCACGACGCAGTGCCGCCTCCGAAGCCACTCGTCCCATGATGAAAATCGCCGCTGGTCAACTGACGGGCGGTGCCACCTTCGGACGGCACCACGAACAAGTGCGAGAACCCGGGCGGCACTTCCCCCACGCCGTCGAAGCGGAACACCAACCGGTTTGTGTACTTGGCCGGCGGGGCCCATTGCGCTCCGGGCGGCGGAGGCGGCTGCTGGCCCACCACCAGGGCCGGGCTCGGCACCAACTTGAAGAACGAAATCATCGACCCATCCGGCGACCAGGCAATCCCGGACGGCGGCTCCTGCACCTTCGTGACCGGAGAAGTTTGTCCGTTATCCATCCAGCGGACGTAAATCTGCGGAGAACCCTCGCGACTCGAGATGTAGGCCAGCCGCTTCCCGTCCGGCGACCACACCGGCTCGCCCTCGGTGTACTTGCCCGCCGTCAGCGGCCGATGATCGGACCCGTCACTCCGGGCAATCCAGAGATTCGAGTACCGTCGGTCGGTCATGACGTCGAAATACTGGCGGACGTACACAACCCACTGGCCGTCCGGGGAAATCTCCGGGCTCGTCGCGTACTCGAGGTTGAAGATGTCCATCGGGCCAAGCTTGGTTTTCTGGGCCTCCACCGAGGTTGCCAGAACGAAAAATAGAACTGCCGTCGCAATCCGTCTCATGCCTTCTCCTTGGAAAACGCTACCCGCCGAACCCGTCCGGATCCCACGGTCACTCCGGTCACTTTTCCTGCTTTGTCACGAACCGCTCGGATCACCAGTTGGAGGCCGCCGGAACTGGCGGTATACGTATCTCGAAACACCGCGGTCAACGGAGCGGCAGAGAACTTTCGCCGCTCGAGCGACAGGGTATCGCCGGCGAGCCGAATCTGCCAGGTGACCCCGATCTCATCGCTGGTATAGCGGCCGGCTAGGGCCGCTCGGTCCGCCGCGCTCGGAACCCAGGCGTCGACGCGAGCATAGCGCGACGGCTCCCCGTTCCCGGTCCGGACCACCACGCCGTTCGGCGCCACCTGGAGCCGCCCCGGCCCGTTGCCGATCGAATAGGAATCCTCAGTCAGTCGTCGGAGCCTGGTACTGACCGGCCCGGTTTTCCAACCCAAGCGAGTGCCCTCGATTTCAACCGTGGCAATGCCCTCGGTCTGTTCGCTCCAGTAGAGCCCGGTCGCCTTGACCAACGCCCCCCCGGCCGCCGAGTCACCCGGGATCCGCACCGGCTGCAACTCGCTCGCGAAAAACCGATCGGCCGTCTGCTCGGCTAACGGTCCCGGGTTGACCTCATTGTGGTTGCACAACACCGACACCCCGCCCTTGAAGCTCGGGAAATGGAGCAACTGGGTCCGGTAACCCGGATCGCCGCCGCCATGAGAGATCGTCGGCACCCCCCGGTAGCTCCCATGCTGGATCCCGAGGGCGTACTTGAGGGAATCACCCGAGGTCAGGACCGCCGGCGTGAGCAAAGTCCGGAGAGGTTCCGGTCCGCCCAACAACCCCTCGTCGAGATGCCGGTGCCACTGCACCAAGTCGATCACCGTGGTGAACAGACTGGTGGCCCCAACCGTAGAGTAGTTCGGAACGGTTTCCTTCCAAGCCCCCCGATACCCGTAGCCCCGGGTTCGGCCTGGGACCACCATGCCGTTGTCATCGTGGAAATGGGTCTGACTCATCTGGAGCGGCCGGAACATCTGCTCCTCGGCGTATTCCCGAAGGGTCTTGCCGGTGATCCGTTTGACGATGATGGCGGCCAACGAGAATCCAGAATTACTGTAGAGCCAATCGGTCCCCGGCGCGAAATTCAGCGAGCGCTGCCGGACCACGATATCGAGCACGTCTTGCTCGGTAATCAGGTCATCACCGAGCCGCCAACCGGCCGTCATCAACAGACTCCACTGGTCGCGGATCCCGCCGGTGTGGGTCAGGAGGTGACGGATGGTCACCACTTGGCCGTATGACGGAAGCTCGGGGAGATACTTCCGGACGTCGTCATCCAGCGAGACGGCGCCGCTCTTGGCCAGCAGCACCAAGCTCATCCCGGTGAACTGCTTCGAGACCGACGCCACGTGAAACACCGAGTGCGGCGTGATCGCGAGGTTTTGAGCCAGGTCGGACATTCCAAAACCGCGGGCGGCCAGCACCTTCCCATCGCGACTCACCGCCACGGCGCAGCCGGGTCCATCGGTCCGATCGTACGCCGAAAAAACCGAATCCAGCGCCTCCGGGCGCTGGGCCTCCATAACGGGCACGGCCACCAACGCCAGCAGCGATCCAAGTACCACAACCTTCATTGAGAACCACCATGCTCGACGGGATGCGCAATTGTATCCCGAAACTCCGGCGGAGGCTAGCGGCGGCGGGACAACTCCATGAAGACTCGGGCCAGAATCATGTCGACCCCGACCTGATTGTGCCCGCCCTCCGGCAGGATGACATCGGCGTAGCGCTTCGAAGGCTCCACGAACTCGAGGTGCATCGGGCGGACCGAACCGAGATACTGTCGGATTATCCCATCCATTGATCGGCCCCGCTCCGACACATCGCGCTCGAGCCGCCGGATGAACCGAATGTCATCCGCCACGTCCACGAAGATCTTGATGTCGAACAAGGCCCTGAGCCGGGCATCGGCCAACAACATGATCCCGTCAACGATGACCACGTCCTTCGGGTCGATTCGAACCCGGGCCTCGGCCCGAGTGTGGGCGGCGAAATCATAGGTCGGCTTCTCGATCGGCTGCCCGGAGCGAAGTGCCTCGAGGTGGGCCACCAGAAGATCAGTGTCAAACGCGTCGGGATGGTCGAAGTTGACCGCCATCCGCTGCTCCAACGGCAAGTGACTCAGATCTTTGTAATAGGCATCCTGATCAACGAAAGCGGCCTCGAGTCCCAACTGATCGTAGATCCCCCGAGACACCGTGGTCTTTCCCGAGCCCGAACCGCCGACCACCGCAATCAACAGCGGCCGGTTCGTCACCGCCGTCATTCTTCCTCGGGTCTCATCCCGGCCTTGCTCTCCGCCGCGACTCGGGCGGCGACATCCGGCGGCGCCTCGGCGTAGCCGCGGAATGTCTCCCGGTGGGCCCCCCGACCATGGGTAATCGAATGGAGCACCGTCGAGTACTTGTACAACTCGGACTGGGGCACTAACGCGGAGATCTTTGCCAACCGGCCCACCGCTTCGGTCCCCACGATATGGGCCCGCCGCGGACTCAAATCACCCAGGACGTCGCCCATCAAATCGTTCGGAGTGAAGACCTCGACGGCCATGATCGGCTCGAGCAATACCGGCCGGGTCTTCGGTGCCACGTTCCGAAAGGCCAAAATGCCGGCCATCTTGAACGACATCTCGTTCGAATCGACATCGTGGTAGCTCCCGTCGTAGCACTCAGCCCGGAAATCGACCAGCGGATAGCCCGCTAACGTCCCTCGAGCCGCCGCTTCCTGAATGCCCCGGTCAACCGCGGGAACGTACTTCCCGGGAATGACCCCGCCGACGATCCCATTGACGAATTCGTAGCCGGCGCCCCGGGGCCGAGGGGAAAGCCGAACCCAGCAGTCGCCATACTGGCCCCGCCCGCCGGATTGCTTCTTGTGCTTCCCCTGCCCCTCCGCCGTCGCCCGGATCGTCTCCCGGTAGGCCACCTTCGGGCGAGCCAGCTCGGCATGGACCCCGTATTTCCTCTGGAGGCGACCGAGGAGGATCTCGAAGTGGCGCTCGCCCAGACCGTGAATGAGTGTCTGGCCAAGCTCCGAGTTGTACTCGAACTGAAACGTCGGGTCCTCCTCATGGAGCCGATGCAACCCCGCCGCCAGTTTGTCTTCCTCGCCCCGAACCCTGACCACCACCGCCGCCGTAGCCTCCGCCTCCGGAAACTCGATCGGGTCGAGGTGAACTTGGTGATCGCGCCGGCAGAACGTGTCGTTCGTGTGGGTATCCTTCAACTTAGCCACCGATCCGATGTCACCGGGAAACAACTCCGCCACCTCAAACCGTTCCCGGCCTTGCTGGACCGATAAGTGGGCGAGCTTTTCCGCCACGCTGTGCTCGTGGTTCCAGACCTCATCCCCGGTCTTGATGTGCCCGGCATAGATCCGGAACAAACTCACGTCGCCGACGTGGGGTTCGGACACGATCTTGAACACCCGGCCCACCAGCGGACCGTCCGCTGGCCGCGGAACCTCAAGGGGCGACGGAAACAGTTCGACCATCTCGGTAAGCAGGGTCCGAACCCCGTAGAGATGCTCCCCGCTCCCGCAGAACAGGGGCACGATGTCGCCGGCCAGGATCGCCTTCTTCATCGCCGGCACCACCTCGTCACGGGAGAGGATCTCCCCGCCGAGGTACTTCTCGATCAGCCGCTCGTCGGTGGCGGCCACGGCCTCGGTAAACTGATCGGTGTAGCGGGCAAACGCGGCCTGATACTCCGGCGGCACCGGGCCTTCGTCGTACTCGTCGGTCCGGGTGCCGGCCTTGAACATCTGACACGTTCCGGTGAACAGGTTGAGCACCCCTTTGAACGCCGCTCCGTCGCCCACCGGGATCTCCACCGGCAGGACTTTCGGCGTCAGATGTTCCTTGATGTCGTTGAACACCTTCTCGAAGTCGGCGTGGTCCTTGTCCATCTGGGACACGAACAGAATCCTGGGGATGTGCAACCGGTCGCAGTGCTCCCACACCCGCTCGGTCCCGACCTCGACACCGGCCGTTCCCGACACGACCACGACCGCGGCATCCGCCACCGCGAGCGCCGAGGCCACCTCTCCGTAGAAATCGAGCAGGCCGGGGGCATCGAGCAGATTGAGTTTGGTGTCCATCCACTCGGCAAACCCGAGCCCCATACTGATCGAGTGCTTCCGCTCGACCTCGTCAGCCGAGGTGTCGGTCAGGGTCGTGCCGGCCTTGATGGAACCGTGGCGTTTACTGGAACCTGCAACGAAAGCGAGGGCGTCAACGAGGGTGGTTTTTCCTGAGGAACCATGGCCGACGAATGCCACGTTCCGGATTGCTTCCGAGCCGTAAGTCTTCACGGGGCCCCGCTTTCGACAAGATGGATACCGGGATAGTGCGCCTCCGGCGGAACCTTGTCAAATGCCCGGTCATGAGATCGGAATGAAGATCCGATCAAGAATGGCCGGGACGGCTAGAGCTTGGCCTTGACCTGCGCCGCGAGGGCCTTGAGCGCGGTGAGGTCCGAGGCGGAGACCTTGGTCCCAGCCTCCGTAATGGCCGCGTCGATCTGGGCGATCGCGAAGCTCCGGTTGGCCGGGGTCGGCGGCGTGTCGCCGCTATTGAGCCGTTGCAGAATATGGTTCAAGGAAAACGTCGCGACCGCCGCCGTCCAGGCGTTGGGCGCGTGGTGAACCCCGGTTCGGAGACCATCATAGATCGACTCGTGCTCGCCCCAGCTGTTTGCCGGGCGCGAAACCTGACTCCGAAGCGCGATGAACGTGGCATGCCGCCGGAGCCCCCGGCCCGACAACAGATTTTCGAGGTAAAAACTCTCGTGATGCCCGGGCTCGAAAATCCAGCCGAGATACATCCAGTCGATCTGATTATTGGTTGCGTTGGCTATCGGCACCGGCGCCCCGGCCATCTGCGCCTTGCGGGCCGTTTCCCCAACCGCCCACCACTGTTTGTGGGCCTGGACACCGAGCGATGTGGTGATCCCGTTACGAAGCAAGTGCTGGGCGATCAAGCTGGCCGTCCAGCGCCGGAGCTCAAAGCACGCGACGTAGTTGACCCGGCTCGGCGAGTTGAACAGGCACGGCGCGGACGGGTTGGCTGCATCTTTCTCGGCGGCCCCGAGCGCACCGACCGCGAGGTCCAGATTGGCCGCCGTCGGCGTCGCGTGGTAGGCGGCCAGGGCATTCTGAGCCCGATTGCCGGCGTAGGAAAGAATCGACGGCGGCGGAGCCGAATCCGGCAGCCAGTCGAGATTCGACCGTTCGTCCGACCACTCCGGCAGCGTCATCACCACCGGCGTCGTGAGGGGATTGACGGCCAGCAACTGCGCGGTGGTCATCGTCGGCCAGGTATCTTGGCCAAAGAGACCGACCGCAAACTGGGCATCGTCGGCAACAGTCCGGCCCCCAGGCTGAAACAAGGCGATGTTCTCGGCAACGTGAGGCGTGTTCAGCGACCGAATGTACGCCACGATTCGATGGGCCGTGGTCGTATCGACGTGTTTGACCGCCCGGCGGATGATGGTCGTATCCGAGTACGAGAAAAAGGCGAGATCGAACCCATCCTGCGACGCGTGACACGATGCACACTCCCGCTGGACCGCGGCCTGCCCGAGCGCGATATCACTGCCGGCCGGAGGCGGTGGGGGCGGCGGGGGCGGGGAACCAGGCGGGGGGGAGCCCGGAGGACCCAAGGGGCTGTCGGCACCGGAACAACCCCCGAAGGCCACAATTGCCACGATCAGCCCGATGGCCTTGAAATGCTGCTTCATGATTCACCCTCGCGGAAGGACTCTGGACGACCAACCGGTGACGACGAACCAGCCACCGACCGCACAGGCACCAGCCCGTCCCCAGTGACCGGTGCCGACAGCCTCCCCCCTGACACCCGCCAGAACTCGGTGGGAACTGGAATCGCAAGATACTATCCTGCAACGACTTCTGGGTTCGGCTGCGACTCGACCGCAGGAGCTTAAGCCACCTGCCCCTGTGGGGGCGTATATTCTCCCGGCCCTCTCAAAGCTGGGTGCGATGATCCGTAAGACCATCCTTGTTCTCCTTAGCGCGGCCGCGCCGATTACGGCCGACGCCCAATCCAGCCGGTACTTCCCGGCCAAAGACGACTGGCAGCGGCGCTCCCCCGCCGAGGTCGGACTCGACTCAGTGGCCCTCACGGCGGCAGTGACCTTTGCCAGATCCTCCGATATCGGATGGCCGACCAACCTCACCGAACAGATCAAGAAGAACACCGCCAAGGAACCGTTCCCCGCGATCGTCGGGCCGGTCAAGGACCGCGCCCAAACCAACGGGATCATCATCAAGAACGGGTACCTGGTGGCCGAGTGGGGCAACACCGATCAGGTCGACATGACGTTCAGCGTCGCCAAGAGCTACCTCTCCACCGTGGCGGGATTGGCCTTTGACCGAGGTTTGATTCCCGATCTCACCGCCCCCGAAGCCCGGCTCATCAAGGATGGCGGGTTCGATAGCCCCCACAATGCCAAGATCACCTGGCACATGCACCTCAATCAGACCAGCGAATGGGAGGGGACGTTGTGGGACAAGCCCGATGTCGCCGACCGGCGTTTGGGCTACGACCGGGCCCTGACCGAGCCCGGCACCACCTGGGAGTACAACGACGTCCGCGTCAATCGGCTGGCCCTGTCCCTGCTCCGATTGTTTCGGAAGCCGTTGCCCGAGGTCTTCAAGCAAGCCTTCGCAGACCCGATCGGGATGTCCGACAGTTGGCTCTGGCACGGGTACTTCAACGCGTACGCCGAGATCGACGGACGGCGGATGCCCTCGGTGAGCGGTGGTGGCCACTGGGGCGGCGGGTTCTGGGCCACCACCCTCGATCACGCCCGGTTTGGCCTCCTGATGGCCCGCCACGGAAACTGGGCCGGGCAGCAGCTCCTGTCAGAGCGATGGATCGAGAAGGCTCTGACGCCCACTCCGCTCCGCCCGGTCTACGGCTACATGTGGTGGCTCAACACCGGCCGCCTCCAATTCCCCGCCGCCTCGGCCTCCAGTTTCTTTGCCCTGGGCGCCGGCGGCAACGTCATCTGGATCGACCCGGCCCAGGATCTCGTCGTCGTGGTCCGATGGTTCGACAACGCCCGGACCAACGAGTTCATGCGCCTCGTGTCCGCATCCCTCACCCCCAAACCCTAAGCCCCCCTTGTCCTCTCGAAGAATCCATCTCGCCGTCCTCGTCGCCGCACTCGGCTATTTCGTCGACGTCTACGACCTGCTGTTGTTCAGCATCGTCCGGGTCCCGAGCCTGTTGAGCCTGGGCGTCGCGCAAGCGGATGTCCTGGCGGTCGGGGTTCGGCTCATCAACATGCAGATGACCGGATTGCTGCTGGGCGGTATCGCCTGGGGTATCCTGGCCGACAACTACGGGCGCCGGTCCGTGCTGTTCGGCTCGATCCTGATGTATTCCCTCGCCAACATCGCCAATGCCGGCGTGCAAACGGTCGATCAGTACGCCTGGCTCCGGTTCATTGCCGGAATCGGACTGGCCGGCGAACTGGGCGCCGGCATCACGCTGGTGGCGGAGATCATGTCCCGCGAGGGGCGCGGCTGGGGCACCACCATCGTCGCGAGTCTCGGCCTCCTCGGCGCGGTCGTCGCTGGCTTGGTCGGCGACCTGTTTCCGTGGCGAACGGCCTACGTCATCGGCGGGGTCCTGGGGCTGTCGCTCCTGGCCCTTCGAATCGGCGTCACCGAGTCGGGCATGTTCGAGGCGGTCAAGAAGAAGGCCGTCGGCAAGGGCAACATGCTTCTGCTCTTTTCGACTCCAACCCGAGCGCTCCGCTACTTCTCCGTGGTGCTCGTCGGGCTCCCGACTTGGTTTGTCATGGGCATCCTGGTCACCTTCTCGCCTGAAATCGGCAAAGCCCTCGGGCTCGAGACGGCACCAACCGCCGGCCGTGCGGTCATGTTCGCCTACATCGGCGCCACCTTGGGCGACCTCCTGAGCGGCGCCCTGAGTCAAGTGCTCCGAAGCCGGAAGAAGGCCCTCCTCGTCTTCATCACGCTCTGCGGGCTCGGAATCGCCAACTACTTCATCATGGGCGGCCTGGGCTCATTGACCGCGTTCTACCTGGCCTGCGGAATCCTCGGGGCAACCTCCGGATACTGGGCCGTGTTCGTCACGGTAGCATCCGAGCAGTTCGGCACCAATCTTCGGGGCACCGTGGCGTCGACGGCCCCGAACTTCGTCCGGGGGGCCGTCGTGCCGCTGACCATCGTGTTCCAGGCCCTGAAGCCCGAGCTCGGTATTCCAGGCAGCGCCATGGCCGTCGGGGCCGCAACGTTGGTCATCGCCTATCTCTCCCTTGCCGGATTGGAAGAGACCTTCGGAAAGGATTTGGACTATGTGGAGTCGTAACCGTCCCTTCGTGGTCGGGCTCGCACTGGCCACCGGATGCGGAGGCGCCCGCCCAGTGGAATCGGTCGGACCCAACGCCTCGTCACCCGCCGCGGTACTGGCCCTCCTCACGGCACTCGCCCACGACTCCCTCGAGGGACGGCTCACGGGGACACCCGGGATTGCCAAAGCGGCCGGCATCATCAGCCGCGAAATGGCCCGGGTCGGGCTCACACCGGTTGGCGACAGCGGCTATCTCCAGCGAATCCCGCTGATCCTGACGACTCGGGTTGTCAACCAGCGCGAAGTGGCGGCGATCAACTTGGTCGCCAGTTTCGCCGCCCGCGATTCGTTCCCGGCCGCGAAACGGGTTCCGGGGTTCAACATCCTGGGCAAACTGGAAGGCGCCGACCCGTCGTTGGCCGGAGAACACATCGTGGTCGGCGCCCACTACGACCACATCGGCGTTCGGGCCCACGCGAGTGGCGACTCGATCTTCAACGGTGCCGACGACGATGCGTCAGGCGTGGTGGCCGTGCTCAAGATCGCCGAGCAACTCAAGGCCGGACCTCAGCCTCGCCGAACCATCATTTTCGCGGCCTGGACCGGCGAAGAACGGGGACTCTTGGGCGCTCGGTGGTATTCCGACCACCCCGTACTGCCGCTCGATCAAATGGCACTCAACCTCGAGATCGAAATGATCGGCCGGCCCGATTCGCTGGCCGGGGGCCCGGGCCGAGCCTGGCTCACCGGCTACGAACGAAGCACCATGGGCCCGGCACTGGCGGCGGCGGGCATCCCGATCGCTCCCGACAAACGGCCGGCCCAGAACTTCTTCCGTCGAAGCGATAACTACCAGTTCGCGCTCAAGGGCATCGTGGCGCACACGCTCTCCAGCTACAACATGCACGCCGACTACCACCAGCCCAGCGATCAAGCGGACAAAGTCGACGCAGCGCACATGACCTCGGTCATCAATGCGGCCGCCAAAGCCGTTCGCCTCCTGGCCGACGGCCCGAAGCCACAGTGGAATCCAGGCGGCCGCCCGACCCCGGCGCCAAGGCGGGACTGACCACGATGGTCCACCGAAGCCGCTATCCGGACGTCCACTACCCGAACGTCTCCTTCTCGACGCTCCTGCTCGACCGGATGAAGGAACGGCCGGACCAGGTGGCCATGATCGACGCGGCCACCGACCGTCACGCCACCTGTGGTCAGATCGTCGACGACACCCGCCGGCTGGCATCGGGCCTGGCCCGGAGAAAGTTCGGGCCCGGTCAAGTCTTTGCCGTGTTGCTCCCGAATGTGATCGAGTACGCGGCCATCCTCCTTGGCGTCAGTCAAACCGGCGGAACCTCGACCACGTTGAACCCGCTCGCCACCGCCGACGACTTGGCCGCTCAGCTCGGCGAGACCAAAGCCCGCTTCTTGGTTACTGTACCGGCTCTGCTCGACCGGGCCCTGGATGGAGCCAAGCGAGCGGGAGTCGAAGAGGTGTTCGTGCTGGGCACCGCGCCCGGCGCGACCCCGCTCAGCACCCTGTTCGATGCCGATCCGATCACCGTCGACGTCGCCATCGATCCGAGAACCGCCATCGCCGTCATGCCGTGGTCGAGCGGCACCAGCGGCCGCCCGAAAGCGGTCATCCTGACCCACGAATCCATCGTCTCGCAATTGCACCAGTTCGCGGCGGTTCAACAACCGACCGGGGCGGATTCCGTCGTCGCCGTGCTGCCGTTCTTCCACATCTACGGGCTGACCTTGATCCTGCTCAGCAACCTGTGGAACGGCGGCCGCTTGGTGGTGATCGGCCGGTTCGAGCTGGAACCATTCCTCGCCGCCTTGGCCAAGTACCGGGTTTCGGTGGCGCCCCTGGTCCCGCCGATTGTGGTGGCCTTGGCTAAACATCCGGTGGTCGACCGGTATGACCTCTCGGCCCTCAAGTTTGTGATTTCGGGGGCCGCACCGCTCGGCGCGGAGATCGAGGTTGCCTGCGGCAACCGGCTCAAGTGCTTGGTGATGCAGGGCTATGGGATGACCGAGTTGTCGGGCGCGAGCCACCTCTCTCCCCGAGACCCGGCCGTGGTCCGTCACGGGTCCGTTGGATTCCTGGCCCCGAGTCAGGAAGCCCGGATCGTCGATCCGGTGACAGGCCTCGACCAAGACATCGGAGGCCGGGGCGAAGTTCTGCTGCGGGGGCCTAACGTCATGAAGGGCTACCTCAACCGACCAGCCGAAACCGCGGCCACGTTGGATCAGGACCACTGGCTCCACACCGGGGATATCGGCTATGTCGACGCCGAGGGCTACTACTACATCGTCGACCGGGTCAAAGAACTCATCAAGTACAAGGGTCACCAAGTGGCGCCGGCCGATCTCGAAGCGGTATTGCTGAGCCATCCCGGCATTGCCGATGCAGCCGTGATTCCGAGCCCTGACCCCGAAGCGGGTGAGGTTCCGAAAGCGTTCGTGGTCCTGAAAGCACCCCTCACCCCCGACGAGATCATGGCCTTCGTCGCCTCCAAGGTCTCACCGCTCGACAAGGTTCGCCGAGTCGAGATCGTCGAATCGATCCCGAAGTCTCCATCGGGCAAGATTCTCCGCCGGATTCTGGTCGAACAGGAACGAGCGAAAGCGGCCGCCCAATGAAGGCGCGGTGGCTCCTCGCACTCCCGCTGGCCGCGACCTTGGTCCACGCCCAAGCCCGGCCCGCCGGTCCGGACTCCTTGACCCGCCGGGCCATGGCGCTGGCCTACCTCCGGATCGAACTTGCGGTCCGTGATCGTCCCCTGGCCGCCGACCGGATGGCCGAGACCAACCAGACCTTTGACCGGGCTACCCTGGCCTTCTTCGGGGGCCGGTATCGGCAAGTGATCAGAACCCTCGACTCGCTCGGCACCGTCATCGAGGCCGATCCAGCCGTGGGCCCTCGGCACCGAGAAGAAGCCCTCCGCGCGCTGGATCGGCCCTCCGGAGAACGCCGGGTCCTCTCCTCGCCAGACGGCGAGGTGCCGTACCGGTTGTATCGCCCCCAATCCATCGGCAATCGCCCGGCGCCGGTGGTGGTAGCCCTCCATGGCGCCGGCGCCGACGAAACCGCCTTTCTCGAAGCCTACGGCGCCGGCCGGATCCGCCGCCTGGCCGACAGCCTGGGCTTCATCGTCGTCAGCCCGTACACCAACGCCATGATGCGAGCCTCCACCAACTTGCCCCGGCTCCTCGACGACGTAGCCGCCCAAGGCCCGATCGACCGGACTCGGGTCTACCTCCTGGGTCATTCGTTAGGCGGCGGCACGGCCTGGCGGTTGGCTCAGGATCAGGCCGGCCAGATTGCCGCCGTGGTCTGCCTGGCCGGAGCCGGGGCGGTTTCGGCCACCACCGGGGCGAGCCTCCCCAGAACCCTGGTGGTCGGCGCATCGGTCGACCCCGTGGTGCCCCCGGCCCGGCTCAAGACGGCCGTCGATCAAGCCCAGGCTATTGGCTGGGCCGTCGATTATCGTGAACTACCGAACCAAGGCCATACCCTGATGGTCGGCTCGTTTCTCGACCAAGCCGTCGCTTGGCTCCTTACCCCCAAACCCTGAGTCCTCCATGGCTGCATCACTCGACTGGGCCTATCTTCGCCCTGGCTGATTTACCTGCAAACGAACGCAAGGGTTCCTTGCGTCAGCCAAGGCCACCGTCACCACGACGGTCGATGCCAAGAAGCACCCCATCAGCGCCAAGGACGCCTTCGGTGTGCTGGAGGGAATCGACGAGATCTACGCCACCAAAGGCAAGAAGGTGGTGCACCTCGTTCTGAAAGCCGCTCAGCCGTCCAAGGAAGAGATCGCCGCGCTGTTGATCGGCCCGAGCGGGAACCTCAGGGCGCCGACCGCTCGCAAGGGCCGAACATTGTTGGTTGGATTTGACGAAGAAACCTACCGGCGGTTCGTGAAGTAGTCCGTTACGGCACCTGCCCCTGAAGAATGGTGATCAGCCTGGCCGTGTCGATATTTCCACCCGACACCACACAGACGATCTTCCGTCCCTGCACCCGGCCCGATCGCGCCGCGGCCAGCGCCAACCCTCCGGCACCCTCGGCCACGATCCTGACCCGTTCCGCCATCAACCGAACCGCCTCGGCCACCTCCGCCACCGGCACGGGCACCGACCCCGCCAAGAGATCCCGCGCCAACGGCCACATCTCGGCCAGTACCGACTTGCCGCCCGATCCATCGATGAACGTCGGGACATAGTTCACCGGTGTCGGCACCCCGGCGGCCAACGACGCCGCCAACGGCGCCGCCGTGTCCGGCTCGACCGCCACGACCCGCGCACCCGGTACGACCGCCCGAAGCGCCGCCGCAATCCCGCACGACAACCCGCCCCCGCCGTAGGGAGCCAGCACCAGATCCACATCCGGCAAATCCTCTGCGATCTCGAGCCCGATGGTGCCGTTCCCCGCGATCACCGCCGGATCCGACACCGGATGGACGAAGAACCCGTCCAACCCGTCGAACCGGCGCTCCTGCAACACCCGCCACCATCGGTCGAACGGCACCTTGATGACCGCCGCGCCTAACCGCGCGATCGCCTCGAGCTTGGTGGCGGGCGCGTGATCCGGAACCACCACCGTGCACGGCACCCCAAGGTCCCGGGCGCACCACGCCACTCCTTGGGCCATGTTGCCGGCGCTCGCGGTAAACACTCCGGCATCCAGCGCCCCGGCCGGAGCCGTCGCGAGCGCATTCCGGGCGCCTCGAATCTTGAAGGAACCGAGCGGCTGCAATGTTTCGAGCTTGAGATAGATCTCCGCCGGCCCCTCGTACCACCGCACCAATGGCGTCCGAACGGCAAAGCCCTTCAGCCGTTCCCGCGCCGCGGTGATCTCGTCGAGCGTCGGAACGC
>JANPEL010000081.1:0-8868 GCA_031431925.1 Gemmatimonadota bacterium | reverse complement strand
AACCGGCTGATCGGCGGCGACGACCCGATCGCC
The DNA here is from genome assembly GCA_031431925.1 of Gemmatimonadota bacterium. Lineage (GTDB taxonomy): Bacteria > Gemmatimonadota > Gemmatimonadetes > Gemmatimonadales > GWC2-71-9 > SHZU01. Next base: position 8,835 of record JANPEL010000081.1, on the reverse strand, counting down.
CAAACCCACGCGGTCATCGACAAGATTGAAGGCGCCCTTCAGTCGCTCGGCGGTCGCCTGGACCAGGTAGTCCGGACCCGGATCTTCGTTCGCGACCTCGCTGATTGGGAGCCGGTGGCCCGGGCCCACGGCGAGCGGTTTGCCGGAATCCTGCCCGCCAACACCCTGGTCCGAGCCGAATTGATCGGACCGGAGTACCGAGTCGAGATCGAAGCCGAGGCGGTTGTCGGCCCCGAGCACCCGTAACCCGCACTCACATTCCCGACTGGAGTCTCACCCCATGCCCGTACGCGTTCGTGCCGCCCTGCTCCTGATCGCACTTGCCGCGACCACCGCGAGCGCCCAGCAGAAACTCAAGGTTTATATCTCCGTGGACATGGAGGGCATTGCCGGTGTGGTGTCCAATGCGCAGGCCGGCGGCTCGGACTACGAATGGGCCCGCCCCTTGATGCTGGCGGAGACCAACGCCGCCATTGCCGGCGCGTTCGAGGCCGGCGCCACGGAGGTCGTGGTCAACGACGCCCATGGAAGCCACACGAATCTCCGGGCCGACCTGCTCGACCGGCGAGCCACCCTGATTTCGGGAAGTCCCAAACCGATGGGGATGGTCGAGGGGCTCGATGGAACCTTCGACGCGGTCATCCTGATCGGATACCACGGCCATGCCAACCAGGTCGATGCGGTGATGGGTCACACGTATAGTCACGCCCTGCGGCACGTCCTGATCAACGGCCGCGAAGTCGGTGAATACGGCACGGCCGGCATGGTGGCCGGCTACTACCGGGTGCCGGTGGCGTTCGTCTCCGGCGACAAGGTGTTCGCCGAGGAAGCGCGGAAGTTTTTCCCGGGTGTCGAAGCGCTCGCGGTGAAGGAAGGAATCGGATTCACGGCGGCCAAGACGCTGCACCCCGCCGTGGCCCGGGAGCGGATCACCGCCGGGGTGAAGGCGGCCCTGGCCCGGCGGTCGGAGATGAAGCCGGTGTCGTTTACGGCGCCGATCACCCTGGAGGTCGAGTTGGCCATGGCGTCCGACGCTGATGCCGTGATGTTCGTGCCAGGCATGGAGCGGGTCAGCGGGTCAACCGTGCGATATCGGGCACCGGACGCACTGGTTGCCTACAAGATATCGCGGCTGATTCGGATGTTGGCGAAGAACTGACCGTCTTCATGTCGCGCCTGGCCATCGTGGGATCCGGCGTGGCGGTGGTTTACGCCCTCTTGGCCCTGATCCACGTGGTGTGGGCCGCTCGGGGCAGGAGCGGCAGCACGGTGATTCCCACGGTCGACGGCCGGCCAACCTTCGCCCCGAGCCGCCTCACCACTCTGGCCGTCGCGGCCGCGCTGACGGCCGCCGCGCTCACGGTCCTCCTCAGGGTCGGGATGATCGAGTCACCGCTTTCGGCTGGGGTGGTCAGAGCGGGAACCGGGGTGCTCGGAACGATCTTCGTCCTCCGAGCGATCGGCGATTTCCGGCTCGTCGGCTTCTTCAAGACCGTCCGCACTACTCCTTTTGCCACCAACGACACCCTCTTCTTTTCACCCCTGTCGCTCGCCCTTGGAGGCACGGTGCTTTGGCTCGCGGCAACCCCGGCGCCCGAGCGGGCCGATCCGATCGCCACGCCCCGAGGTTACACGGTCGTCCGGACGTACCCCCACGACTCGACCGCGTATACCCAGGGATTGATTCATGATCCCGCCGGGTTCTTTCTCGAATCCACCGGCCTCTATGGCCATTCGGATCGGCGGCGGGTTGAGATGGCGACCGGCCGGATCGTCGCGGCCACGCCTCTCCCATCCGATCGGTTTGGCGAAGGACTCGCGCTCCACGGCGGCAGGCTCTACCAGCTGACGTGGCAATCGGGCATCGCGTACGTGGCCGACTCGGCCACCCTCCGGACCGTCGATTCGATCCCCTACTCGGGTGAGGGCTGGGGCCTGGCCAGCGACGGCACGTCGCTGATCATGAGTGACGGCACCGACACGCTCCGATTCCGCGACCCGGCCACGTTCAAGGTCCGCCGGGCGCTCGGGGTGCACTTCGCCACCAAAGAGCCGGTCGGCAAGCTGAACGAACTCGAGTATGCCGGCGGCGAGATCTTTGCCAACGTTTATGAGAGCGACTGGATGGTCCGGATCGACGCAACCTCCGGACTAGTCCTCCAAGTCCTCGATCTTGGCGGCCTGATGCCCGGCTACGGAGCCGGCGAGACCTCCGAGAACGTGTTGAATGGGATTGCTCGCGATTCGGCAACCGGACACCTCTTCGTTACCGGCAAACGCTGGCCGACGGTATTCGAGATCAAACTCGACCCTCGAGGCTGACACTTGTCGGCGGCGGCCGGCCGCCCTACCTTCCACTCACCTGATGAGTGGAGACACCATGAAGACCTCCCCACCCGAACTTCTCCAAGGCACGGCCGACGTGCTGATTCTCAAGGCCGTCTCTTGGGGCCCAATCCACGGTTTCAATATCTCCAAGTGGCTTCGGCAAGCCACCGCCGGATTCCTGGGCCTCGAAGACGCCGGTCTCTATCAGGCCCTGCACCGACTCGAACGCCGGGGATGGCTCCGGTCCGAATGGGGGCTCTCGGCCAACAACCGACGTGCCAAATATTATGAACTGACGGCGCTAGGCCGCCGGCAACTCCGCACCGAGGTCACGACCTGGCGGGCCTATGCCGCCGCGGTATTTCGGGTCCTCGACGCCCAAACGGGCGAGCTGGCATCATGAGTCCGGTTCGGTTTCGGTTCCCCTGGAGGAGCGCCTCACAGGTCGATGCCGAGGTGGCCGAGGAGTTCGAATTCCATGTCCAAAGCCGGGCTGAGGAGATCGCGACAACCGGGGTGCCGCCCGAGGAGGCCCGGCACCGCGCGGAGACGGAATTCGGCAATGCCGCGGCCGCGCGGGCCTATTGCCGCCGAGTTGATCTTCAGCAAGAGCGGACCGCCCGGCGAACGGAACGGTGGGCCGAGGTCCGGATCGATCTCGTCTACCTCGCCCGCACGCTGGCCCGGACCCCGGGAGCCGCCGCCACGATCGTGGCCATCCTCGGGATCGCCCTCGGCTTCAACCTGATCGTCTTCACGTTGGCCAATGAGATTCTCTTCAAGCAACTCCCGGTGGCCGATCCGGCCTCGCTGGTCTTGGTCCACGGGGAAGCGCGCCAGACCCACGAGAGCATCTCGACCTCCATCGCCGATTTTCACGACTTGAGCGGCGGGTTGCGGACCTTCACCGGCCTCGCGGGGTTCAATGGACGATCCCTGGGACTTGGCACCGCCGGACCGCCGATCGTGGTCCCGGCGCAGATCGTCACAGCCAATTTTTTCGACGTCCTGGGTTTGGCGCCCGCCCTGGGCCGTTTCTTTTCGCCGAGCGACGACCAACCCGGCGCCGGGGCCCTGGCCGTGATCTCCCATCAACTCTGGGTCGACCGGTTCGGCGCCTCGCCGACGACGATCGGTTCCTTGGTTCGGCTCAATGGCCAGCCGGCAACCATCATCGGCGTGGCCCCTCGAGGGTTCGCCGGACCCTTCACCGGATTCCGGTTCGACCTCTACGTGCCGTTAGGCGCCGCGCCGGCCCTCGATCGCACCATCGCTCTCGACCATCGGGCGGCCGGCTTCCTCGAACTGTTCGGACGGCTTCGACCGGGGATCCAAGCGTCGGCGGCCGAGGCCGAACTGGACCGGCTTGCGCTGGAGCCGAATCGGATGGTGGAGTCGAACCGGGACCGGGTGTTCCGGACCGCCCCGATGACGGGCCTCGACACCGAGCTTCGGTCCGGCGTGGTGTTGCTGGTGACCCTGGTCTCGTGCCTGTCGATCTTGGGCCTCGTCGTCGCGAGTCTCAATGCCGGCGGGCTGCTGCTCGCCAGAGGCATGGCCAGACAGCGGGAGTTTGCCCTGCGCCAAGCGCTTGGGGCGGGACGCCAACGCCTGGTTCGCCTTCAACTACTCGAAGCCGGTGTGCTCGTCGCGGCGGCCGCCGCCGCGGCGATGCTCGTGGCTACGGTGATCCGTGGGCTGATCAAGGGGCTGGTGCCCGGGTTGCCCCTGTCCTTGACGCTCCGCCTCGAATTCGATCAACGCGTCATGCTGATCGGTGGCCTGCTCGCGGTAGTCGCCACCCTCACCATGGGACTGTTGCCGGCTCTGGCGACGACCCGGGACGACCTGGCCGCGCGACTGCGCGCTGGTCACCTCGGCGGCCGGACCGACAGCCGGCTCCGCCACTGGTTCCTGTCGCTCCAGGTGGCGGTGACCTTCGCCCTCCTGATCGGAGCGGCGCTGTTGTTTCGAGCGATCACGTCTTCCCATCAGGGCGGGCCGACGGTCGCGGCCCCGGTTGCGACACTGGCGATCGATGGGTCGTTCGCCAACTTGGCCGAGGACGCTCGACGCGGCTTCTTCGAGGCCCTCTTGGCCCGGGTCCGGTCGACACCGGGAGTGGAGCACGCGGCCTACGCGGCCCAGCTGCCGTTCGGGTTCGGGGGCGCCCAGGCCACCGTCCAAGTCCCAGGGGTCGATGCGCCTCCGGGCCAACCCGGGTTCCGGGTTCTGGTCAACCGAATCTCACCAGACTGGACCGCGACCGTGCGGGTGCCGCTATCGGCCGGCCGAGACTTCACGCCGTCCGACCGCCCGGGCGTCGGCCTGATCAACGAAGCAATGGCCCGGCGATTCTGGCCGGGTGGCGATCCACTGGGCACCCTCCTGGTGGCCAATGGCAAGACCATTGAAGTGGTGGGAGTGGTCGACGATCGGGCGTTTGCCGTGCCGGGCCGCCCGAATCCACTCCGCCTCTATTTATCCATCGACCACGCAGCGTCGCCGCGGGCAACCCTGTTGGTGAGTGGGCCGATCACCGAGTCGGACGTTGGCGGGATGCTGCAACGAGCCGTTGCATCCCTGGCGGCCGATCTCCCGTTGAACGCCGTCACGACGCTCGAAGCCAACGTGGCGTTGGCCTACCTGCCCCAACGGCTGCTCGGCGGCGCAACGACCGTCGTTGCCCTCCTCACGTTACTTCTGGCGGCATCCGGGCTCTCCGGCCTGCTATCGTTCTGGGTCACCACTCGCCGGACTGAAATCGGAGTGCGCACGGCGCTCGGGGCCACGCCGGCCCAAATCATCGCGCTCGCCGTTCGGCAGGGATTGACCCCTGTCAGTTATGGAGTGGTGGCGGGACTTGGGCTGTCGCTTGGTACCGGCCTGGTCCTGCGGCGATTCCTGCTCGGCGTATCACCGTTCGACCCGGCAGCCTACCTTGGCGGCACCGTGGTGTTCTACCTGGTCGCGGCCGCTGCCTGCCTGATTCCGGCTGCCCGGGCGGCGAAGGTGGATCCGCTCGTGGCGCTCCGGAATGGCTGACCAGCCGCTCGATCTCGGTTTCAGCGGTCGAGACCTAACGGGACGAACCGTCCGTCATCGATCTGCCCCGCCCGGACCCGATAGACGACGAAGCCGGACGGAAACGAGAGATCCGCCCGGTTGCTTGGACCGACCACCGCCGCCGTCTGATAGAACCGAGTCGGGACGCCTTCGTATTTGAGTTGCTCCCGGACATGCATGTGTCCGCCGAGGGCCAACGGAAACGGGTGACCCTTGATCGAGGCGATGATCGCACCCGCATTCGAGACCGTGTGCCGGAACGCGACCTTACCCCGAACCGAGATCGCGGTTGGGGCGGGCGGGCCGTCCATGAACCCATTGACCGTTTCAACGGCCGTGAAGAACGGAATGTGGTTGAACGTCACCACCGGCGTCGTGGCCGGAACCACGGCTAAGTCCCGCACCAGCCATGCGGCTTGGACACTATCGACGTGGCCGTAATAGGACTGATCCTCGATATCGACGCTGTTGAGTCCGACGAAATGGATCCCGCCATAGTTGAACGAGTAATAGTCGGGCCCCCGATAGTGCCGGTACATGGCCCGGCCGTAGCGGGGGTGGTCGATGGTGGCGTGGGACTTGTCCCGCTCGATTCCGAAGATCTCGTGGTTGCCCGGCACCGTGTAGAGCGGGCCCGGAAACCTGGCCGCCTCGGCCTCGAACAACTCGTAGTAGCCCGTGGCCTCGGCCTCCGGTACCCGGAGGGCGTCCCGGACCAGGTCGCCCGTAATGACTGAAAACGCCGGCTTGATCGAGTCAACCAAAGCGCGAAGCCGGGCGGTCCGGGGTTGGCTTTCGGCGCTGACATGAGTGTCGGAGGCGTGGACGAAGAGGAATTCGCGCGGGACGGGCACCTTCCGGAGCGGAAAGTCGATCGGAGCCGCCCCGCCGGCGGGTACCCGCTTCCAGAATGACCCGACGGTCTGGTACCCAGTGGGGGCGCTGACGAACACGAAACCGAATCCGTCGGTGCCCCCAATTCGAAACGACCCATCGGCGGCACTCACCACCACGTCGGCCTGATCGGATACGGCCACCCCGGCGATCCCGGGTTCGCCTGGACTCCGGCGGCCGTCACCGTTCCGATCGAGAAACACCACTCCGGAAACGCCGGCTGCCACCGGTACGACGACCGGCGCCCCAACGAGGGCGCCGGCAAGAAGCAGTTGGCTCAAAAAGCGGTGACAAATCCCAAGCCCCATCGGAGCGTCTCCTGTTTGACGTCGTAGGTGGCCTCGAGGGTCCACCGGAAGTTCCGCTGTTCGGCCCGGCCGAATCCGGCGGACATCGTTTCGTACCGGTTGACGCCGGTGGGGCCACCGAGACGGACGTTGAGCAGCGGCCGGTCGGCGGACACGAGATTGTAGAGCCCAAACCCATACCAGCGCGATTTCGGCGGCCGGACGATCAACTCGGCGAACCCGCCGTCGAGGGCGGCCTCCGGCTCGTTAGCCGTGAACGTCGGGCGCGTCTCAGAGCGATGAATGTACTGGCCATTCAGCTCGAAGGTCTTGCCACCGATCGTCGCATCGATGCCGAACATCCCGGTCCGGCTTCCGACGCCACCGCTTTCGGTCTTACCGGTGTAACCGAAGGTACCCAGATGGAGATTCTCGCCAAAATCACGACTGACATGGAAGAATACGCTCTTGAAGGGATCCTGATCGAACCGCCGATTGCTCTCTGCCCCTCCCGCGCCGTTGCCGTTCAGGAGTTGCCCGGTCAACCCAAATCCAGCGACATCGGCAGTGGCCACGATGCCGCGATCGTACGTCAGGTCGACCGGCGAATCACCGAGCCGGGCCCGATACACCGCGTAGTCCTCGAACTCCAGCCGGAGCTCGCGCTTGAAGAGCGGGTCGGACACCTGAAACTGCCCGACCACGAGGTCGATCGGCTTCCCGCCGATGTCGTTGACCTGGAGAAAGGCGTCCTCCACCCCTCCGATCTCACCTCGTTCGGCCAAGAAGGTGTAGAAGTAGTAGGAGAGTTTCTTCGAGATGGTGCCCGACGACAGGATCTTGAGGCCGTACGGGGTCTGGAAGTCCGTGGCCGCTCGGCCACCCGAATACGACTGGGCATAGGCCTCGAGCCGCATCGCGAGCGGAAACTGATTGGCGAGCTGGAGCAGCGGGTCGCCGGTATTGATGGTGTCGCGGGGCGCCTCGTTCGAGGCAAATCGGAACCCGTTGGCGGCAAACTGCTCGCCGAACGCCGTGAGCTTCGGCATCGGATTGTGGCAGAGCATGCAGCTGACTTTGTATTTTCGGGCAAAGGCCGGAATCGCGGCGGCGGGCTCGGGAATCACGAGCCCGGCCACGGTCACGAGGCCGAGGAGTGGAAGGGCTTTCGATCGCATACGGTACCTATCGGTCCAGGGACGTTGAGGTTATCCGAAACTTAACGAGAAACCGCTCCCGGGGCCGACGGGCACCGGGAGCGGCGGCGAAGCTGCCCGAGTGGTGGGGTTACTTGATCGTGATCTTGCTCTTCATGGCCGGCTCCATCTTCGGAAGCCGCACGGTCAGGATCCCATCGTTGTACAGGGCCTCGATCTTCGCCTCCTGGACGACAGCCGGTAGCCGCAGCGTTCGGGCAAACCGTCCCTCGATCCTCTCCTCCCAGAGGAAGTCCTCACCCTTTTCCTCTTTGCGGAGCTCTCGCTTTCCGCCGATCGTGAGGAGGTTCCCATCCAAGTTCACATCAAGATCGTCCCGGGCCACGCCGGGGATCTCCATCCGCACGACGTACTCCTTCGGCGTCTCCGAGAAGTCGAGGGCGGGTTCCCAGAGCCCTTCCGGCGTGGCTCGAGGGGCTGTCGGCGACCAAGCTGCCGGGTGGAGGAACCGATCAAAGAACCGGTCGAACTCCTTCAACGGAGCTACGGGTGGCGCCACCTTCATGATTCTCATACCTACCTCCTTGCCTCGCTCCGAGGCGGTGGATTCCCTCTTTTCGGATTGCAAGATCGCACCGAAGCGGCGAAGCCCTCGTGAAACGATTCTGAAGGGGTGTTCGTGAAGGGCACTTCAATTGCCGTTCAGCGGGACTTTGCCGGTTCCGATCGACCTTTCGCCATGACCACTTTCGGGAGCACGGCCGACGAGGCCCTCAAGGCCCGGGCTCGTTCGTGGCAGTTGGAACGCCGCCGGGTCCTTCGCGATCCGGCCCCCGAGGCCATCCACCGCCTCCGAACCGCCGCCCGCCGATTAGAGGCAGCCGGCCGGATCGCAACCGATCAGTTCGGTCTCACCGCATCGCTGCCGTGGCCCGATGGGGATTCCCTCAACTCGAAGCTCAGTCGGCTCCGCGATCTCGACGTGACCCGCCAGCTCTTGCAGGAACCCCGATTAGAAGGGCAACCCAACAATGAGGTTCTCCGGCAGCGGCTCGAGGAGCTCGCTCGCGAGCGGAAGCGGGCCCGCCGTCGGGCCGTAACGG
>JANPEL010000080.1:0-1538 GCA_031431925.1 Gemmatimonadota bacterium | reverse complement strand
TTTCGGCGAATCCGGGCGCGAGTGGGCGGTCGGCTCAAGTTCTTTCTTTCCGGGGGCGCCCCGCTTTCGGCGGAGATCGCCAAATTTTTCTACGCCGCCGGCCTCCCGATCCTGGAAGGGTACGGCCTGACGGAAACGTCCCCGGTCATCACGGTCAACACCTTGCCCCACATTCGGTTCGGAACCGTCGGGCGGCCAATTCCCGGCGTCGAGGTGATGATCGCGCCCGACGGCGAGATCCTGACCCGCGGCCCCCACGTGATGCGCGGCTATTTCGGCCGGCCGGTGGAAACCGCTGAGGCCATTAATCCCGACGGGTGGTTCCACACCGGCGACATCGGTGAGATCGACGAGGATGGCTACCTCAAGATCACCGACCGGAAGAAAGACCTGATCGCCACCGCCGGCGGCAAGAAGATCGCGCCCCAGCCGATCGAGGGCTTGCTCCGCCAGAACCCGTTTATCGCCAACGCCGTGCTGTTAGGCGACCGGCGGAAATTCCCGATCGCCCTGCTCGCCCCGATGTTCCCGGTCCTCGAGGCCTGGGCCACCCGCGAGGGACTGACCTGGACCACCCGGGCTGAGTTGATCGGTCTCGACCGGGCGGTCAAACATCTCGAGGCCGAGGCGATGAAACACCTCCGGGAACTGGCTCGGTTCGAGGTCCCGAAACGATTCTTGATCGTGGCTCGGGAGTTCTCGATCGAGAGCGGCGAGCTGACGCCGAAGCTCTCGGTTCGCCGGAGGGTGGTCGAGGCCCATTATCGGGACGCGATCGAGGCCGTCTACTTGGCCGCCGACGCCGAGGGCCAAATCGAGGGCTAAGCGGCAGGAACTGCGGGCCAGGGCGGCAAACCTGGCCGGAACCCGACGAATCCTTCGGCGAGCTCCCTGCTGTCATCTCATTCCATGACAACAGCTTACGCTCCAACTTGAGGACGGCTCGCGACCTGCCTCTCTCGCGGGCATGCCCATCGCTCCCCGAGTCCGCCTGGTGCTCATCGTGTTGGCCACGGCCCCCCGTCTCCTGGCCCAGGATTCAACCGCCCAGAGCGCGTTCGCCGGGTTCGAGCAGCAGCCTGAGGTCGGGCGATATCTGGCCTACTTCACCGGTCCCGCCCGGGCCCGGATGACCGAATGGCTGGCCCGAGGATCGAAGTACCGGCCGGCCATTGAGTCGAAGCTGACCCAGGCCGGGTTACCAGCCGAGTTTTCCTATCTGCCGATCATCGAAAGCGGGTTTTCCAATACGGCCGTGAGCCGCGCCGGCGCGGTGGGCATGTGGCAGTTCATGCCCGAAACCGCCCGGGAACTCGGGCTCCGGGTCGATCCGTGGATCGACGAACGCCGGGATCCGAATCGGGCAACCGACGCGGCCATTCGCCACCTCGGCGACCTGACCCGCACGTTCGGCTCGCCACTGCTGGCGGCGGCGGCCTACAACAGCGGTGCCGGACGGGTGAGCCGGGGTCTGCAGAAGATTTCGACGGGCACCCCCGACTTCTTTACGCTGGCCGATCGCGGACTCCTCCCCAAGG
>JANPEL010000079.1:0-2322 GCA_031431925.1 Gemmatimonadota bacterium | reverse complement strand
CGGCGGCCGGTGGATGGACGGCATCCGCGCCCGGGGACGGCACCCGCGCGCTCGGCGACCGGCCCGGGGCGCCGAGTGGACCGCTTGCCAGTGGTGGGGTAGGTTGGACGGGGCGAAGGAAATTCCTATTCCTATTCCTATTCGAAGACCATGGTTCCGACCGCGGCGGGACCGGTCGGGGCGGGGAGGTCCTGCGCCAGGACCGGAGCCGACCCTCCGAGGGCCCCCGCGGCGAGGATCCAGCTGATGCGGAACGTCATCGAATCTCCGGTTATTCGCGGCCTTCCGTTTCCCCCCGGGACGGGTCTAGCGTCGGCTCAAGCAAACTCCACGAACGGGCCGACCTAGGTCCAGTGCCCCTGGACCGCCCCGTGACCGGATACTCTGACCGCCGGAGGGATCCGGAATTGTGGTGAGGGTCTTGACCCATTCGCTTGGATACGAGCCGAATGAATGTCCGCAGGTTCCTCCCGGTGCTAGAACGATGTTGCCACTGAACATTGACTAGTCTGACTAGATATGCTAGAGTGACTCATGGCCAAGAGCTATTCCCTCTACGAAACCAAGGCGCGCCTGTCGGCCATCATCCGCCAAGTCCGCGAGGGCCAGTGGGTGACCGTCACAGTCCACGGCGAGCCGGTCGCCGAGATCCGGCCCTTGTCGGCCGCCCGCGCCGGCCTCGCCGCCCGGATGACCGAGTTGGCCGATCGTGGGGTGCTCGTTCGGCCCGTGGTCAGCGCCAAGCCCCCCGGGGTCGTCGCTCGGCGGCCCGGGGCGCTGGCCCGGTTCCTGGTCGAGCGCGACCAATGAAAGTCGGATACGTCGACACCTCGTGTTTGGTGGCCATCCAGTTCGGGGAGCCGGGTGGCCGGGCCGTCAGTCGTCGACTCAAGGCGTTCGATGAAATCGTTTCCGCCAATCTCCTCGAGGCGGAACTGCGAGCGGCGTTCCGCCGGGAAGGCGTCGTTGAGCCCGCCGCCGCCCACGTTGCCGTGTCGTGGATCATTCCAGACCGGCCGCTGTCCAACGAGATCGCGCAGGTGCTCGCCGCGGGGTACGTTCGCGGAGCCGACTGCTGGCATTTGGCCACGGCGCTCTATCTGGCCGAGGATCCCTCCGAGCTCACGTTTCTCACGCTCGACACCCGCCAGAAAGAGGTGGCCGGTACCCTGGGGTTCGGGACGTGAACGGCCCCGGCTAGGGCGTCCAGGGTAAGGCCACGCCGGGCTCGAGGATTCGGTCGCCTCTGGCAGAATCAGGTTGCTGGAACGATCTTAGACCGACCCCGCCATGACAGACCCGCGCGAGCGCCTGACCGCAGCACTGGCCGACCGATACCGGATCGAGCGCGGAGTCGGCGCGGGCGGCATGGCCACGGTCTACCTGGCCGAGGACCTGAAGCACCACCGCAAAGTCGCGGTCAAAGTCCTCCGGCCCGACCTCGCCGCCGCGCTGGGCCCTGAGCGGTTCCTCCGCGAAGTCACCATCGCCGCCAACCTCCAGCACCCTCATGTCCTGCCACTCTACGACTCCGGCCAGGCCGACGGGTTCCTCTATTACGTCATGCCGTTCGTGGACGGGGTCAGCCTGCGGCAGAAGCTGGTCCGGGAGGGCGAACTCCCGATTCCCGACGCCGTCCGGATCCTCCGCGACGTGGCCGACGCCATGGCGTATGCCCACAGTCAGGGTGTGGTCCACCGCGACATCAAGCCCGAAAACATCATGCTCTCGGGCCGCCACGCGCTGGTCACCGATTTCGGCGTCGCCAAGGCGGTGAGCGAGGCGACCGGCCGGCAGACGTTGACGACCGCCGGGGTGGCCCTCGGCACGCCAACCTACATGTCACCGGAACAGGCGGCTGCGGATCCCCACACCGATCATCGGGCCGACATCTACGCGTTCGGCGTGGTCGCCTACGAACTCCTGTCCGGGCTCCCGCCGTTCGTCGGGGCGACACCCCAGGCGGTCTTGTCGGCCCACGTGACGATCCCCGCACAGCCGGTGACGAATCACCGGGCCAGCATCCCCCCCGCCCTGGCTGCGTTGGTGATGCGGTGCCTGGAGAAGAAGCCGGCCGACCGTTGGCAGCGGGCCGAGGAGCTGATCCCACAACTGGAAGCCGTACTCACGCCGAGCGGGGGGATGACGCCCACCGATACCCGGCCGCTGACGGTCGAATCCCGCCGGCCGAAGCGGGCCTGGTTCGCCGGACTGGTTGGGCTGGCGGTGGTGGCGGCCGGTGTCGGGTGGTTGTGTGTAGGCCCCCGGAGGACGGCCCCAACACAAACCCCAACAAAGGGATTGATGGTGTTTCCCGACGTG
>JANPEL010000078.1:0-5572 GCA_031431925.1 Gemmatimonadota bacterium | reverse complement strand
ATCAGTGATCCGTAGGTGAAGACATGCATGGTTCGGCCTTGGCTTCAGTGCGGTCCTGGAGGGTTTAAAAGAAGCGCTCCCGAGCGGGCCAGCGAAAGACCCGGGCCGAAACAAAAACCGAATGGCATTCGTTTTATCGGTATGGTCCCACGACGCGACCCCGAAACCCATGCCCCGATCCAGGAACGAAGCCGCGAAACGGCGGCCCTGATCGTGGCGGCCGCCGCCCGGCTCCTCAAAGCGCGCCCCGCCGAGGACCATAGCATTGCCGAGATTGCGGCCGAAGCGGGGATCTCGGTCGGCGGCTTCTACGCTCGATTCAAGACCAAACAAGCGCTGCTTCGAACCCTCCACCAGCACGTGCTCGAGGACTGCCGGCGGGCCCTCGACGACGCGATGGACCGGGTGGCCGCACCCGAGACCTCGGCGGCGACGACGATCCGAGCCTACCTCGGCGCGGTGGTCACCAAGTTCGTCGAACATCGCACCACGATCCGAAACATCCGGGCCCGGGCTCGCGAAGGCGACGTGCTCCTCGCCCGCCAAGTTCGGAGCTTCAACGCCCATGTTCACGGGCGGCTGCGGGCCGCGCTCCTCTCCCGTCGGCGGGATATTCACCACCCCAACCCCGAGTTCGCCGTCAACTTCGGGCTTTTTCTCGTCTCCGCCGGAGCCCGCGAGGCGGTTCTGTCAGGAGCGCTCGAGGCCTACCCGATCGAGGTCGACCCCCCGTTGTTGATCGACCAACTCACCCAGGCCTATCTCGCCTTCCTCGGAATCCCCGGATGATCGCTCTGCTGTTGTGTCTGTGCCAAAGCGGGCCCGGCCTCGCGCCGGCGCTCGACTCGAGCCTCCCCGGGCTGATGACCCGGCACCGGGTGCCCGGGCTTGCGATGGCGATCGTGCGGGGACCGGAGGTCCGGCTGGCGGGCTTCGGCTCCGCCCGGCTCGAGGACCAGCGCCCGATCGATCCGGTCACCACCGTTTTTCGCCTCGGCTCGGTCGGCAAGCTGTTCGTCGCCACCGCGGCGGCCCGCGAGGTGGTTCGCGGACGGCTCAATTTGGATGCCGACGTCCGGCCCTTGGTCCCCGCCGTACCCATGGGATCGGATCCGGACGGCCCCGTGTCGCTCCGGCAGTTGCTGACTCACACCGCGGGGTTCGACGAGCGCCTGATCGGGTACGCCGCTCGAACCCCGGCCGCCATGCAACCGTTAGGCACATACCTGGAAGCCCGGATGCCGGCCCGAGGCTGGCCGGCCGGCACGTTGGTCGGTTACTCGAACCACGGCGTGAGCCTGGCCGCCCTCCTGGTCGAAACCGTCGCGGGCGTGCCGTTTCGCGATTATGCCACCCGCGAGCTGTTCCAACCACTCGGCATGACTCGGACCTTCTACCTCGCCCCGGATTCGAGCGGGGTGGCGCCCGGCCAGGCCGTGGGATATCGGTGTAGCGACGCCGGCTGCACGCCGACCGCGGACCTCTATTCCAACGCCTACCCGGTCGGCCTGGTGTACTCGACGGCCGCCGACATGGCCCGGTTCGTCTCGGCCCAGCTCGCCGGCCTGCCGGCTCCCGAGCGAGCAATGCTCCATCGCCGGCAATTCAGTCACCACCCAGCTCTTCGCGGGCTCGGACTCGGATTTTTCGAGCAGTCGTGGAACGGGCTGACCGTGTTTGCCCATAGTGGCGTGGTACCGGGATACGCGAGCCTCTTGGTCGTGGTCCCCGACCGGCAGGTCGGGTTCTTCGTCGCCACCAACGGCGGCAGCTTGGCGTTTGGCGGGGAGGCGTACGAAGCGGTCCTGACAGCCCTGCTCGGCCCGCGAGAACCGACATCGTTCGCCACCCTCCCCGGTTCGGTGGAGCGCTTTGCCGGAACCTATCGGATGACCCGGTACGCCCACCGGACGGTGGAACGGTTCCCGATGATGTTCAGTACCGGTTCGGCCCTCGGCACGGCCGGAGACACCCTCATGGTTCCCTTCGGAACCCGGCGGTTGCCGTTTCTGCGGGTGGATTCGCTGCTCTTCCGGGAAGCCGGCGGCGAGCGGATGGTGGCCTTCGCCACTGATCGACGGGGCCGGGTGACCCACATGTTTGCCCCGGCCATGGTGTTCGGCGCCGAGCTCGGGTCGGCATTCGAGCGGACGGCCTGGTACGAGGTCCCGTATTTCCTCAATGAGTACGTCTCATGGCTCCTGTTGGGACCACTCCTCGCGACGATCGCATGGGGCCTCGTGGCGCTGGCGGGAAAGTGGTGGCGCCGGCATCGGCGGATCGTGGCGACCCCGGCGGCGGCCATCGGGGCGAGGGTCTCGGCCCTATTGGCCCTCTTGGTTCCGGGGTTGTTCGGCTGGTTCGGGTTCGGGTTCATTGCCCGGTCAACCCGCGACCTGTCGGGAAGCCAAGGCATGGTGCTCGGGCTGACGCACGCCGACCGCGGCCTACTGCTATTGCCGTTCGGGCACGCCGTCGCGGCCCTGGTACTGGCCGGTCTGGCCGTCGAGACCTGGCGTCGTGGTTGGCATTCCTTCTTTGGCAGGATCTTGCTCAGCGTGGTCGCGGCCGGCGCGCTGCTTCAGGTCCACTTCCTGGTTCAGTGGAACTATCTCCCCGCTCGGTGGTAGGCCTTTGCGAAGAAGGCCGGGCTTGCCCCCGCCTGGCCCGCGCGCCACTCTTACTACCGCTGCCGGGACCCCCCGGGGGCAGCAACCCGACTGAAAGGGAACCCAATCATGAGCTCGATCCGAGAAACGGCGGAGCAGTTCTTCGACGCGTGCGAGACCGGCAAAGGATGGGCGGTCTGCCGCCAGTATTGCCGTCCGGATGCAACCTTCTCGGCCCAAGCCGACGCGCTGGCAGCGGTGACGACGGTGGAGGGCTACACGGAGTGGATGAAGGGCATGTTCACTCCGGCGCCCGACGCGAGTTACGAAATCCGTTCGTTCGCGGTGGATGAACAGCGCGGCAACGTCATCGGGTTCGCGATCTTCCGGGCCACCCACACCGGCCCGGGTGGGCCAGTTCCGCCGACCGGCAAGCGAGTCGAGGCGGACTACGTCTACATCATGGATTTCGAGGGCGGCAAGATTCGCCACCTGACCAAGGTGTGGAACGATGCCTTCAGTCTCAAGCAATTAGGCTGGATGTAAACCGGCTCAGGCTGGGGGGCGTTTCGCCACGAGCGTCAGGATCGAGTACACGGCGCAGATCTCGGCGTCTTGATTGGTGACCTCGACATCCCACTCGACCACGCCTTGCGGCACGCCATCGGGCGGCGTGTCCTTGGCGGTCTTCTGCTTGCAGGTAAACCGGACCTGAATGGTATCGCCGGGGTAGACGGGCTTGGTGAAGCGGAGCCGCTCGAGCCCGTAGTTGGCCAGCACGGGCCCCTTCGGCGGATACACGAACAACCCGGCGGCGGCTGAGAGCACGAAATAGCCGTGCGCAACCCGGCGCCCGAACAGGGAGTCCTTCGCGGCAATCTCGTCCGTGTGGGCATAGAAATAGTCGCCCGACATCCCGGCAAAATTGACGACATCGGCTTCGGTGACGGTTCGACGATGGGTAAACAGCGTGTCGCCCACCTTGATGTCGTCGAAGTACTTCGAAAATGGATGCGCCACGTCGGTTGGGGTGTCGGCACCCTTCATCCAGACCTTCATGACGTGGGTCAACGTTTCCGGATGACCCTGCAGCGCGGTCCGCTGGAGATAGTGCATCACACTCCGCATCCCGCCCATTTCTTCGCCGCCGCCGGCCCGGCCCGGGCCGCCATGCACCAACTGCGGCATCGGCGACCCGTGGCCGGTTGATTCCTTGGCCGAGCGCCGGTTGACCAGCATCAACCGACCGTGGAACGCGGCGGTGCCGAGCACGACCTCGCGGGCCACCCGGTCATCGCCCGAGAAGAGTGAGCCGCACAGGCTCCCCTTGCCCCGCTTGGCGAGCTCGCAGGCGTCGGCCACGGTTCGGTAGCCCATCACGGTGCTGACCGGTCCAAAGGCCTCGATGTCGTGGACTTCGCTCCGCCGGAGCGGCTCGGCGCAGTGAAGCAGCATGGCGGGGAAGAAGGCGCCCCGGGTCTTGTCGGCGCCGGTCACCGTAAAATCGTCGTAGTTGCCGTACACCACCTCGGCCGCGGCCTTGATCCCGTCGACGTTCTTCCGGACCTCCGCCACTTGGGCCTTGGACGCGAGCGGTCCCATCCGAACCCCATCGACCGACGGATCGCCGAGGGTGGCCCCGGCCAGCCGTTTGCCGACCGCGCGAATCACCTCGTCGACGACGCCCTCGGGCACCATGATCCGGCGAACGCCGGTGCATCGTTGGCCCGCCTTGAGCGTCATTTCCCGGCCGATCTCCTTGATGAAAAGATCGAACTCCTCGGTGCCGGGTGTGGCGTCGGGGCCGAGCATGCAGAAGTTCAGAGAGTCGGCTTCCATGTTGAAGCGGACCGACTCCTCGATGACTTTCGGGTGGGCCTTAAGTTTTCGGCCGGTGGACGCGGAGCCGGTGAAGGTCACCACGTCCTGGCAGGTCAGGTGCTCGAACAAGTCGCCGACGCCGCCGATGATCAGTTGGAGTGCTCCCTCGGGCAGGATCTTCGCATCGATCATGCTCCGGACCATCAACTCGGTCAGGAAACTCGTGGCCGAGGCCGGCTTGACGATGGCCGGCATCCCCGCCAAGAAGGTCGGCGCCAGCTTTTCGAGCATGCCCCAACACGGGAAGTTGTAGGCGTTGATATGGACGGCCACGCCCTCGAGCGGCACCGCGATATGGCGGCCGACGAACGTCCCGCCCTTGGACAGCGCCTCAAGATCGCCGTCGATGTAGAAGGTCTCGTCGGGCAGTTCCCGGCGGCCCTTGCTCGCATAGCTGAAGAAGGTCCCGATCCCGCCTTCGATGTCGACCCAGGAATCACTCTTCGTGGCACCGGTGGCGGCCGACAGGGCGTAGAAATCGTCTTTCCGGGCCATCAGATACTGGGCCATGGCCTTGAGCATCCGGGCCCGCTCGTGGAAGGTGAGCTTCCGCATCGCGGGGCCGCCCACCCGGCGGCCGTATTCGAGCATGGCCTTGAAGTCGAGCCCGTTGCTTCCAACCTCGGCCACCGGATCGCCGGTGACGGCGTGCACGAGGGTCGTGGCGTTGCCGGAGCCGGCGACCCATTGTCCCGCGGAGTATGACGTCAGATTGCGCATAGGACTAGATCCGTTCAATGACCGCGGCCATGCCCTGCCCGACCCCGATGCACAGGGTTACCAAGGCATAGCGGGCCTTTTTGTCTTCCAACTCGTGAGTGGCCGTCAGCACCAGCCGCGCCCCCGACATGCCTAACGGGTGGCCGAGCGCGATGGCGCCCCCATTCGGATTGAGCCGGGGGTCGTCCGAGGCAATGCCAAGTTCGGCGGTGCACGACAGGACTTGAGCGGCAAAGGCCTCGTTGATCTCGATCACATCCATCTGGTCGAGCGTGAGACCGAGCCGGGTGAGCAGTTTCCGGGTGGCGTGGACCGGGCCGATCCCCATGACTCGCGGCTCGACCCCGGCCACCGCGGTCCCG
>JANPEL010000077.1:0-1517 GCA_031431925.1 Gemmatimonadota bacterium | reverse complement strand
GAAGAACGTTTTTGAGTCCGCGGCCGGGTTGATGGCGGCCTTGGACGGAGTGGTCACCGCGCCGACCGCGGTGAGTTCGCTGGCGGGAGCGGTTGGCCGGCCCACCTGGCAGGTAGACTCCGGGAGCGACTGGACCGTGTTCGGCGAATCCCGGTCGCCGTGGTTTCCGACCGTCCGGGTCGTGGCGCGCACGGCGGCGGACGAGGGATGGGGTCGCGTGATGGAAACGGTTCAGGCCGAACTGGGGTGCTAAAGTATTTCCGAGGTGGTGCCGAAACCTAGATGTGAGGCTGGGAGAATCCCTGACCTCCGACCCCTAGAACAGGAGTACATCTCGTGGCTACCATCTCTCTTTCGGCAGGAATCCGCAACAACCTTCTGAGCCTCCAGCAGACCAGCGGGTTGATCGGCACCACCCAGGGACGCTTGTCGTCCGGCCTCAAAGTCAACAGCCCGATCGACGACGCCACCGCCTACTTCACGGCGGCCAATGCTCGTGGTCGCGCCGATGACTTGTCGGCTCGGAAGAACGAAATCGGCGAAGCGATCCAGACCATTAAGGCGGCCTCCGCCGGTGTGGAATCGATCTCCAAGCTGGTCGACACCGCGAAGGGTCTTGCCGAGTCGGCTCGGTCGGCGACCACCGCCGGTCGGTCCACGTTGGCCGCCCAGTTCAACGAAGTGTTGAAGCAAATCGACCAGGCCGGTACGGACGCGAAGTACAAGGGCACCAACCTCCTGGCCTCCGGCGGCGAGCTCGTCGTCAAGACCAACGAGACCGGTACCTCGAAGATCTCGATCAACGGCTTCGACGCCACCTCGACCGTCGGTCTCTCGGTCTCCTCGATCGCGGCCAACACCTGGACCGCGGACACCGCCCTCGATGCGGCTGTCAGCCAATTGAACGCCGCTCAGTCGACGCTCCGGACCAACTCGTCGACCCTCGGCGCCGTGTCGAGCCAGCTCTCGATCCGGGACGACTTCCTCGATCAGATCAAGAACGTCCTTCGGGAAGGCGCGGACAAGTTGACCGTGGCCGACCAGAACGAAGAAGGGGCGAACTTGCTCTCGCTGCAGACCCGCCAACAGCTGGGCGTCATCTCGCTCAGTCTAGCGAACCAGTCGCAGCAGGCGATTCTCCGGTTGTTCTAGAGGCAGGACGGGTGAACGGGTGGGGGGAAGGTCCCCCCACCTGACACACGCACAAAGGTGGGCGCATGGCAGCAATCGCAGGGGGAGTCGGACCACGGTTCGCTCCGGCCGAGGTGGCCGCGGGTCGAGCTACGCCGTTTCCGTCAGTGCCGGGTGGCCGCCGCGAGGTGCCGGCAAACACCGGCGAAATCGCATCCACCGAGGGCTTGGTTCGGTTCTACGAAGCCCAGGGTCAGCGTTTCGATGAAGCCGTGACCATCCGCCAGGTCGACCGGACGCTCGGCCGGCTCTTCGGCGAAACCGACGATGTGAAAGTCCGGCTCGAGCAGGTCAAGCTGTATCCGCCGTACCCGATCGACGAGTCC
>JANPEL010000076.1:0-27156 GCA_031431925.1 Gemmatimonadota bacterium | reverse complement strand
CTCCCGTCGAACGGTCGTGGATTGGGACGGGCTTGCGGGCCGTTGGTCGAAGTGTATACATTGAATCTCGTCTGCCCCAATTCTCTAGTTGATTCGATTCATCGCATTGCCTTCGCGGCGCCGCATGCCGTGTTACCGTGTCCCGTGTTACCACATCCCTTGGGAGGACTTCCTATGGTCCGACACTTGAGGCTCCGATCATCCCGATTGGCAGCCGTGCTCGTCCCGGCTGCGCTCGGTTGGCTCCTTCTCTGCGGACTCGTGCCGTCGGTCTCGGCCCAGGCCGGAACGATTACCGGATCTGTCGTCGAAGCGAGGTCGGGCCGGCCGCTCGCAGATGCGGTGGTCCGGGCGGAAGGCACCGACATCCGGACCGTCACCAACGCCAGAGGCCAGTTCACTCTCGCCGGACTCACCGGGGCGACCGCCTCGATCTCGGTTGGCCATGTCGGTTTCCAGCCGGTCACCCGGCAGGTGCCGGTCGGCGGCGGCCCGATTCGGATCGATCTCAGTGAACTCGCGGTCAAGCTCGACGAACTCGTCGTGACCGGCACCGTGGGCGAAGCGACGGCGCGGAGCCTCGGGAACACGATCGGCAAAGTCGACGTCGCCAATACGGTGGTGCTTGCGCCGCCCACCAAGCTCCAGGACATGCTCTCCGTCAACGTGCCCGGAGTCCGCGTGGTTCGGGCCGCCGGCTCGGTCGGATCCGGCGGGATTACCCGGATCCGCGGTACCGGAAGCTTGAGCCTCTCCAACGAGCCGCTGCTGTACATCGATGGAGTCCGGGTGTACAACGAAGCGGCGGTACGAACCCAGGCCTTCCAGAACTTCAGCGGCGAATCGCCCTCCCGCATCAACGACTTGAACCCGGAAGAGATCGAGTCGATCGAGGTGCTCAAAGGGCCTTCGGCGGCCACGATCTACGGCACTGAGGCCTCGAACGGGGTGATCCAGGTCATTACCAAGCGGGGTCGGGCTGGGCGGCCGGTGTTTGAAACCCGGATGTCCACCGGGGCCACCTGGCTCCAGGATCCCGAGGGGCGATATCCATCGGCCTTCTACATGGATCACGACGGCAGCGTCAAGGAATTCAACGTCCAGAAGTTTCGGCTGTCCAAAGGCGACCCGGCGATCTTCTCGACCGGCCAGCCGGTCAGCCTCGGGGGCAGCGTCAGCGGCGGCGGCGACCGGATCAACTACATGTTCGCCGGGGATTTCAATCGGGACGATGGGTATCTGAGCTACAACTCCCAGAACAAGTACAGCGCCCGCGCGAATCTCAGCTATCGCTCGACCAACGACAAGTTCAAGGTCGACCTGAGTCTTGGCTCGCTCCGCTCGTCGACCCGAAGCGCCCAGGCGTTCCAGCCGATTACCACCTCGATCGTTTGGGCGTGTGTCAATAACAGCTGCCGCCCCGAACTGAACGATCCCAACAACACCGGCTTCAACGGTCCGGGCCACGGATTCACGTTCTATCGGCCCGAGGACTACGCCGAGACCGCCGGAAATGACTATGTCGACCGGACTACGTTCAGCGCGAAGTTCACTCACCAGCCGTTCTCCTGGCTCCGGCAACACCTGACTGTCGGACCGGATTTCGTCAACAATAATTCGGACAACCTGGTCGAACGGCACGCCACCTCCCGCCGGCCGTTCTTCAGCGCGAGCAACGGACAAAAGACCCAGGGACAAAACCGGACCACCTATGTAACCATCGACTACGGAGCCTCGGCCATCTGGCAGCCGACCTCCAGTCTGTCCACCACGACCTCAGTCGGAACCCAGTACTACTACAAGCAGTTGGCGTCGCTGTATGGTGAGGGTCTGATCTTCGCCATTCCCGGTCCGGGCGACATCAACGGCTCCGCCCAGCGCTCGTCGGCCGAGACGTTCCTGGAGAACAAGACCTTCGGCGTCTACGTCCAGGAGCAACTGAGCTGGAAGAACCGCAGGTTCTTCACCGCGGCCCTCCGGGGCGACGGCAACAGCGCCTTCGGGAAGAGCTTCAAGGCGGTCTACTATCCCAAGTTCAGCTTCTCGTGGGTCGTTTCCGAAGAGCCGTTCCTGGCCGATAAGAGCTGGATTCCGCAGCTCAAGATCCGGAGCGCCTGGGGCCGGGCGGGGCAGCAGCCCGACGTCTTCTCGGCGATCCAGACCTACCAGGCGAAGGTCGGTCGTCTCGGAGGCGGGGTGGTGACGCCCCAGAACCTCGGCAATGCCGACCTCAAGCCCGAAGTCGGGCAGGAGTTTGAAATCGGCTTCGACGCCGGGCTGTTCAAGCAGCGGATGGCGATTGAGTTCACGTACTACGACAAGAAGATCAACGACGCCATCCTTTCCATTCCGCTCAAGCCCTCGGGCGGCTTCCCCGGCTTCTCGTTCGTCAACATCGGCCAGACCAGGAACAAGGGCGTCGAGCTGGCCCTCGACCTCGCGCCGATCGCCGCCCAGAACCTCGGGCTCGACCTCCGGTTCACGCTGGCCAAGAACGACTCCAAGATCACCGATATGGGCGGTTTGCCGCCGTCGATCGTCACGTTTGCCTCCCAGTACAACGTCGAGGGCTTCGCCCCCGCGTCGTTCTTCCTGAAGAAGGTGGTCAGCGCCACGGTCGTGAAAGTGCCGAAGGAGGTGCCCACGGCCACCAACATCATGTGCGAGGGCGGCACGGACCTGGGGGCTGGCAACGGCTCCGTGGTCCCCTGCGCCGACGCGCCCCGGATCTACCGCGGCAATCCGGCACCGTCCTGGAGCGGCAGCGGGAGTGCGACCCTGACCCTCAGCAAGCGGCTCCGCCTGCTGGCCTTGGTTGACTATCTCGGCGGCAGCACGACCGACGTCGGCGATGTTGGGTACGGACACTTGTTCTTTCTGAATACCAAGTCGATTCTCACGGGCGACGACCCGATCCTCACGGGCTACTACGGATTGCTCCAGACAGGCTACGGCGGCGCGGCCGATGCGGCCGGCTTGTTCAACTCCGGGTTTGCCAGGCTCCGGACCGTATCGGCCAGCTACGAGTTGCCGACCCGCTTAGCCCGCTGGGTCGGTGCCTCGAGCGGTTCCTTCACGGTCTCGGGCGAGAACCTCGCCTTCCTTTGGCGGGCCCAGACCGAGTCGTTCGGAACCAAATGGATCGATCCCGAAATTCATCCCAATTTCGCTGGCGACGTCACCGGAAGCCACGGTTACGCCCAGGAGTCCTTCGCCCAGGCGGCGAGAATCCGGATGTCACTGCGGTTCACGTTCTGATGACGACCCACTTCGTCAGGGAGACCTCTCATATGCGAACCAGCCAGAACACCGCGGCGGGGCCGACCCGGCTCCCGCGCTTCGCCACCGGCCTCTTGGTCATACTCGTTGGCATGGGCCTCGGCGCCTGCGGTAACCTGCTCGACGTCGAGTATCCGGGCCGGATCCCGATCGAGCAACTCAACAATCCGGCGCTCGCGTCAATCCTCGCGGACGGCGTCGTCGGTGATCTCGAGTGCGCGTACAACAACTACGCCGGAGGGGCTGCCGTCCATTCGGACGAGTTCCAGTCGGCGAGCGACAACGGACTCCTGGCCAACTGGGGCGAGCGCAACATCACGGCTGAAAACGACGACTACGCCATCGGCCAGTGCGAAGCGAACACCTCGGACTTCGGATTGCACGTACCGATGCATACGGCTCGGTTCCAGTCGGAGGACGTCTTCAAGCGTCTGGCCGCCTGGACGGATGCCCAGGTGCCCGGCCGGGTGGGGCTCCAAGCGATGGTCCGGGTCTACGGCGCCTATGCCTATACCTTCCTCGGCGAGACCTACTGCACCGTCGCGTTCGACCGCGGGCCGGTCCAACCGCCATCGGCCGCGCTGACGCTGGCCGTAGCCCGATTCACCGAGGCCGTCACCCTGGCGACCCAGGCTGGACCCGGGAGCGCGGACTACGTCCACTTGGCCAACGCCGGCCTTGCCCGGGTGAACCTGGACCTCAAGAACTGGACTGCCGCAGCCACCTTCGCGGCCAAGGTACCGGTTGGCTTCGAGTTCTTCGCGGATCGGGGCGTCGAGAACGATCGCCGGTGGAACAAGATCCAGTATTTCGCGACCGATCTCGGCGCGTTCGTGGTCTCGGATGCCTATCGAACCATGAACGACCCCCGGGTGATGGTCGCGGATATGAACCGGCCGGCTTTCAATCCGTACATCCCGCTGTGGGCCACCACCAAGTACAACTCCCTCGCCGATCCCATCCGGCTGGCCAGCTATCGGGAAGCCCGGTTGATTCTCGCCGAAGCCACCGCCATGAACGGCAATGTTTCGGGGGCAATGCAGATCATCAACGGGCGGAGGGCCGAAGTCGGTCTGGGTCCATTGTCCGCAGCCGATCAGGCTTCCGCCATCGGCGTCATCATCGAGGAACGGCGCCGGGAGCTGTCGTTCGAGGGAGGCCACCGCCTGAACGACCTCATCAGAAAGAACATTCCCTGGAAGGTCGGCCGGAACCCGTTTACGAACCGCCCGTATGGCGCCACGACCTGTTGGCCGACACCGACCAAGGAAACCAACGGATTCTGAGGCCGATACCCGAAGACCCGGAGGGGCCGGATGCTCGGCTCCTCCGCGTCTCCGATCGGTGGTCCACCCCCGCCCGTCCTTCCACGCGCCACCCGATACCCTCGACCTTCCCCATTTGGTCTCGAAGTTGAGAACGCTGGTGCCGGCCACGATCGATTCCAAGCCCGGGATGGTGACCTCCACGATCTCGGCCCCGGCGGCCTTCATGGCCGCCGCCGCTCGCCCGGTGTCGCGAATGTCCCAAGCCTAACGATCCGCCGCTGGTTGGCATCCCGATCGTCGTGACGTTGTCCTTGAGTGCGACCGTTGGTACCAACGGGCGACGACCTCGTATCCCCAGAAGCATCCCGTCGAAATCACTCCGAAGGAGCCTCATGACCTCGGTTTCGAGCCCCACCGAACAACTCTACCGGGAAGCCCTGAAATACATCCCGGGCGGTACCTCTCGGCTGCATTACCACTATACGCCATTTCCGATCTACGCCCGGTCGGCGGGCGGGTGCCGGCTGATCGATGTCGACGGCGTCGAGCGGGTCGATTTTCTCAACAACATGACCTCGTTGATTCACGGTCACGCCCATCCGGCGATCGTGGCGGCGATCGTCGCCCAATTGGGGCGGGGAACGGTCTGGTCCGAACCCGGCGAAGCGGAGGTCTTGCTCGCCAAAGCGATGGTCGAACGAGTGAAGAGCCTCGACCAGATTCGGTTTGCCAACTCGGGCACCGAAGCGGTGATGCTGGCGGTCAAGATGGCCCGGGCGTTTACCGGCCGCGCCAAGATCGCCAAGTTCGAGGGAGCGTATCACGGATACTACGACTACGTCCAGGTGAGCTTCGGCGGGACGCCGGCCAATTGGGGGCCGGAGGATCAACCGGCCAGCGTTCCAACCACCGGAGGTTTGCCGCCGTCTCTCCTCGACGAGGTGCTGGTCGTTCAATACAATGATCGGGCGGCGGTCGAGCGGTTGATGCAACAGCATGGCGGCGAGCTCGCGGCGCTACTGGTCGACCCGATGTCGGTCCGGACCGGCGCCCCAATGCCGGAACCGGGTTTCCTCGAGTTTCTGACCGAGATCACCCGCCAGTACGGGGTGGTGTTGATCTATGATGAAGTGATCAGCTTTCGAGTCGGGTACCGTGGGGCCCAAGGCCGGTACGGCGGCAAGCCTGACCTCACGACGTTCGGTAAAGTGATGGGCGGCGGTCTTCCGGTCGGTGCGGTCGGTGGCAGGATCGAGTTGATGGCGATGCTCGATCCGACCAAGGGCACCCCGAAGGTGCTGTCCGGCGGTACGTTCAGCGGTAACCCGCTCACGATGGTGGCCGGGCTCGCGGCCCTCGAGGATTGGACCCCTGCCGCCGTCGACCGTCTCAACGCCATGGGCGACCGGCTTCGCCGGGAGGGCAACCAAGCCTTCCAGGACGCCGGTGAACGGGGTCAACTCACCGGGGACGGTTCCTTGTTCCGGATCGTGCTGACGTCGGATCGGATCACCAATTACCGGAGCGGGGTCCGGAACGCCCAGCCGGCGGCCCGAATGGCCGAGCTGCATCGCCGCCTGATGGGGTCCGGGATTATCATCGGGAAGACCGGCCTCGGCTGCCTCTCGACGTCGATGACCGAGGCCGAAGTGGATTCCTTCCTGACGGCGCTCAAGAATGCCCTGGCCGGCATGACCGCAACCAAGTAGAGACCATGGCCAAGAAAACGATTCTGACCTGTGCCGTGACCGGGTCGCCTCCGACGGTCAAGAAAAATCCCGCCGTGCCGGTGACGCCGGCCCAAATTGCCGCGGCCTGCATCGAGGCGGCCAAGGCGGGCGCGGCCATCACCCATATCCACGTCCGTGACCCCGAGACCGGGCTCGCCAGCATGCGGCTCGATCTCTACCGCGAGGTGGTTGACCGGATCCGGAGTTCGTCGGTGGACGTGATCATCAATCTCACCACCGGCCCCGGCCAGCGGTTTGCCCCCGGCGATGAGGATCCCCGGACGCCGGGCCCGGGCACCAACCTCGCGGCGCCCACGATCCGGGTGCAGCACGTGGTCGAGCTCAAACCAGAAATCTGCAGCCTCGACGTGGCCACCATGGCCTCGGGTGACGCGTTCGGCAGCACGGTCATGATGAACACCGTGAAGCACCTCCAGATCATGGCGGCGGCCATTCGGGATGCGGGCGTCAAACCGGAACTCGAGGTGTTCGACTCCGGGCATGTCCGCCTGGCCAGTCATCTCCTCAAGACCGGGTTCATCAAGGGCCCGGCCTTTTTCCAGTTTTGCCTCGGGATCGAATGGGGGGCCCCCGACACGCCGGAAGCGCTGGGGTTTTTGCGGAGCCTGGCGCCGGCCGATGCCGAGTGGGCCGCGTTCGGCATCGGTCCCCGGCAGTTCCCGATGGTCGCGATGGCGGCCGCGGCGGGCGGCCACGTCCGGGTCGGCCTCGAAGACAATCTGTATCTGGACCGGGGCGTCCTGGCCCCATCAAACACGGCTTTGGTGGAACGGGCGGTCAAAGTCGTGGAGTCGATGGGGGGGAGCCTCGCAACTCCGGCCGAAGCACGAGATATTCTAGGCTTAACCGCCTCCGGAGCTTCCCGATGAGTACCCCCGTATTCAAGCTGTTCGACCTCACCGGCCGCACCGCCCTGGTCACCGGCGGATCCCGCGGCCTCGGCCTTCAGATCGCCGAAGCCTTGGGTGAGGCGGGCGCCCGCCTGGTCCTGACCTCGCGCAAAGCGGCCGAGCTGGAAGCGGCGGCAGCCCACCTCGGCAAACGGGGCATCGACGCGACTTGGATTGCCGCCGACGCCAGCGACCCCGCCGAAGTGACTCGGGTAGTGACCGAAACGATGACCCGGCTCGGGCATGTCGATATCCTGGTGAACAACGCCGGCGCCGCTTGGGGCGCCCCGGCGGAGGATCATCCGCTCGAAGCCTGGGACAAGGTGATGAACCTGAATCTCCGGAGCGTGTTCCTGTTCAGTCAGGCCAGTGCCAAGCAGAGCATGATTCCCCGCCGGAAGGGCCGGATCATCATGACCGCGTCGATTGCCGGGTTGGGCGGGAATCCGCCCGGTCATGACACGGTGGCCTACAACACCAGTAAAGGCGCCGTCGTCAACCTGACCCGGACCCTGGCCGGTGAATGGGGTGAGTTTGGGATCACCGTCAACGCCTTGGCGCCGGGCTTCTTTCCAAGCAAGATGACCAAGGGTACGCTCGAAAAACTGGGGCCCGAGAACTTGGCCGCCCGCGCCCCGCTCCGGCGGCTCGGCGACGACGATGACCTGAAGGGCGCGGCGCTCTTATTTGCCTCGGACGCCGGCAAGCACATCACCGGACAAATCCTGGCCGTCGACGGCGGCGTGTCCGTGATTCATTCCTGATCCGGGATGACATCCACGCCGTACGTTCGGTTCAGTATTGCCAACGGAGTCGCCACGATCGAGTTGGCCCGGCCGGAAAAGAAGAACGCGCTTACCATCGCGATGTACCACGCCATCGCGGACGGCCTTCGGGCCGCCCGCTTCGATTCCAACGTCCGGGCCGTGCTCCGGGACGCCGGCACAACGGGTCGAGCGTAATCCGGATGCCTGGGCCTTGCTTCGGTTCCTCGGCCCGGGTCCGGCCCCGCCTGCCCCGACGTGTTCGGGCACGGCAGCGCGTTCCGGCTTCGCGATGACCTACGACCCGGACCGGCGTCAAGTCGTGATCTTCGGCGGCGAGGCGCCGGGCGACCTCCTCGTTGCCGATACCTGGGGCTGGGACGGCTCGGCGTGGCATTGCATCACGCCGGGCGGCGAGAACGGTCCCCGTCCCCGGGGCGCCGCGATGCTCGCCTACGACGAGCGACGGCAGGTACTCGTGCTCTACGGTGGTCGGGTCGGGCGCGAGGGGCTCCGGGAACCTGGGAATTGAACCAGGCTGGGTGGAGTCGGAAGGACAGCGCCGGTCCCACAGCGGAACCGCACGGCGTGATGGCTTGGGACGAGGCCGCCGGTGCGGTGTTGCTCTACCATTCGCTTGGCGACGATGGTCCCCTGCGGGCGACCTGGCTTTGGGATGGGCGCACCTGGTCAAAGGTGGCCGAAGGACCGAACGAGGAGTTCCCCGACGCGATGTTGTCGAGCCAGGGCGGCGACCCGGCCCTGCTGGTCACCGCCAAACCGAGCCCCGTGCCCGACGCTTTTACCGCCCCGCTGTACCGCTGGCAGCAGGCCCGGTGGGTCCCGATTTCGGCGAGTGGTGCCGTCCCGACGTTCTCTCCCCAGGCGCCGGCGGCACGGACCGCGACCGGTGTCTTGCTCTTCACCGGTTTCGAACCCAACGGCTCGGTCACCACCTCGGTGCTCGAAGGCACCACCTGGCGAACGTATGCCGGTGGATCGCCCCCACGCCGCAAGGGAACCCAGATGGTGCTCGATCCGGGTCGCGGAGTCGTGGTTCTCCACGCCGGCGACGACGGCCGGCAGGTTCTTGGTGACACCTGGGAATGGAACGGCCGCGAGTGGCATCAGGTGCGGTGAACCTGGGGCACGCCCGATCGAAGCCACTCAAACACCTCGGTGGTAGCGTCTGGTCGTGCCGGATCAATGAGGCCGACCGTCTCGTTCCAGTCCGCCTTATCCATGAGCCCCGTAGTTCCTTCCTAGTCCGTTCGAGCGGTAGACAAGCCCGATACGGCCCTAGATACTTGTTCAGCTACGCTCCGGACGTTGGGTCTGAGGACTACCGATGAAATTGGGCGCGGCCAAGGCATCACGGCAGAGTCGGTCCGCGGTTTTCGGACCGGGCCACAGAACCCAAGTCGCCGTTCTTCGAGAGCCCCGATGGCTTGGCCACGCGACTCATGGGGAAGGGGAAAACCACCCCGGGCAATCCGTACAACTTCCAAGGAAACATCGCAATGACCACTGAACGAGACAAACGAGAACACTTGGTGTCCGTGATCGAAGACTTCGACACGGCGATGCTCGTCACGGCATCGGCAGGCGGGCCGATTCACGGCCGACCCATGGGCATTGCGGAGGTCGATGGGAATGGCGACCTGTATTTCAGTACCTCCATCGACAGCGAGAAGGTCCGCGAACTGGAGGCCGAACCGCGGGCCGCTGTCCTGCTCCAGGGCAAGACCAAATTCGCGTCGCTGTCGGGGACCGTTCGCATTTCTCAGGACCGGGCTACGATCGACCGGCTGTGGAAGGAGAACTGGAAGATTTGGTTTCCGGAAGGGAAGGGCGATCCGAAGTTCGCCCTCCTGCGATTCGATACGACCGCCGGAGAGTATTGGGACATGAGCGGAGCTCGGGGCATCACCTTCCTGGTCAAGGCGGCGAAGGCGTACTTGACCGGGAATGGCTATGCCCAGGACGGGGGCAGCAGCGACACCAACCACAAAGTGACGCTGGAATAATGGTGCGCCAGAACGCGGATCGTCCCCCGATGCCCGTCCTCCTGTACGACGAACGTTGCGGCGTGTGCCGGCGGTTCGTGTCGATGCTAGTGGGCGCCGACCGCCGCGGGCTGATTCGGATCGCTCCGCTGCAGGGCCCCCACGGCGATCAGGTCCGGCGCAATCACCCGGGCTTTGCCGCGAAGGACAGCGCGCTCTGGCTGCCTCCTCGCGGCAACCCGGTCGGTCATTCCGACGCGATCCTCGCCGCGCTCGAATATCTCGGTGGCGGATGGCGCCTAGCTGCCCGGGCGGCCCGGTTAATCCCCCGGACGGTTCGGAATTGGGCGTACCGCACCTTCGCGGAGCACCGGGGCGGGTTCGGCCGAATTGGACTCACTCAACTTGACGAGCGCTCTTGGCAGCGACTTCTCCCCGACGATTCTCCAGGCTACCAATGACCGTGATCGATCGCTCGTCGCTCGTGACGTATCTCAACGACCACCTGGCGGGCTCAATCGCCGCCCTCGAGTTGATGGAGCGGATCAGCAGTTCGCACGCCGGCACCCCGCTCGGCGTAACGATGGCCGGACTCGTCGACGAGGTCGGGAAGGAACAGGCGCTCATCCGATCGCTGGTCGGGTCGGTCGGTGGTTCGGAGAGTACCCTCGCGAAGTCGCTCGCGTGGCTCGGTGAAAAGGTGGCTCGGATCAAGATCGGCCCCGGCGAAGGGGACCCGTCGGGTTTGATGCTGTTCGAAGCCTTGGAAACGTTGTCGATCGGCTTCTGGGGCCGTCGCTCCTTGTGGCGGGCCCTCGACCATCTCGGCCTCCAGCGCTCGCTCGATGTCGACGCCGATTTTGAGGGGCTGGCCCGCCGGGCGGAACAACACCTCCGCGTCTTGGAGATCTTCCGTCTTGAGGCCTCCCGGTCCGCGCTGATGGAAACGGAACCGGTGGTGACGGGCCGCGCCCGGCTCGACGACGCAATTGAGAAGTCGCTTCCCGCGAGCGACCCTCCCTCGACCCGGATCGCATGAGTCATCGATCGGCGCTGGGTCTCGGCGTGCTCTTGGCGGGCTGCCTGGAGACGGCCAAGCTCGCTCCCGATGCGAGCATCGGGCCCAACCCGATCCTGCCAGCGCCCGCCACACCGTTGATCCCCACCATCAACATTGCTCCCGCGAGGGGTTGGCCAACCAGCGGTTCGCCGGTCGCCGCGGCCGGCCTCCGCGTCAACCGGTTCGCGGCCGGGCTCGATCATCCCCGCTGGCTGCTTGCCCTTCCGAACGGCGATCTGTTGGTGGCCGAGACCAATGCGCCGGCCCGGCCGGACGACGCCAAAGGCATCCGGGGCGCGATCATGAAACGCGTGATGAAACGGGCCGGCGCCGGGGTCATGAGCGCGAATCGGATTACCCTGCTCCGGGATGCCGACGGCGACGGGATCGCGGAAATGAAGCGGGTTTTGTTGTCGGGGCTCAACTCGCCGTTCGGGATGGTGCTCGTCGGCTCGGACCTATATGTCGCGAACAGCGACGCCTTGATCAGGTTCGCGTATCACGCCGGCGATACGGCGATCACCGATCCCGGCGTCAGAGTGGTCGAGTTGCCGGCGGGAACCATCAACCACCACTGGACCAAGAATGTGATCGCCGCGCCCGACGGTTCCCGGCTCTACGTCACCGTCGGATCGAACAGCAACGCGGGGGAGCGAGGCATGGCGGTCGAGGCTGATCGCGCCGCGATTCTCGAGGTCGATCCCGCCGCCGGCCGGTTCACGGTCTTTGCTACTGGCCTTCGCAATCCGAACGGCCTTGGTTGGGAGCCCGAGACCGGCGCGCTGTGGGCCGTGGTCAACGAGCGGGACGAACTCGGCAGCGACCTGGTGCCCGACTATCTGACCTCGGTTCGGCGCGGGGGGTTCTACGGGTGGCCCTACAGCTACTACGGCGACCACGTCGACACCCGCGTCAAGCCGCCTCGACCGGACCTCGTCGCGGCCGCGATCATCCCCGACTACGCTCTCGGAACCCACATGGCGCCGCTCGGGCTCGCATTCTTCAAGGACGGAAAGCTACCGGAGCGGTACACCGGTGGGGCCTTCATCGGCCAGCACGGCTCCTGGAACCGCCGTCCCCTGAACGGGTACAACGTCGTATTCGTTCCGTTCCTCGGAGGCAAACCGGCGGGCCAAGTCGAGGATGTGCTGACCGGCTTCCTGGACCGGGATGGCAACGCCTTCGGGCGACCGGTCGGCCTAACGTTCGACCGATCCGGCGCCTTGTTGGTCGCCGACGACGTCGGAAACGTGGTGTGGCGGGTGGTGGCGGCCGGCCGATAGGGCCTTCTCAACGACGCGATTCGACGGCCGGGGGCACCGGCGGATAGAGGCCGGCCTCCACCAACCGGACATAGAACGGCTTCAGCTTCGCCAGAAACCCGTTGACTTCGGTCACGGCACCCGGGATCTCGGCCGAAAGCATCGCTTTCGACTCGACGTGAGCCTCCAAGAGGGCTCGCCTGGCCCGCTTGGGTGAAGGTGGCGGTCTGAGGCCGGACTCATCGATCGACCGCTTCCGCCGCGAGATCCCGCTGGACCACGAAATCGTCGCCGGCGCCCAGCCGCCGCCAACCAGTCACCCCGGCCACGATCACGGTAATCACGATCAACGCCGCCAGATCGTACCACCGCTGGACACCCTCTGGGGCACTCACTCCCGGCAACAGCCGATCGGCCACATCAGGCGATACGTTGACTGCCCAGTGGAACAGCACCGCGAGCAAGAGACTCCCTCGCGTCCGATGGAACAGCACGGTCGCCAGGATCGTAAAGCAAATGACCGAGAGCGTGAAGGTGAGCCCTCCGGCGAGGGTCGAGAACGTCGAGCGGACATAGAGCGGGACGTGCCAGACCGCCCAGATCAGGCCGAGAATCAAGCTGGCGGTGAGGGGTTCGACTCGGCCTAGCAGCCGCGGGAGGAAATACCCGCGCCAGCCGGCCTCCTCGCCCAGTGGACCGGTCGTCATCGCCAACCAGGCCGCGGGCGCCACGAACCCGGCGAACCCGCCTGGGTCGAAGCCGCCCACCCCGCCGTGCCCGAGCCCGTACCCGACCCGGCCGGCCAGGGTCCACGCGAGCGGAAGCAGGAGGGCGAACGCCCACCAGAGGGGCCGGCCGCCGCGGAGGCATCGGCTCAGAAGGGCCCGAAGCGCGGCGGGCCCTCCCGCCGAAAAGGTGGCCACCAACCCAGCCACCGTCATGAAGTCACCGAAGTAGAACAACATCGTCCGCATCGGCGGCTCGAGCGTCGTGACTTGGTTGATGGTCCAGCCCAGCCAGGGCAACCCGAATCCGACGGCAAAGAATGTCGCGATCGACCGGCGCTGCCAAAGTGAGGTCATTGCTCGAATGTACCGCACCGCCGGCAGCTCCGCCTGGATGTAAGCCTCATACCAATCCTTTGACTGATTGTCCCGTTCGGCCCCCGCCATAAGCTTGCTTCACGAAGGCAGGGGTCTTCGGCCGCTCGCAATTCTCACGGAAGGGTATGATGCCATGACGGACCAACTGAAACAAACCACCCATAGTGAACTCATCGCCGGCAATTTTCGTGACCGCGCGAGCGCCGAGGACGCGTACAATTCTCTGACGAGCCGGGGATACTCCAAGGAGGACATCAACGTTATGATGTCGGACGACACCCGGCAGCGCCATTTCAAAGAGACCGTCACGACTACCGATCTCGGCAACAAAGCCGCCGCAGGCGGATTGACCGGAGCGACGCTGGGCGGCACCGTCGGGGCCGTTGCCGGCATCCTTGCGGTGGCCGGTACCCTGGCGATTCCGGGCCTCGGAATCGTCCTGGCCGGCCCGATGGCCGCGGGTCTCGCCGGTCTCGGCGCGGGTGCCGCCGCCGGTGGTCTCCTCGGCGCGCTGATCGGCGCCGGGATTTCCGAAGATCGCGCCAAGGTCTACAAGACCGAAATCGACAACGGCGGCATCCTGGTGGGCGTCACGCCCCGCTCGGCTGACGATGCCGCGCACTTCAGGAAAGCGTGGAGCCGATGAAGCTCGATACCCTCGAGGCGCTCTGGATCGAAGAGCTCAAGGATCTGTGGAGCGCGGAACGCCAGATTGTGGCTGCGCTTCCCAGAATGATCCGGGCGGCCGGCGCGCGGGCCTTGAAGAAGGCCTTCACCGTCCACCTTCGGCAAACCCGCCAACACATCAAGCGGCTCGAGCGGGTCCTCAAGGCCGTCGGCGCCAGTCCCCGCGGCAAGAAGTGCGTCGGCATGGAAGCCCTTCTCAAGGAGGGTGCCGACCTGATCAAGGAGAAACCGGAGCCCGATGTCCTCGACGCCGGCTTGATCAGCGCGGCGCAGCACGTCGAGCACTACGAGATGGCCGGCTACGGGACGGTGCGAACTTGGGCCCGGTTGCTTGGCTATGAGCAGCACGCCCAAACGCTACAGAAAACGTTGGATGAAGAGGGCGCTGCCGACCAAGGCCTGAGCGGCCTGGCTCAGTCAATCAATATCGCCGCTGATCGCGGCGATCCAGCGTAGCCCCGGCTCTTGACGTCGCGGCGCCCGACTGGCATTCTGGTCGCCCCCGGACCACACCTAACGTGGTTCGGAGGCGGCAACCCGGTTGTCATTGGGAGATTACGATGCCAGATCGTCAAAGCCAAACCTACGGTGCGCGAGTCGGGTCGAGCCGACTCGTGCCGTTCGACATAGTCGCCGGGCCGAGTGCCGAGCGCCGAGTGCCGAGCGCCTAGATCGCCGATTCTATCGCGCGGCCGAGGTCCTTCGTGGTCGCCTTCCCGCCCAGATCTGGCGTCCGAGGGCCACCCCCCCCGAGAACGCCCTCGATCGCTTTGACGATCCGGTCATGCCCGTCAGTGTGACCGAGGTGCTCGAGCATCATCGCCCCGGCCCAAATCTGCCCGATTGGATTGGCAATCCCGCGCCCGGCAATGTCGGGGGCCGAGCCGTGGACCGGCTCGAACATCGAAGGGACGCTCCGGTCCGGATTGATGTTGGCCGAGGGCGCGATGCCGATGCTGCCGCAGACGGCTGGTCCTAGATCCGACAAGATGTCGCCGAACAGGTTCGACCCGACCACCACATCGAACCACTCCGGGTGAGCCACGAAGTGAGCGGTCAGGATGTCGATGTGGAACTTGTCGGTCTTGATCTTCGGGAATCGCTTCGCCACCTCGGCAAACCGCTCGTCCCAGTAGGGCATGCTGATCGAAATCCCGTTCGACTTGGTGGCCGAGGTCACCTTGGCGAGGCCCTTCTTCTCGGCCAGCCGAAAGGCGTATTCGACGATCCGGTCGACCCCGATTCGGGTAAAGACCGATTCCTGCACCACCGTCTCGCGGTCGGTGCCGGCGAAGATCCGGCCGCCGATTTCGGAATACTCGCCCTCGACGTTTTCTCGGACGATCCAGAAATCGATCTTCCGGCCCTCGGTATTGGCCAGGGGCGACTTGAGACCGGGCATGATCCGGCAGGGCCGGATGTTAGCGTATTGGTCGAACTCGCGGCGGATCGGAATCAGGAGGCCCCAGAGCGAAACGTGATCGGGGACGCCGGGAAAGCCGACCGCGCCAAGGTAGATCGCGTCGAACCCTCGGAGTTGGTCGAGGCCGTCGGCCGGCATCATCCGCCCGGTCTGATGGTAAGTCTCGCAACTCCAGTCGAACGGGGTCCAGTCGAAGGACACGCCGATCTTCCGGCCGACGGCATCGAGAACTCGGACGCCTTCTGGGACGACTTCTTTGCCGATGCCGTCACCGGGGATCAGCGCAATGCGGTACGTGGTCATGAAGAGAAGTACTCTCGCAAGGTGTGGCGCCACGCGAACGAGGCGGCCGTGGTAGTCGCCGGAACGTACTCGGCGCCGGCCCAGCCGGCATACGCGCTCGCGGTTATATCCGAAAAGATGGCGGGGAAATCGATTTGTCCAGTGCCCGGTTCGTGCCGGCCGGGTGCGTCGGCGAACTGAAGGTGCCGGATCGAGGCGAAGTGCTCCCGGAAGGCCTTCGGGATGTCGACCCCGTTCATCGCCGCATGGTAGATATCGAACTGGAGGCCAACCCGGTCGGAGCGGCATTCCTGAATCAACCGAACCGTCTCCGCCAAGTCGCTGAGAAGGATCGTCGGACTCTCGACCACATTCAGTGGCTCGAGGAGCAGGGTCGCCGGGTGACCGGTTGCTTGTTCTACGGCCCAGGCCAGGTTGGCTCGATAGACCGCCCAGCATTCGTCCCGGCTGGTGCCGGGCGGGACCCGGGAGGGGCCGAGGTGGATCCGGTTGGCGCCGAGGACCCGGCTGGCATCGAGGGCCCGAGTGAGCGCGGCGCGGAACTCCGCCTCGCGGCCGGGAACCCCTGACAGTCCGGGGCCGCCGGTGCGAAGGTCGCCCATGTCGACGTTGATCAGGACGACCTCGACCCCCGCATCGCGGGCCGCATCAGCCATCGCGGCCGGGTTGCCTTCTTCGATGACTTGGATTTCGACGCCCTCGAACCCGGCTGCCCGGGCCGCGCCAAACCGTTCCAGGATCGGAAGCTCCCGGAACATCATCGAGACACTGCAACTCGGCTTGGGTCGCGCCATCGTCAGGCGGCGATCAGCTTGGTGAGGGCCCGGCGGGCCGCCTCGATCGTGAAATCGATGTCGTCGTTGGTCATCGGCGTCGAGCCGATGAATCCTCCCCTGAGGGTCAGCACGCCCTCGGCCAGCAACAGCTTCTGATAGGCCTGGGTCTTGGCTAGGAGGCCGGACGCCATGACGGCCGAGAGCTGCCGGTAATTGGTGACCGGTTGGTCGGTCATCATCAGCGCCGACATCGAGGTCCGTCCCTCGACTCGGCCGACGATGCCGAGGTCGCGGCGAACCCGCTCGAGCCCGTCGCGAAGTCGTTGACCCTTGGCCGACAGATCATCGAACGCTTCTCGAGTCAGCAGCGACATCCCGACATGGCCCGTAGCCATGGAGAGCGGGTTGGCGGTGAAGGTGCCGCTGTGCTTCACCTTGGGCTCGCCCGAGTCGACGTCGAACACCGACATGACCTCGGTGCTCCCGCCGAGCGCGCCGATCGGCATTCCGCCGCCGATGATTTTGCCCATCGTGGTCAGGTCGGGGGTGATGCCGAGGAGGCCCTGGGTGCCGTGATAGCTGTTCCGGAGGGCGATCACTTCGTCGAAGATCAACACGATGCCGAGCCGGGTGGTTTCCTCGCGGAGCATGGCGAGATAGTCGGCCCGGGGTTCGACCATTCCCAACTGGAGCCGGTTCGGGTCGATGATGACAGCGGCGATCTGATTGGCGTCCGAGCGGAGCCGGGCTCGGCTGCTCTCGATGTCGTTTACGGGCAGGAGGACTAACTCGTCGAGGAGGCTTTGCGGTGTCCCGACGTTGTTGGCCACCGCGGTCGGCCGGGCCGGATCGCCCCATCGGTCAGGTGGAGGCTGGAAGCTGGCCTCGATCAGATCGAACTGGCCGTGATAACCGCCCTCCATCTTGGCGATCTTCGGTTTCCCGGTGTAGGCCCGGGCCACCTTCACGGCAATCATCACCGCTTCCGAGCCGGTATTGGTGAACCGGACTTGCTCGACGCCGGGAATCCGCTCAACCAACAACTCGGCGAGCCGGACTTCCCATTCGGTTGGCAGGATGGCCGAGAGGAGGCGGCCGGCCTGGGCGGCGATGACCTCGACGATTTCCTTCTTGCTGTGTCCGTGGATCAGGGCCGTGAAGTTGTTGACGAAGTCGATGGTCGAGTGGCCGTCCACGTCGATGATCCGGCAGCCGACCCCGTAGTCGGCGTACAAGGGGTACGGCTTCGCCACGACCATGTGCCGGGTGTAGCCGGATGGCATGACCTCGCGGGCCTGGCCGAAGAGCGTTTCCGATCGGGGACTTGGCATCAGTGACTTCCAGGGCGCGGGGGAAGTGGATCCGACGGCTGAGAATATGACCACCGGGTCATCTGGGCAAGAGGTTTCAGCGGAGCTTCGGGATCTTGAGGAGCTCCTTGGCGTACCGGAGCTCCCGGGCCGGCGGGTTCTGGCCGAACATTGCCCGGAAGCCGAGGGCCGCGTGGAATTCGATCAGAAACTCGGTTTCGACCGAGGCGATCCCCGGCCCGACGTGGACCCGGTACCGCTCGAACAGGCTCTGATCAAGCATGGTGCCGATCGCCCGGATCGCGAGCCGGAGGAGCCGCTGGTCGGCCGGCGGCTTGGTGAGCCGCATGACGGTGTCCGCCACCGCCCGGTCGACGATCCGGGCATTTCGTTCGTGCCAGAGGCGCCGAACGTCTGCATCGGTCTCGCCCATCTGCACCATGCACCGGAGAATCCCAGCGTTTCGGGCAAAGGTCCGTTCATACCACTCGATCCGGTTCCGGTAGGCGAGAAACGGGCTCGCGGTGGCTTGCAGCGACAGAAACGTCGACGCCTCAAAGGCCAGATAGCCTTGGAGGAGTTCGATGAGGAACACCTCCTTGGTCTTGAAGTAGACGTAGAAGGTGCCCTTGGCTTGGCCGGCGGCCTTGGACACCGCGGCGACGTTGAGATCCCGGTAGCTCACCCGCTGGAGCAGTTCCGCGCCCGCGGCAAGCAACCGGAGCCGGGTACGTTCCCCGCTTCGGATCCTGGTGATGGCGTTGGCGCGCGAGGTGATGTCGCGGGCGTAGGTCGTGGCGTTGGGCACGGAGACGACCCAAGTGTAGCCACCGACCGGGGGGGACGCCACCCCGCCCCCGAGCTCCGAGTGCCGAGCGCCGAGTGCCGAGCGCCGAGTGCCGAGTGCCGAGTGCCGAGTGCCGAGTGCCGAGTGCCGAGAAGGGAGTTGACCAATGGGTCATGTTGACCGATATTCGCAGGAAGCTGGTTCTCGGAAGGGACCTCATGCTCCACGTTGGCCGCGCCCGCGCCACCCCCGCGCTCCGGACCCCGCCGCCCGCGGAATCCGACGACCTCGCCCTCGCGGCGCGGATCGCGCTCGGGGACGCCCAGGCCCTTTCTCTGCTGCTTGAGCGATACTGGCGCCCAATGGTTGGGTTCGCCGCCGACAAACTCGGCAGCCAGGATGCCGCCGAGGATCTGGTCCAAGAGGCCTTTGTCCGGGTCTGGGACCACCGGTCCCACCTCCGTCCCTACACCTCGCCCCGAGCCTATCTGTACCGGGTACTCCGGAATCTCATTACCGACGACTACCGCCGCCGCCAACTCCGGGATCGCTGGGCCACGGCCCGGCAGTTCGACGACGAGCCGCAGGTCCCGTCTCCCGCCCTGTTGCTCGAGGCCGACCAGTTGGCCGACGCGGCCCGAGTGGCCATCGCCGCCCTCCCGGAACGGCGCCGCGACGTGTTCGTGCTCGCTCACCTCCACGGCTTGTCCTACCAGGAAGTGGCCCAAGCGCTCGGGATTACCAGGCGCACGGTGGCCAACCACATGTCGCTCGCGCTGAAGGAGCTTCGGACCGATTTGGCGGTGTTCCTCGAAGGGCCCTCGGTGGCTCGGACCGCGGTCTGACCCCACCGTTGGTACTGGCGGTGCCGGAGGCCGTACCAATTCCATGACCACCCGACCGTCCGGCCTGATCCTGATCGCTACGGCGCTCGGGGTCGGGTCCATCAGCGCTCAACCGGCGCCGATTCGCGGCTTTCCCACCGATGCGCTGGCCGCCCGGGCTCCGCTCGAGCGGGCCGTCCGAGACCGGCCCGATCCGGCCCGAATCAAGAGCTACCTCCGCGCGATGACCGCGTTCCCGCACGTGACCGGGACGCCGGGCTCTCGGAAGGTGGCCGAGTGGGCGCTGGCCCGGTTTCGGGAGTGGGGACTCGAGGCGTCGATCGAATCGTACGAGGCCATGCTTCCGATGCCGATTGCCCAACGGCTCGAGATCGCCGGCGCAAAACCGTGGCGGGCCCGGCTTCGCGAAGAGGTTTTTGCCGAAGACCCCGACTCCCGCCAACCCGGGATCATGCCGCCGTACGCGGTGTACGGTGCCGACGGCGATGTGAGCGCGCCGATCGTCTATGCCAACTACGCCCTCCCCATTGATTTCGCGGAGCTCGAGCGGATCGGGATCGATGTCCGGGGCAAGCTCGTCTTGGCCCGGGCCGGGCCCCACAGCCGCGAGGTCAAAGTGAAGGGCGCGACCCGGGCCGGTGCCGTCGGTCTCATCATGTACAACGATCCCAAGGAAGACGGGTTTTGGATCGGCCGTCCCTATCCGCGGGGGCCAATGCGGCCGCCCCATGCTGTCGAGCGGGGCGGGGTTCGAGACGACTCCAAGTACACCGGCGATCCGTTGAGCCCCGGCTGGGCCGCCAAAGCTGGCAGCAAGCGGTTGCCGCTCGCGGAGGCCGCGGGCCTCCCGACGATCCCGGTAATGTCGATCTCGTATGCCGACGCCAGCCGGTTGTTCGACGCCCTCGAAGGCCCGGTGGTGCCGAGCGACGCCTGGAAGGGCGCCCTCGGTCTCACCTATCACGTTGGGCCGAGCCGCGAGCCGGTCCGGATGATGGTCCGGTCGGAGTGGAAGAACCGGCCGCTCTACAACGTGATCGCGCGGATTCCGGGGGCTACCCGTCCCGACGAGTGGGTTCTGGCCGGGAACCATCACGACGCCTGGGTGTACGGCGCCGACGATCCGGTCGGGGCCGCCGCCACGGTCATGGAGGCGGCGCGGGTCTTGAGTGAGCTTCGGCAGACGGGTTGGCGCCCTGACCGCACTCTGGTGTTCGCGCTTTGGGACGGGGAAGAGCAGGGCCTTCTCGGCTCGACGGAGTGGGTCGAGGATCACGCCGAGGCGCTGAGCGAAAAGGCGGTCATCTATCTCAACGGCGACAACTACCGCCGGGGGCTGCTGACGGCGAGCGGTTCCTCGCTGCTCGAGACCTTCACCCGGGAAGTGTTCCGGGACACGCCCGATCCCGCCACCGGGAAAAGCGCCCTCGACGTCAGGCCTGACCGACCGTTTGGGCTCACGCCGATAGGCGCCAACACCGACTATGGCGCCTTCATCCAGCATCTCGGCATCACGTCGCTCCACCTCGCGTACCGGAACGTGGGCCGCGGTACCTATCACTCTGCGTTCGACAGCTACACCTACTTCCTGCGGTTTCTCGACCCCGACTTGAGCTACGGGAAATCCCAGGCCGGCGCCTTCGCGGCGTCGCTCCTCCGGCTGGCGGACGCGCCCGTGTTGCCGTGGTCCTTTGCCGATGCGGCCCGGGCGTACCGTGGCTGGGTCGCCGAGTTGCCCGCGGGGACCGATCTCGGGCCGCTGGTGGCGCAGACGGACGCGTTGGCCGCCGCCGCGGCTGAGTACGAGCAGTCGCTGGCGCGGGTGATGGGGCTGGGCTCCGACGCGCTCGCCCGCCATGGCGAGGCGCTCCGGCGGATCAACCGGGCGATCTACCAAAGCGAGCGGACCCTGCTGTTTCCCGAAGGGCTGCCGGGGCGTCCGTGGTTCAAGTATCCGATCTCAGGGCCGAGCAGCTACAACGGCAGCGTCGCGCGGACCCTCCCGGTGCTTCGGGAGGCGCTCGAGCTCAAGGACTTGGGGTTGGCGCGGGAGCAGGCGGCCCTGACGGCGGCCGCCTTCAAGCGGTTGACCGACCGGGTCACTGCCATCGGGGCCGAACTCGATGCCATTCGTTGACCAGGGCGTTGGTACCGTTTCGGGGGCCGTTCGTTCTCTCCCAGACGTCACGTGGGATCCAACCACACCTTCCGGCGGGCGAACAACGGGATGATCGAAGATCAATTGCTGTTTCGATCGATCAAGGGTCTGACCTCCGAGGACGAAGAACAACTCGTCCGCGGCTGGCGGGCCGCCGAGCCGGCCAACGAGGAGCGGTATCGGGGCCTCGATGAGATCCTGGCGGCGGCTACTCGGAGCCATCGGCTGCCGCGCACCACCCCGCCCGCCGTCCTTGATCTGCTCGAGGCTGCGGCCCGTCGTCCCGCCACCGAACGACGGGCCGCCCGGGCCTCACTGCTTCGGTGGCTCGTCCCGGTTGTGGCCGCCGCGTCCGTTGCCGTGGGCGTCGGGGTGGTCGGCCTTCGGCGCGGGTGGTTTGCCCCGCGGGGTGTGGCCATCACCGAATTGGTCACCGGGACGTCGGAGACCACCACCGTCAGCCTGAGCGACGGAACCATCGTGCGGTTGGCGCCCAAGAGCCGGCTCCGATTCGACCAGCGAGTGGGGGGCCGCGAAGTGATGCTGACGGGCCGGGCCTTCTTCGCGGTCGCCAAACAGCAGGGCAAACTGTTTCGGGTTCGGACCACGGCGGGCGATCTGACCGTGCTCGGCACTCGGTTCGATGTCGATGCCCGGGATGCCGATCTTCGGATGGTGGTGGTCGAGGGCAAAGTGGCGGTGGCCGCCGCGCAGGGTGGCGAGACTCGGGTCACCGCCGGCCAGTTGAGCCGAGTGGTCGACGGCCGGCTGATGGCCACGGTCCGCATCCCCGACTTAGGCTCCGAAACCAAATGGCTGGGTCGGTTTCTCGCCTTTCAGAATGCGTCGCTCCGAGAGGTCGCCAAGGAAATCGAGCGGGTCTACTCGGTTCGGGTGGTGGTCGACAGTGCCATCGCCGACCGGACCGTGACGACCTGGTTTACCGATCGGAGTCTCGAGGAAGTCGTGCGGATCGTCTGTGCGGTGTCGGTGACCACGTGTTCAGTGGAAAAGAGTGTCGTGTCAATCGCGGGTTCGTGAGTGTCCGTACTCCTTGTGAGGAGGGTCTGTCGCATGGCTCAGCTTGCTCGTCTCGCTATTCTGCTCGGGGTGGTTGCCGCCGCTCCACCGGTCGTGGCGCAAAGCAACATCGCGCAGCGCACCGGAGCGGAAGTCGACCGGTTACTCGACCGGCCGGCGTTGGTCGATGTTCGAAACGTCAGTCTCACCGAGGCCCTCACGACCCTGTCGGAGAACTCGGGGGTGGTGGTGGCCTTCAGTCCGACCCTCCTCGCGAGTGACGGTCGGAAAGTCGGTTGCGACTGCAGCCAGCGGACCGTGGCTCAGGCCCTCGACCAGTTGTTGGCGGGCACCTCATTCCGCTATTCGGTCCGGGACGGGCAGGTGATCCTCACGCCTGCTGAGCCGGTGGCGCCCAGGCGGCGGGAGTTTCGGTCGGCGTTGTCGCCCGAGTTGATGCTGGCGAGCGCCCCGGTGCCTGCGGTTCGGGAATCGGATTGGCTGGAGTTTCGCGGTCCGGCGGTGGTCCAGGAACGGGAAATCAGCGGGACGGTGACCGATCAGAACTCCCGGCAGCCATTGACGGGGGCGCGCGTGTCGGTGATCGGCAGCAACCGGGCCGTGCAAACCGATACCCGAGGCGTGTTTCGGATCGTCGGCGTGACGGGTGAACAGGTGACCATCGAGGTGGTCCGCATCGGTTACCGGCGATTGACCCAAACGGTGCGGGTTGGGGCGAGTGACATCGCGATCAGCCTGGCGCCCCAGGTCGTCAACCTTGACGAGTTGGTCGTCAGCGGCACGGCCGGGGCGCAAGAGGCTCGGTCGTTCGGCAATGCCATCACCAGGGTCAACACCGCCGCGCTGGAAGAGATCGCCCCGGCAACCACGCTCCAGAACATCCTGGCGACTCAGGTGCCCGGGTTGGCCTTCCAATCGGCTGGGGGCAGCGTCGGATCGGGTGGTACGACCCGATTGCGCGGCGCCGCGAGCATCGCGCTCTCGTCGAATCCGCTCGTCTACGTGGATGGCGTCCGGGTCGACAACAACCCGGCCGCCGGCACACCCCGAGCCCTCTTTGACGGCAAGATCGGCAACGACACCCGGTATGCCCAATCCAGAATCAATGATCTGAATCCCGACGAAATCGAGTCGATTCAGGTCATCAAGGGGCCTTCGGCCGCTACGATCTACGGCACCGAGGCTTCGAACGGCGTCATCCAGATTGTGACCAAACGAGGGAAGACCGGGAGGCCGGAGATCCAGCTCACGGCCAAGCAGGGGGCCAATTGGCTTCCGGATCCCGAGAATCTCTTCCAATCCAAGTACTATCGGGCGGCCGATGGCTCGGTCAAGGAGTTCAACGTCCTCACCAACGACCGGACGGTTGGGTTCCCAATAACCCTGTACGGCTACTGCCCAGACCCCTATAAGGCCGAAGGGAGCAGATGTAAGGGCAGCCCGTTCAGCACCGGGTTGACCAGTTCTCTCGGGGCCACGATCGGCGGGGGCACCGAAGTGATCAAGTACTTCTTCTCCGGCGATTTCGAGCGCGAGGAAGGTACGGTCAGCTACAACTGGCAGAACAAACTCTCGACCCGGGCCAACATCAACTGGACGCCCAACGAAAAATTCAGCACCGACGTCGGGATCGGGTATACCCGGAGCAAGCTCCGGTCGCAGTCGCCGATGAACCAGCCGATCACGGTGGCCATCGACTTTGCCTGTCCGTCGCCCGGATGCGAGCCGGGCCGGAACCTGCCGAACGGGGCTGACGGGCCGTTCCGCGGTTACCAATTCGTCCTCCCGGAGCGGCTGGCCAACGAGACTGAGGGCTACGATAACCTCGATCGGATGATTTTGAACGGAACCTTCCGGCATCGGCCGTTCGGGTGGTTCAGCCACCGG
The DNA here is from genome assembly GCA_031431925.1 of Gemmatimonadota bacterium. Taxonomy (GTDB): domain Bacteria; phylum Gemmatimonadota; class Gemmatimonadetes; order Gemmatimonadales; family GWC2-71-9; genus SHZU01. Next base: position 2,556 of record JANPEL010000076.1, on the reverse strand, counting down.
ATCACGATCGGCGGGGACTTCGGCACCTCACGCCTGGCCGGCATTGCCCGGCGGGCCGAAGGGGTGTTCCGGACCGGCTACTTCCTGCCGAACGGGGCCCGCGCCCTCTATAACCGGGACGTGAGCTACGTCAGCGCCGACTACGGCGCGACCGGATCGTTCAAACTCAGCAACACCCTCAGGTCGGAGACGTCGGCTGGGTTGCAGTACTATAAAAAGGGAACCCAGATCGCCTACTCGACGGCGGAGAATTTGGCGGTCTCGAGCCTGGAAACGCTCGGCGCCGGTTCGATCCGCAACACCGACGAAGAATTCATCGAAAACAAGACGGTCGGCGCCTACGCCCAGCAACAGTTCGCGTGGAAGAACCGGTTGTTCCTGACGGGCGCGCTTCGCGGCGACGACAATAGCGCCTTCGGCACCGACTTCGATTTCGTCCTTTATCCGAAGGTCTCGGCGTCCTGGGTTCTGAGCGACGAGCCGTTCCTCAAAGGATCGAGTCTGTTCAGTACCCTGAAGCTCCGGGGAGCTTGGGGCAAAGCCGGCCAGCAACCCGACGCCTTCGTGGCCTTGCAGACCTACCGGCCGTATGTCGGCGATGGCGGGGCGACCGGCTTGACCACCGATAACTTCGGAAACCCGAGCCTCAAGCCGGAAGTGACCAAGGAGGCCGAGTTCGGATTCGACGCCGGGCTGTTCGACGAGCGGGTCGGGCTCGAGGTCACGTTCTACCGGAAGACCACCGACGACGCGATCGTTCCGGTCGGACTGCCGCCGTCGACGGGATTTGCCGGCACTCGGTTGCTCAACCTCGGGAGCATTCAAAACCAGGGGCTCGAGATTGCCGCGAATGCGACTGCCTTCCGGACCCGGGGCGTTACCATTGACCTCCGGTCGTCGTTGGCGTTCAACTCGAACGAAGTTCTGAGCCTTGGTGAGGGGCGGGCCAGTCTCGCGGGCCCGAGTTCGGCCCAGTTCAACCAATTCCACGTCCCGGGATACCCGATTGCGTCGATTTGGGGCCGTCGCGTTGTCTCGTCGACCCTGACCAACGGGGTCGCCACCAACGTGATGTGCGAGGGAGGCACCCTCATTACGGGGACGAACCTGTCTGCCGGTGGCGGGGCGCCGGTGCCCTGCGCCCAGGCCCCCCAGCTCTTCTTCGGGAGCGTGCTCCCGACCTGGCAAGGCGCCAGCAGCATGACCGTCGCGATCGGAGCGCAGCTCCAACTCTTCGCGCAGGTCGACTATCTCGGTGGCAGCTACATCCGGGCCTCCGAGCTCAGCGGGCCCAGCATTTCCTTCCGGAACAGTGAATTGGCGGTGTTGGGCACCGATCCGATCCTCGAGGGGATCCGGGCCAACACGTTCGATAGCCGAGCCCAGGCCAATACGATTCGGACCGGCTACGCCAAGCTTCGGGACCTCTCGGCGACCTACACGCTCTCGAGCGGGCTGGCCAAGAAGTTCGGGACCCAGCGGATGTCGGTGACGGCGTCGGCCCGGAACCTCTGGACGATTTGGCAGTCTCAGAAAGAGTTGTTCGGGAGGCGGCTCAAAGATCCGGAGGTCCGTCTCAACGGCAACTTCTACGCGGGTGACCCCGGTGGTCTGGCCGCCAATCAACAAGACGCCTGGCCGACGGCGCGCCGATTCCTGGTCACCGTCCGGATGGGTCTCTAATGCGAAACGCGATCCTTACCCCCAAACGTGCTGGACGCGGAGGGAGCAAGACCGACATGAATTCGATCATCCGAAGGTGGCGGGTCCGCGGCTTTGCCCTGGTGGGCGCCTTGAGCGCCCTCGGGACGACGGCTTGCAGTAGTCTGCTCGACGTTGAGCTGCCGGGCAAAGTCGTTACCGATCAGCTCGACGACCCGTCACTCGCGACGGCGCTGGCCAATGGGGTCGTCATCACGTTCGAATGCGGTTGGAGCCAGTACGTGGCCGCGGCCAACGCACTCTCCGATCAGGTGATCTCGACCTCGGGCCAAGGCAACACCAATGCCTGGGGTCTTCGGACCGTTCTCGACAACAACCTCAACCTGACCGACGGCTGTGACGGCGCGGTGGGCGGGTACAACTTCCTGGTGCCGCTCCAGGCCACCCGAGTTCTGGCCGACAACGCGTTCACCAAGATCGACGGATTCCCCGACGCCAGGGTCCCGACCAAGGCGCTGTTGAAAGCGCAGATCAAGACCTACGCGGCGTACGCCACGATTCCGCTCGGCGAGGCGTTCTGTTCGATGGCATTCAATCAGGGCCCGATCCTGACGCCTCAGCAGACTCTCCAAGACGCTGAGACCCGGCTGACCGAGGCACTTGGTTTGGCGACGGCCGCCAACAGCGCCGATCTTCGCAACATGGCGCTCGTCGGACGGGCTCGGGTGCGGCTCAATCTCGGCAATTTCGCGGGCGCCCGCGCCGACGCGGAACAAGTGCCCGCAGCGTACGTCCGAAACGCGACCCGCGGGGCCACAGACCGGCACCGGTGGAACCTTCTCTATGAGTTCCAGAACAACGAGGTCAGCCAGGCGCTCCGCCATACCACGATCG